>NZ_JBQRUW010000042.1:0-167674 GCF_052663305.1 Streptomyces cyslabdanicus
CCCGGAAGCTACCGACCACTCCGTGCTTGACGTGGACGCCGCCCCTGACGTGCTCGACCCTGACGTTGGTGGCGTCGCTCCAGGGGCCGACGGTGGCGACGGGGGCGCCGTTGTCGCAGGTCGCGCCGCGGAAGAACTCGACCCTGTGCTTGCTGTCGTTGCGGATGTTGAAGCTCGTGGAGCCAGGCCGCTCACGACGGTGATGCAGCCGTCGGGGTGGGCGGAGTACTCGCGCTCGTTGATGTAGATCCGGCCGATCTCGTGGTGGCGCTTGCCGTGCTTGCCTTCGCCGCCTTCGCCGCCGCGGCCACCGCCGCCGCCCTCGTTGCCCTTGCCCTGTCCGCCCTGTCCGCCCTGTCCGCCCTCGCCGCCCATCGGCGCCTGGGCGGGTACCTGCTGGACGGCGGCCGGGGCCGCCTCGGGCGCGGGGGCGGCGGTGGCGTAGGTGATGCCGGTCGCGACGAGCGCGGCGGCTGCGGAGACGGCCGCGGTGACGGCCTTGGAACGGGTCATGATCATGACGTCTTGCTCCTTCTCAGAGAGGCCGGCTTTGACAGCCGGTGTGTGATTGAACGTAATGACCACCCCCAGGGCTGTCATTTCGGGCGTATGGGAAGGGCCTGGGTCAGGGAGCCGAATGGGGGACCCGAAACACCCTCAGACCCGTTTCCGCATTGCCTGACGGCACGTCAATCTGTCGCAATTGCTGGGCAGATTGATGAGGGATTAGGCCTTCAAGGTGATCTCTGATGCCTGATCACCCATGCGGCAGCGGGTCGCCTGGAAATGCGGTGCGAAGGACTCATCAGATTCCGGGATGGGCAGGGCCATGGCTACGGGCCGGATCCCGGCAGTCCTGCCCCGTGAGGAGACTGCTGTCTGTGCCGTCCGCAGTCCGGCGCGGACTGGGCCACCGTCCTGCAGGGGCAGGGGCAGGGGCAGGGGCAGGGGCAGGGGCAGGGGCAGGGGTGAGGGCCGGAGTCGGGGCCTATGACGACCCCTCACCCGGCCGGCGTCGGCCTTCGACAGGTCCGCCCACCGGGGGGCCGACACCCCGTCATGGCAGTAGCCGGAGGCTGCCCGGGCCTCTCATGCCAGAGAAGTGGGGCCCGGGCATGGCAGTCCGGGGGAACGGGTCGTCAGGAGATCTGCCAGTGCTCGGGCCGCAAGGTGGCCGGCGCCGGCATCGGGGCCCTCTGCGGATTGCGGAGCCCCTCCAGGTCGGCCAGGACGAGGTTGTCACTGAAGTCGTTGATCGGCGGCCCCGCGCCCCCGCGCCAACTCACGGCGTGAAAGGTGGCCCCTCGCGTACCAGTTGACGCCCTCTCGGGGCTCGGAGTCGATCTCCGTCCGGGCCCCGGAGAGGACAGTGAGCCGGCCGGTTCAGCGGAGGGGCTAGTGCCGCGCCGCCCCAGCCCGCCCCTTGGCTTGTCGCTCCGCGGGTGGTGGGGGAACTGCTCCAGGTATGCGGCTTTTCGCTTCCGTCACCCGTTCGGCTCAGCCGGTCGGCGTCAAGAAGGCTGGTGTCCGATGCCGGGGAACACCGCCAACTGGGGGTGTTTCAGCGGGAGTCCCCTTGGGGGTGAACCGGTGACGCGGGAGGACGTCAGCGCGGGCACTCTCGCGGAGCCTTCTGTCCGGTTCTAGGATGGCGCGCAAGGGTGCGTGGACTGTCAGGCACTGGCCAGGTGTAGGCGCCATGCGCCGGGCGCTCGGGGGTGTGAAAGCCAGAACCCCGGCCCGATTGCGGCGGGCCGGGGTTCTGGATGCTTCGCGTGCTGCTGCTGATGTGTCTGGGTTCAGAAGTCGTAGTCGTCGTCGTCGAAGCCGAAGTCGAAGTCGAAGTCGTCGTAGTGGCGCTTGATCACTCGGAAGCTGGCCACGACTCCGTCCTTGGCGAAGACGGTTCCGGCGTGTCCAGGCTTGATGCCGTTGGCCTCACTGCGGGGGCCGACGGTGGCGACGGGGGCGCCGTTGTCGCAGGTGGCGCCGCGGAAGACCTCGACGGAGTGCTTGCTGTCGTTGCGGATGTTCAGGCTCTTGGAGCCCAGGCCGCTCACGACGGTGATGCAGCCGTCCGGGATGGCGGCGTAGGTCCGCTCGTTGATGTGGATCCGGCCGATCTTGTGGTGGCGCTTGCCGCGCTTGCCGTGCTCGCCTTCGCCGCCGCGGCCACCGCCGCCGCCCTCGTTGCCCTTGCCCTGTCCGCCTTCGTCACCCATCGTCGCCTGGGCGGGCGCCTGCTGGACGACGGCCGGGGCCGCCTGGAGCGTCTGTGCGGGGGCGGCGGCCGCGTAGGTGATGCTTGTCGCGGCCAGTGCGGAAGCGGCGGAGATGGCCGCGGTGACTGCGGTGGAACGGGTCATGACCATGGGCCTTGCTCCTCTCTCTGAGAGGCCGGCTGTGACAGCCGACGTGTGATTGAACGTAATGACCACCCCCAGAGCTGTCATTTCGGGCCTATCGGAAGGGCTGGGATCGGGGAGCCGAATGGGGGACGCGGGGGGCCCGCAGGCTCGCCCCCTCAATTGCTGACGGCACGTCAAACGGTTCCCTTTCCGGGGTAGATTGATGGGGAATTAGGCCTTCAAGGTGATCTCTGACGCCTGCTCACCCGTGCGGCAGCGGGTCGCCTGGAAACGCCGGAGCGAAGGGCCTGTCAGATGCCAAGCGTGGGCGGGTCAGGCTTCAGGGCACATGGGGTGGATGTCAGGGCCCGTATCGAGTCACGATCAACCCGCGGGATTCGCCCTCGCGGCGAGGCCTCGGGTGGACAGATCTCCTTGCGTGACGTGATTTCAACTGACCAGTCAATAGCGGAAGTTCAGCTGGCGCAGGCTCCGGCTGGGCCTGCCGGAACACCTTGACCGGGTGCCCGATCGGCGATGACGCCCTGTGGGGGCGTCAGCCGCCGTAAGAGGGGCGCCGTGAACACCCGGGCCGCGCTGAAGTCGATCCGCGCCGCCCGACCGCGAACCTGTGCAGGCACAGCGCAAACGGCGTCTCGGATCAGCCGATTCGATTGAATGAAGTGTTCAAAACGAAACATTGACAACGGCTCATGAACTCCTCATCCTCTTCTTATGCCGTCGACTCCTGAACAGCACGCCGACCCGTTCACGCCCCCACAGCCGGAACAGGCGCGAGCGCACCGCGTCCACGCGTCCCTGTTTCGTATCGCCGAGCGACACGCGACTACCGACGAGCAACGCCACCGACAGGTTCATCCCTCGGTCATCGGGCCACATGAAGCCGTCAGACTCGTATCGTTCCTGCTCAGTGGGGCCGCACAGCTCGGCGACGGTGAGCCGGAGGTGGACCACGCCGACATCACGGCTGCGTTGAGCCTCGTCCCACGGGTGCGCGGGGAGATGGACGAACTGGAAGCCGGACTCCTCCACATGGCACGGGGCCGCGGCATGACGTGGCAAGAGATCGCCTTCGGCCTCGGGCTTGGCACTCCGCAAGCAGCCAGACAGCGATACGAACGACTGGCCAGCCGCGCCGCCCCCGACACGGAAGGCCAGGAGTAGGAAGGGCCGGCCCCGGATTGCTCGCCAGCAGGGACCGGGCATCCGGGGGCTGTGGCGCTCAAGCGCATGCCGACGCTCCACGCCATGGAAGGGATCTCCACGGAATGGGCGGCATGACGAAGACCGGAGCGGACTACGCGTGGTTCGAGGACGGCTTTCCAGCCCTTTGCACCCTCCGCCGGCACCGCTAGGAGACGGACAGACCATGCTCACCACCGTCGGCCAGTTCAACGCCACCACCGACAAGGCCGCCAACCTCGAGGCCGCCGCAGCCCTGATCGGGCAGGCGGCCGCCCAGGGGTCGCACCTCGTCGTGCTGCCCGAGAACGCCATGTACTCCGACCTCGACGTCCAGGCGGACATCGTCGCGCACACCGAGCCGATCGACGGCCCGTTCGCCACCGCGATCGGCACGCTGGCCAGGCGGCACAGCATCGCCGTCGTGGCGGGCATGACCGAGACGCCGTCAGCCGAGGGCGAGCGGCCCAGTAACACCGTCCTCGCGGTGGACCGGACGGGCGATCCGCTCGGGGTGTACCGCAAGGTCCACCTCTACGACGCCTTCGGGTACCGCGAGTCCGAGCGTGTCCAGGCCCACTCGCCCTCGCCGCTGCTCTTCACCCTGGAGGGGGTCACCTTCGGCGTCATGACCTGCTACGACCTGCGGTTCCCGGAGATGGCCCGGTTCCTGATCGACGCGGGTGCCACGGCCCTCGTCGTCCCCGCCGCCTGGGTGGTCGGTCCGGCCAAGGAGGACCACTGGACCACGCTGGTCCGCGCCCGGGCGATCGAGAACACCGCGTATGTCCTGGCCTGCGGGCAGACCGGCCCCACCTGTACAGGCCAGAGCATCATCGTGGACCCGATGGGCCATGTGGCCGCGTCGGCGGGCGAGGCCCCCGGGGTGGCATCCGCCGTCGTCGACGCCGCGCGGGTGGAGGCCGTACGCGCCAAGAACCCCAGCCTGGCGAACCGGAGGTTCCGGGTCACCTTCGGCTGAGGCGTCGGCCTGACCGGGGCGGACTCCTCCACCGCCGCTACCCGTGTTCTCGCCATGTCCAGCGTGACCCGACGGCGGTTGTGGCAGGCTGCGGGCGTGTCCGACTCCATCGCGTACCCGGTCTTCCGCACCGCCGACCCTGCATCAGCCTTGCGCGTGGCGCGACAGCTTGTGGCGGTCGGTGGCCAGCAGTAGGCGGAGGTCTCGGTCGCCAGGCGGCGCAGCGGCCGGCCGCCGAGGAGCCGTACGCCTCCTGGCTCGCCGGGCAGATCGGTCAGTCCGTCATCGGCCCGCCACAGGAGCAGCCCCCCCACCGGACCGGTCGATCGGCACACGGCGGACGGCCGCCCGGTGGTCCACTACGACCAGTTGCTGCCCCGGCGCGGCCGCTCTGCCTGATCCCGTCCTTTGGACAGACCTACGCTCGGGTGAACCCGTGGCTCCGCTCCACTTTCGCCACATGCAGCGTGTAGCTCTGGTACCAGTCGGCCTGCCCGCGCTTTTGCGCCGCGCGGTGCTCGGCGTCGGACCGCCACTGGGTGAGGGCATCGGCGTCGCGGAAGTACCCGACGGTGATGGACAGCCCACCAGGAGTGTGTGCTTGGTCCATCCCCAGGAAACCAGGGACGTCCTTCACCAGGTCTTCCATACGCGCGGCGGTCTCGCTGTAGCCGCTCTGGTCAGGCGTGCGCGCAGCGGTGAAGACAGCCACGTAGTAAGGGGGTTCATAGGCCTCGACGGGCGCGACAGGCGCCGCGGAGTGATCGCTCATGACCCCACCTTGACGTGCTCCCAGGCCTGGAGTCCAGGCATTCCGGCCCGGGGCCTCCGGTCACCGGGCGCTCTGCGCCACCCGCGACCTCGCTTACACAACTCGTCCCGAGCGAGCCAACGTTCTCGGGTATGCCTGAGGCATGCGGTATCCAGTCGGGGGCGCCGACTGACCGTCGGGCAGCGTAAGCGCCGTCGCCCGCGGGTTCACAGCACGCCGCCGAGCGCCAGGCTCACCACCACGAGGCCAAGACTCACCGGCATGCCCACCAGGGCCAGGAGCAGCGGGAGGAAGGCGGCAGGCACCGCGGATCCGGAGCGTCCGGGCCGGAGCCGGTTGCCCCACCCGCGGCCGACTTCGACGCGCAGCCGCTCGGCTGCCCGGCCGGAGACGAGAACAGGTGGACCCGAGCGTTTCAGCAGCGCCTCGCGCACTGCGGCATCAGGTGTCTCCTTCCCACCTGCGAGCTTGCCGATGACGATTCGGGTGCCGTGTATGTCCGTCAGGATGAGCCAGTCAGCGCTGGTACCGCGTCCAGAGACCTCCAGGCAGCCGACCTTCTTGAGCTGGGTGACATCGACCGTACGTCGGCCGGTGAGCGTGCGACTGGAGAGCAGGCCGCCTGCGTGCAGTCGTGCGTGCCAGCCCTGATTGACGCCGTACACCGCCATGGCACCGCAAGGGAGCGAGAACAGCGCGAGCACGCACAACCCGTCGCCGACCAGACCGACTCGCACGAGTATCGCCGGGACCACCACCAGAAGGGGCGTGGTCAAGTAGCCAAGGAGGTTGCCGATCCGCTGCCCGGGTCGGCCCTGGCCGGGGAAGGGGGATACCGTGCCGTCGGTCGAGTCGGTGATCATGCCCCGACGGTACCCACCTTCGATGTCCGCCCCCGCGTCGGACGACCCCGCTGCCGTGCTCGTGGACCAGCTCCTGTGAGAGGGCCTGCGCCTGCGGTGGGGGAACCGTGCAAGCGAGACACGCCACGTGTCCCGTCCCCTTCCAGTCGGCGGGCGAGGGGGGCTGGTCCGCAGGGTTCTGCCGGATGGCGGCCAGGTCGTACCGGGCCCCGTACGCCAGAGGTACGAGGCCTGGTGGGGTGGTCCAGTGGAGCGGAGATGATCCTGGTCAGGAGTTGGCGGCCGCTCGCTCGTCTTCGGTGAGGGGCGGCTTGGACAGGAACGGTCGCTTCGGCCCGAGCAGCATCGGGACGAGCATGTCCGGGGAGAACAAGCGGGTGGCCGGCTTCTCCATGCTCATCACGTCCAGGAGGGCGCCGAGCGCGCGCGGGTTGCGGGCACCGGTGGCCACCGCCCGGTCGACGAACGCGGCGAGGTAGCGCTCCACGGCGGTGGGCGGGGTGTCGGTGGCGCCCGGGTAGAAAGCGTCCTGGCCGACGGCCAGGTCCCAGGCGGCGGCGACGGGCCGGGCCGCGGCGCGCTGGAGGCGTCGCGCGAGACCGGGGGCCGTGACCGGGGTGGTGCGCAGGACGTCTCGGACGGCGAGGGAGCCCTGAGCGGCGACGGTGAGGCCGTGGCCGTAGACGGGGTTGTATCCGGCGATGGCGTCACCGAGGACGGTGAACCCTTCGGGCCAGCGGGCGAGTTTCTCGTAGTAGCGGCGGTGGTTGGCGGTGCTGCGCGTGGTGGCGACGTCGCCGAGCGGCTCCGCGGTCTTGAGCAGTTCCCCGATGACGGGGTCGCCCAGGCCGAGCGCGAAGTCCACGAACGCGTCGGGGTCGCCAGTGGGTTCGCCGCCGCGGGTGCCGGCGAGCGTGACGATCCAACGGCCGCCCTCGACAGGGAGGACGATTCCGCCCTGGCCGGGCGCCTTGGCCGGGTTGGCCTGGACGTTGACGAGGGGGAAGTCACTGGCGGCCTTGGCGGGTGCGCGGTAGACGCGCGTGGCGTAGGCGACGCCCGCGTTGACTTCCCGCTCGGTGACGCGGGGCAGGCCGAGGTCCTCGAGCCACTGGGGGGCCCGGGAGCCACGGCCGGAGGCGTCGATGACGAGGTCGGCGGTGAGGACCGCCGTGTCGTCGCCGGTGCGGACCCGGACGCCGGTGACACGGCGGGCGTCGCCCTCGAGGGCGAGGACGGTGGTGTCCTGACGGAGGGTGATCCGGTCGTCGGCGAGGACGTGCCGGCGCAGGACGGCGTCGAGGAGGTCGCGGGAGCTGACGAGGTTGCGGTGGTGTGTCGACGTGAAGCGGCGGAACCACACCTCGTTGGGCGCGCGGGAGACCATGTCGCCCATGATGTGGACCAGGCGGCCGCCCTCGGCGACGATGTCGTCGACGACGCCGGGCACCAGGTCGTTGAAGGCGCGTACGCCGCCGCTCCACACCAGGTGGGCATGCCGGGCCTGGGGGACGCCGCGGCGGGGCTCGGGACCGTCGGGCAGGGTGTCCCGTTCGATGAGGGTGACGTCGGCATGTTCGGTGAGTGCCGCGGCGGCGAAGAGTCCCGTGGCGCTCGCGCCGATGACGAGGGCGGTGGCCCTGCCGGTGGCTGTGTCAGGCATGTGCGGTCACGCTCTCTGTGCTGGTCACCCGCTGGCGCATGCCGCCGATGGTGCGGCGGCGGCTCAGGGCCCGGGAGACGGCGTCGATGTGGTCGGCGATGTCGCTTGCGACCTGGTGGGGTTGGCCACTGCTGGTGGGGGTCTGGTTGCGGTAGGCGTCGGCGGCGGCCTGGATGGCGAGGGCTCCGGCGATCCCGTGGGCCCGGTCGGCGTCGTGGGCGGCCGCGGCCGCCTCGTACGCCTGCCGGTAGAGGCCCTGGTCGAGGTAGGGGGCGAGCAGGCGCAGAGCGTCGTGGATGCGCTGCTGGCGCTGGATCAGCCGCAGGTCGAGCGGGGCCCAGAAGCCGAGCCGGGCGGCGGCCGAGGCGGGTTTGACGACGCGGACCGCGTGCCACAGGGGCCGGAGCCGCCGGTAGTCACGCTGGTCCCGGCTCCAGCCCTGCAGGGCCGGTCCGGCCTGGGGAGCGATGAAACCAAGGGCTACGAAGACCGCTTCCAGGAGCGCGAACGGCGGCGCGGCCTGTGTGCTGAGCGAGTCCAGATCGGTGCCGAACCAGCGGGCGCCGACCGCGATCAGCTTGGTGATGTCGAAGACGAGACCCAGAGCGAATCCGATCTGCAGGAAGATCACGCCGCTCTTCAGCCACCGGTTGGTCACCTCCGGGAGCCACCTCCACAGCATGGAGGTGGCGACCAGGGACGACACCATGTGCGCGAGCACGTACAACAGGATGTGCTCGCGCATCCACGGCGTACTGGAGTAGTAGGTGTCGAGGTCGTAGATGCGGGGTTCGGGGGCGTCGGCCAGGAGGAACGTCGCCCAGAGGCCGACACCGACGGCCGCGTAGATCCAGTAGATGCGGATCATCCGCCGTCGGCGGCCTTCGGAGGGTGCCTCCCGCCACCGCATGATCATGGTCAGGCCGGTCGCGTTGAAGGCGGTGAGGAACGAGTACGCCCATGGCGCTGCGATGTTCGGTACGCCGGTGAGCACGTTGAGTCGGTGAATGTTGACCGGGGTGATCACGACGAGGACGGCCGTGGCCCAGGTCAGCAGCAGGGTGGTTGCCCTGACGTCGGGATCGCGCCAGGCCCGGACGAACGTCGGGGCCTTCACGGCGAGCGCGACGGCGAGCAGAGCGGTGGGGAGGATGTACGGGACGTGGAAGTGAGGACTCATCGGATAACGCGTCCGCTCCGGTTCAGCAGCGACAGGTTCAGGCGGCCCTCCACGGTGGTCGCGCTGACCGGATCCTGCGCGTACCGGCCGGTCATCCACGTGCGGACCTCGCGGCCGAACAGCAACCCGAAGGTCTCCGCGTCCACTTCGTGACTGTCGACGGAGTCGGACCGGTCCGCGACGGTCAGGAGGGCGTCCCGTGGGACCTCCTCCGTGGCGAGGATCTGCTCGACCGCTCGCCGCACGGCTTCGGGCGCTGTGCTGGTGGTGGCGCGGGCCGCTGCGTTCAGGCCGGCGACGTGGTGGCCGCAGTCGCCGTTCTCCTCGTGCCACAGTTCGTGCCCGAGGATGACGAGCTGGGCTTCGGGGCGCATGCTCTGCTCGACCACGATGACGGAGCGATCGACGAAGCCGATCCTCATGCCGGAGACCGGGACGGGCAGGTCCGTGGGGAAGGAGCGGAAGACCAGTTGGACGGGGCGGCCCGTGCGCGCACTCATGGCCCGGCAGAACTCGTGCATGACGGCCCTTGGTTCGGCCGGCCGCCGGAGGGCTGTCGCCGCTTCCTTGCCAAGGGCGGTGAGCAGCGTCTTCATGGCGCGGGTGCTCATCGGCCGCTGTCCTCCTGTGGGGGCATGACGGACCTGATGACGCCGGCGAGGAGCGTCTCCAGCTGCCCGGTGGTCAGGCTTCCGTGGTGGCGGAGGTCCGCGGCGACCACGCCGTACTTCTTCAGCAGGGCCTGGACGGGGTCCTGTTCGGGGTTCTCGTACTTGTTCAGGATCGGCAGCAGCGCGCGGTTGAGGGCGTCGGGGGCCTCGTCGGTGAAGAAGGCTTCCTTCGACTCGGTGAGGTCGAAGAACTTCACCAGGCCGTGGAGGAGTTCGACGGAGGGGACCTTCTTGCCGTCGATGATCTGCCGGGCCCAGACCTCGGAGACGCCGCACTGCCGGTGTACCGCGGCGACCAGCTCCGGCTTTCGTCTCCCGGTCCTGGCCAGGTAGGAGTCGGCGAGGGTTCTCACCCGTGCGCAGACCCGCTCACCAACCTCCTCCCGGGGTGCTGTCCGGCCGGCGAGGAGGGTGCGGACGGTGCGTTCCGGCAGGGCTGTCTTCTCCGCGAGCCAGCGCGGGTCGAGGAGTTCCGCACGGTTCAGCTGCTGCCGTTCGATGAGCGCGTCTAATCGCTGCAGCGTCTCGGGGAGGGACGACGTGGGCTTCACCGGTGCTCTCCCGGTCCTGATCAGTGGTCAGTCGTGATGTGGCGTGCAGCCTACGCGGACGACACCCGTCGTATAAACGATCGTTTCAGCCAGGTCAACGATCGTTGGCGCACACTGACGGACCCGTACCGCATGGGGAGGGGTGAACCGATCCGGGGAGGGCGGCGCGGCCGGATCGGGGATACCGCGGCGGTGGCGGCCCGTCAGGTGCGGGTCGGTGCCGGTGCCGACTCGGTGAGCGGTGCTGTCGCGCGGCGGGGGAGCAGCAGCGGGGTCGCCAGCAGGAGCAGACCGGCCAGACCGATGGCCGTACGCGGGCCGAGCAGGCCGCCCAGCACCCCCCATGCGGCTGTCAGAATCGCGGTCGTGGCCTTGGTCGTCACCGTCCAGGCGGTCAGCGTACGGGTGACCCGGTCGGTCGCGGTGCGCTCAAGGCGGTAGGTGGCGGAGACGGGGTTGAAGACTCCGCAGCAGAAGATGAGCCCGAGTTCGACACCCATCACCAGCAGCAGCCCCGCGCTGCCCGGCCCCGTGAAGGCCAGGCCGATGGGCCAGAGCACGCGCAGCGTCCCGGTCACGACCAGCACCTGGTGTTGTCCGAACCGGGTGACGAGCGGCCGGGCCAGCCGTGACCCGAGCAGCCCGCCGATCGAGGGCGCGGCGAAGGCGAGGCCGTACTGCCACGGTGCGAACCCGAGCCGGCCGAGCATCAGGACGGCCAGCAGCGGCTGGGCGGCCATCACCAGGGCGTTGAACACGGCGGTGTTGAAGAACAGCGGACGCAGCGTCGCGTCGGCGAGGATGTACCGCCAGCCGTCGAGCAGATCCGAGGCCCGCATGCGCGCGGCCTCCCGGCGTTCGGGCCGCGGCTCGTCCCCGCCCGTCGCGCGGATGCCCAGGGCCGAGAGCAGGTAGCTGACCGCGTCGACCACCACCGTCGCCACCGGGCCGAGGAGCCCGATCGCCGCGCCGCCCAGCGGCGGCCCGATGATCGTGGTCGTCCAGGACGTGGACTCGAACCGGGCGTTGGCGACGAGCAGGTCCTCGGCCGGCAGCAGCGTCTTCAGGTACGCGCCGGAGGCGGCGCGGAAGGTGATGTCGGCCGCCGCGACGACGACCGAGACCAGCAGGAGCTGAAGGAAGGTGAGCACGCCGAACGCGAACGCGGCGGGGATCGTCAGCAGCGCCGTGCACCGCACCAGGTCCGTCGCGATCAGCACCGGCCGCTTGCGGCGGAACTCCACCCACGGGCCGAGCGGCACCGCCACGGCCGCGCCCACCGCGGCCGCCACGGAGGAGAGCGCGGCGACTTCGGCCGGTCCGGCGTGCAGCACCCGGATGGCGATCAGCGGGAACGCGCCGAAGGCGAGCCACGTGCCGAGAGCGCTGGTCCCGTACGCCGCCCAGAGCCACCCGAACCGCCGCCCCAGCCGGTGTCCGCGCAGATGTCCCAGCCGGTGTCCGTTCCTCATGTCCGACGCCCCTCACTCCCCACTTGAACAACCGATCCGCGACCGGAAGCATCAAAGCGGGCACCATGCCCAGGGATCAAACAACCGCAGGACCGCCCAGCCACAACCGTCGGTTGTGGCCATAGAGTGACCGGCATGGACCTCGACGCCGTCCGGACCTTCGTCGCCGCCGCCGACGCGGGGCGGTTCCAGGAGGCCGCGGCCAAGCTGGCGATCACCCAGCAGGCCGTCTCCAAGCGCATCGCCGCACTGGAGCGCGCCCTCGGCGTGCGGCTGTTCACCCGCACGCCACGCGGCGCCCGGCTCACCATCGACGGGCAGGCGTTCCTGCCCCACGCCCGGGAGCTGCTGCGCGTCGCCGAAAGGGCGGTCGCGTCCGTGCGCACCGGCCACCGCCCGCTGCGCGTCGACGTGATCAATTCGCGCGGTTCGGCGTCGGGCCTGATGCGCGGTTTCCACCGCGCGCACCCCGAGATCGACCTCGACGTGGTGATGCTGTTCGACGTCGACACGGCTGTCGCCGCGATCCGGTCCGGAGCGATCGACGCGTCCTTCCGCGCCGTCGCCGCGCCCGGCCGGCCCCTTCCCGAGGACATCGAGTCCGTCCGGGTACTCGACGAGCGGCTCCAGCTGCTCATCGGCCCCGCCCACGCGCTGGCGTCCGCCCGGTCGGTGACCGTCGCCCAGCTGGCCGGGCACCGGATCTGGATGCCCGGCATCGTTCCCGGAACCGAGTGGGCCGCCTACTACGACGACCTCGTCGCCGAGTTCGGCCTCACCATCGAGGCGACCGGTCCCAACTTCGGCTCCGACGCGCTCCTCGACACCATCGCCGACACCCCGGCCCTGGCCACCTTCATGGGCGAGCAGACCCGCCTCGTCTGGCCGGCCGGCCACGGTCTGCGCCGCGTCCCGGTCACGGACCCGACGCCCGTCTACCCGCACTCGCTCCTGTGGCACCGCGACAACCCGCACCCCGCGCTGGCCACTCTGCGCGCACACCTCGCCGCCACGTCGGCCGACCACGACGCCGCCGGGACCTGGGCGCCGGGTTGGGTGATTCCGCGCTGAACGCCGCTGATCGTCGTGGCCGGGCCGACGGAGACGGCTCCCCAGCGACGTCCTCCGTGGGCGGCGCGCTGCCTGGCCGGCATGGGCCTGGTTTCCGGCACGCACGGGCCGATGAGAGGGGGTGCGGCCAAACGGACCGGCCTCCGGCACGCCCTCGAGGGGAGTGGCCGGAGGCCGGTCCGTTCGCCGTCGCTCCTGTCGGTGGGCGTCGGCGGTTGTGGGATCAGCGGCGGCAGTCCCGGTGGGCGGGGTGCCAGACGCGGCTCCAGTAGCCGACGTGCGCGCGGTGGTAGCGGTCCCGGTATGCCGGGTGCCACAGTCGGGACCAGTAGCCCGCCGCCTGCACGCAGTGGCGCGGCGCCATCGGCAGCCGGTGGTGCGACGTCACCGGCAGCCGGTGGTTCGACGCTACCGGGAGCCTGTGGTCCGACCTCCCCGGGAGCCTGTGGTCCGACGTCCCCGGGAGCCTGTGGTCCGACACCACCGACGGCTGGTGGTGCGACGCCACCGGCGGCTGCTGGTGCTGCGGTGCCGCCGATGCGGTGCCGACCGTGCCGACGACCGCGCCGGTGGCCAGGGCCACGGTCGCCGCTCCCAGGGCCGCAGCCCTTTTCAACCCGTTGATCATGATCAGGCCTCTCTGTGCGAGGCGGGGCTGACGCCCCGCCACGTTCCGGACGGTTCGTCCGGAGACGCACTGATCCTCCACTGGGCGACGCCCGCACATACCGAGAAACTCTGCCTGTTACGAAATGCAGACGAATTTCTCATTCGGCTCAAATATTCGTATATACATGCCAGGTGTAGTGCGTCACGAGCCGACTCCGTGGCGATCGGCGTGAGACGCGACGCGCCTGCACCAGCCCTCGGTCTTGGCAGCGCTTGGGGCGTCGGACAGCAGCCTGACCTGCGTGTTGTCCGGCTGGCTGACCGCGGTCGGCGGTGGCCGCAGCACCGTCAGCCCCGCGTACGTTCCCTCGCGGGCCAGGAGTTCGGTGTGGGTGCCCGCTTCCACCAGGCGCCCGGACTCCACCACCAGGATGCGGTCCGCGTCGGCCGCCAGACTCAGGTCGTGCGTGATCATGATCGTCGTGCGGCCTGCCATCAGACGGCGCAGGGGCTGGACGACCCGGCGTGCGGCCGGGCCGTCCAGGCCGGCCGTGGGTTCGTCCAGGATCAGGACCGGGGCGGAGCGCAGCATCGCGCGGGCGATCGCGATGCGCTGGAGTTGTCCGCCGGACAGCGCCGCGGTGCCCGGGGCGATGTGCGTGTCGTAGCCGTCGGGGAGCGCGGCGATGAAGTCGTGCGCCGCCGCGTTGCCGGCCGCGCGTTCGATCTCCTCACGGCTCGCACCGGGGCGGCCGGCCTCGATGTTCTCGCGGATCGTGCCGCTGAGGACCAGGGTCTCCTGGGGCAGCAGGGTCACGTTCTCGCGCAGGAACTCCAGCGGCAGGTCCGCCAGCGGGACGCCGTCCAGACAGATCACGCCCGTCGTGGGGTCGTAGAAGCGGGTGAGGAGTTTGGAGAGCGTGGACTTGCCCGCGCCGCTCGGGCCCGTGACCAGGACCAGTTCGCCCGGGCTCGCGGCGAACGTGACGTCCCGCAGGGACGCGTGCTCCGCACCCGGGTAGCGGAAGCAGACCTCGTGGAAGGTGACCCGGCCGCGCACCGGCCACGGGGCGACGGGTCGGGCCGGGTCGGTCACCGCCGGTTCGGCGTCGAGGATCTCGTTCAGGCGTTCCGCGCCCGTGGTGGCGGCGGTCAGGGTCAGGCCCAGCTGGCCGAGACTGCGCAGTGGTGGGTAGAGGTAGCCGAGGAAGGCGGCGAAGGCCAGCAACTGGCCCAACGTCATACGGCCCTGGGAAATCTCCCACGCTCCGAGCCCGATCACCGCGAGCACGCACAACGTCTCGACGACCTCGACGAACTGCGCGTACATCTCGCTCGCCCGCGCGCCTCGGACGGACGCCCGCATCCATGCGCGGGCCTCGCGTTCGAGTCGCTGCTCCTCCGCCCGCCTGCGGTTGTACGCCTGGGTGAGGACGATGTTGCCGAGGGACTCCTCGACGACCGAGGTGATCGCGCCGTCGGCGGCACGCTCGTCCTGGGACGCCTTCTTGATGCGGCCGGAGAAGCGGCGCGCCGTGAAGAGGAACAGGGGTGCCAGGAGGAAGGTGGCGAGGGCCAGGTCCCATCGCAGCCAGAACGCCGCTGTCGCGTAGAAGACCGCGGAGAAGGCGGCGGAGACCGTGCCGACGAGCCCCGACACGACCAGCTGTTCGATGGCTTCGACGTCGCCGGTCAGGCGTGCCAGCAGATCGCCCTGGCGGTGTTGCTGGAAGAAGTGCGGCGGCAGGTCCTGGACGTGGCGGAAGACCTTCGCCCGCAGACGCAGGACGAATCTCTCCGCCGTCCGGATGGCGAGCGAGTTGCCCAGGTAGCCGACGAACGCGCCCAGCGCGGCAGCACCCAGCCAGGCCGCGGCCGGCCCCCAGAAGGCGGAGAGTGAGCCCGCCTGCAGCGCGTGGTCGGTGAGCTGGGCGAAGAGCAGGATCGAGGCGGTCTCGGCCAGTGCGGACACGATCACGCACCCGATGATCAGCGCCAGCCATCTGCGATCGCCGCGGGTCAGTGGCCAGAACCGGGCGAACGCGTCCTTGACGTCGCGCACGTCGGCATCAGCTCCTCTTCGGCTCGTGGGATTTCCGTCGTTCGGTCACCGGTGACAGGCCGAGGCGGGGCCCCGGAGGTGTTCCGGTGGCCCCGCCTCGTGGCGAGTCGTCAGCGCTGGTGGCAGACCGGGCGGCGCCACTCGTGCTTCTTCCGGGTGTCCCTCTTGGAGGCGTGCTTCTTCAGGGCCGGATTCTCGGTCCTCTTCATGGGGGCGATCTTGTGGAAGCTCATGGAATTCTCCCTCTCCGGTGAATGGTCGGACAGTGTCCGGGAGTGAATTTCTTACCGGCCGCACACCAGGTGTGTACGGAATTCGTAACACCCCGCGGAGGTGACTCAGCGCCGGTGCTCGCGGCCGATGGGGCACTTCCGCGCGTGCTTCTTCGGGGCCCACTTCTTGGGCTCCGGGACGGGCTTGCGGTGCTTCTTGACCGGGACGATCTTGTGGAAGCTCACGGGCTTCTCCTCACTTGCCTGCGGATGGGTTCCTCTGCCGTAAGCGCTGTTCGCTTTCGACATGGAAAACATTACGGGATCCGCGTGCCAGGAAAGGGCAATTCGGGTGAGAGCTCGATGAAATGAGCCTGAATCAATTTTCAGGCGATTCGTGGAACCGAAGTAATGCTCACACAGAATTTATGGTGGAACTCACCTGGAACTTACCGAGGTGATTATCTGCTCCAGAAGGGCTTTACGTCCAGGCTCGTCGGCAAGGTGTGAGTGACGTGGTGGGGGAGGCGCGGACCTGGTCGCCGCGGGGTGCGGGAGGCTGCGCTGAAGGCGGGCGACGGTCAGCCACGCCACCGCCGCCCGCCCGCACCGGCATCCCCGAGGGTGCAGCCTTCCGTCGCGTGTCAGAGGCGCGGGTCCACCAGAATCTTGACGGCCGTCTCGTTGTGGTGGATCAGGGTCTCGAAGCCTTCGCCGACGAGGTCGTCCAGCCCGATGGTCCTGGTGATGAACGGCGCCAGGTCGATACGCCCCTCCTGGACGAGCTTGATGGTCTGCGGGTGGGAGTTGACGTAGGCGATCGTGCCGCGCAGGTCGACCTCCTTGAGGACGAGCTTCTGCATGTCGATCGACGCCGGCTTGCCCCAGATCGAGATGACCGTGATGACACCGCCCGGCTTCACCGCGTCGAACAGCGTGTCGAGGACGACGTTGACGGACGTGGCCTCGAACGCGACGTCCGCGCCCTTGCCGCCGGTGAGGCGCCTGACCTCTTCGGCGACATCGGTGGCGGAGGGGTCGATGACATGGTCGGCGACCTTGGCGTCCAGCGCCTTCTGCCGGCGCAGCGAGCTGAGTTCGGAGACCGCGACCTCGACGCCCATCGCCTTGAGCACGGCGCAGGTGAGCAGTCCGATGGGGCCGGCGCCGCCGACGAGGGCGAAGTCGCCCGCCTTCGCGCCCGAGCGCTGGAACGCGTGGTAGCCCACCGACAGCGGCTCGATGAGGGCCGCCTGGTCCAGCGGGACGTCCCCGACCGGGTGCACCCACCGGCGCTCGACGACGATCTTCTCCGCGAGACCGCCGCCGCGGCCACCGAGCCCGATGAAGTTCATGTCGGGCGAGACGTGATAGGTCGGGTTGTTCTCGCTTGTGTCGACGTCGGGGCGCAGGATGTAGGGCTCGACGACGACGCGGTCACCCGGCTTCAGGCCCTCGACGCCGTCGCCCACCGCGTACACGACGCCCGACATCTCGTGGCCGAGGGTCACGGGGGCGGACTCACCCGAGATCGGGTGCGGGTGACCGGCCGGCGGGACGAAGATCGGTCCGTCGAGGTACTCGTGCAGGTCAGTGCCGCAGATCCCGCAGTACGCGACGTCGATACCCACGGTGCCCGGTCGGACGGTGGGCTCCGCGATGGTCGCCTGCGGCTCGCCGAGGAGGTGAGGGAGAACGGAGCCGGACCACGGACCACGCCCTCGCCGCATGGCGGAAACGTGTCCGAGATCAGGGGGAACTTCCGTGCTTGTCGCGGAACGATCTTGGGCATCCTTCTGCGCCCCCCGGACGCACCGTCAGTGCTGGGAATCGTCCGTCCGGCCCGTCAGCAGGTGCTCGCGGCCGAACATGGAGGCCGTGACCCGCGCGGACGGCGTACCGGCGTCGAGCTGCGCACCCGCCTCCCGCAGTACCGCCACGACCGTGTCCGCGCCCTTGAACAGGGCGCCGGCGATGGGGGCCTGGTCGCGGGCGTTGCGCAGGTCCGGGTCGGCGCCGAGGCGGAGCAGGGCCCGCACCGTGTCGGCATGGTCGTGGTAGGCGGCGAGCATCAGGAGACTGTTGCCACCCGAGTCGGTCACGTCGACCGGCAGCCCGTGCTCGACGAATTCCACCAGCTGCGCGGTGCTGCCCTCGCGGGCGAGATCCATGGCGACGGCCACGATGCGATCCGTCTGTTCAGGAGTCAGTGCACCACTGCTCATGCGTACCTCCTGGTCGTGCGGTTCTACGGGGCTCCTCGATACGGCCGCCTGACGGCTGCCGCGCCCGTGCCCGGCGTGCGTGCGGGCAGCACGTACGCCGGGCACGGGCGTGTGGGCTCGAGGTGACCCGAGCGGCGGGTCGGCTCAGAGCCGGCCGGCGGCCAGGGCCTCGATCGCCTTGCGGACACCTTCCCCGTAGGCCGGATCGGCCTGGGTGCAGTTGGCGATGTGTCGCTCGACGGTCCGCTCCGACGCGCCGTCGATGGCACGCGCCGTGTTCTCGAAGAGCGTCTGCTGCTGCTCCGGGGTCATCAGCCGGAACAGGTTGCCCGGCTGCTCGAAGTAGTTGTCGTCGTCCTCGCGGAAGTTGAACCGGTCGGCGACCGCGCCCACGGCCTGGCTCGGCTCGCGGTAGGCCGGCTGCTCCTGCCAGCGGCCGTACGAGTTCGGCTCGATGCCCGGGGTGGATCCCTGGTTGCCGTCGACCCGCATGGCGCCGTCGCGGTGGTAGGTGTTCACCGGGTTCTTCGCGGCGTTGACGGGGATCTGGTGGTGGTTCACGCCGAGGCGGTAGCGCTGGGCGTCACCGTAGGAGAAGAGCCGGCCCTGCAGCATCTTGTCGGGCGAGTAGCTGATGCCCGGAACCACGTTCGCCGGGGTGAAGGCGGCCTGCTCGACGTCCGCGAAGTAGTTCGCGGGGTTGCGGTTGAGCTCCCACTCGCCGACCTCGATCAGCGGGTAGTCCTTCTTCGACCAGACCTTGGTGAGGTCGAAGGGGTGGAAGCGGTAGTTCTCCGCGTCGGCCTCCGGCATGATCTGGACGAACAGCTTCCACTTCGGGAAGTCGCCCTTCTCGATCGCCTCGTAGAGGTCGCGCTGGTGGGACTCGCGGTCCTTGCCGACCAGGGCCTCGGCCTCGGCGTCGGTGAGGTTCTTGATGCCTTGCTGGGTGCGGTGGTGGAACTTCACCCAGAATCGCTCGCCCTCGGCGTTGACGAAGCTGTAGGTGTGCGAGCCGAAGCCGTGCATGTGCCGGTACGAGGCGGGGATGCCACGGTCCGACATGACGATGGTGATCTGGTGCAGGGCCTCGGGAAGGTTGGTCCAGAAGTCCCAGTTGTTCTCGGGGTCGCGGAGGTTGGTGCGCGGGTCGCGCTTCACCGCGCGGTTGAGGTCGGGGAACTTCAGCGGGTCGCGGAAGAAGAACACCGGGGTGTTGTTCCCGACCAGGTCCCAGTTGCCCTCGTCCGTGTAGAACTTCAGGGCGAAGCCGCGGATGTCGCGCTCGGCGTCGGCCGCGCCGCGCTCACCCGCGACGGTGGAGAACCGGGCGAACATCTCGGTCTTCTTGCCGATCTCGGAGAAGATCTTCGCGCTCGTGTACCGCGTGATGTCGTGCGTCACCGTGAACGTGCCGAACGCGCCCGAGCCCTTGGCGTGCATCCGGCGCTCCGGAATGACCTCGCGGTCGAAGTGCGCGAGCTTCTCCAGGAACCACACGTCCTGCAGGAGCATCGGACCGCGCGGACCGGCCGTCAGGGAGTTCTGGTTGTCGGCAACCGGTGCGCCGGCAGCCGTGGTCAACGGCTTCTGGTTGTTCTCGGGCAAAGCTCGCTCCTCGGTGAGTGGTTCGTCGCGTGCGTTCAAGGCCCGGCTTCCGGCCGGTCGCGTCCTTGTCCTCGCGCATCCGTCCCTTGGCGTGGATCACCACCGATCCTACAATGGACTCTGTCCAAGTCAAGCGGAACTCCAAGTGAGTACATAGTCTCGATTTTGGTCGAATCGCTGCTAGGCTGAGAGGCATGAGTGACCTCCTGGGGAGACTGCGGACGCGTGGCTGGCGTCTCACCGCGCAGCGGCGCGTCGTGGCCGAGGTACTCGACGGCGACCACGTCCATCTGACCGCGGACGAGGTGCACGCCCGGGCGGTGCAGAAGCTGCCCGAGATCTCGCGGGCGACGGTCTACAACACCTTGGGTGAACTGGTGAAACTGGGCGAGGTCATCGAGGTCTCGACGGACCGCCGCGCCAAGCGCTACGACCCGAACGCGCGCCGTCCCCACCACCACCTCCTGTGCGCCCGCTGCGGCGCGATCCGGGACGTACAGCCGGTGGGTGATCCGCTCGCCGACCTTCCGGAGTCGGAGCGCTTCGGTTTCTCGGTGTCCGAGGCGGAGCTCACGTACCGCGGCATCTGCCCGGACTGCGCGTCCTGACGGGCGGAATCCCGGCCCCTCCGGCCGCGTAATTCACAGGCGGTCGTGGTGACGTGTCTCGTACGGTGCCGAGATGCTGACTGTACGAGCTATGACGGAAGCCGATGTCCCGGCGGTATCAGCGATACGAGTAGCCGGCTGGAAGGCCGCGTATGTCGGGATCGTGCCCCAGTCCTTCCTCGACGGCATGACGGTTGAGGCAGACAGTCGGCAGCGCCGACGGCACTTCGAGAAGCCGAAGAAGGGCATGACCAACCTGGTAGCGGTCGACATCCATGGACGAGTCGTGGGGTGGGCTTGTCTCGGACCCTTCCGCGGAGACGGAACGACCACGTCTGTGGGTGAGCTCTACGCTCTGTACGTTCAGCCCTCACTTACTGGGTCCGGAATCGGTGGCACGCTCCTCGAAGCCGTGCACGCTGAGGCTCTTGCCGACAGCTTCGACCGGGTGCGGTTGTGGGTCCTCACCGACAACACCAGGGCACGCCGCTTCTACGAGCGAGCGGGTTATGTCCCTGACGGTGCAGTCCAGGCTGAAGACTACGACGGAGTTTCCGTATCCGAAGTTCGTTACCGGCGAGCCCTGGAGGAGCGGGAAACCGACTGAGGAGCCTGCCGGTATCCCGCTCACCGACGACGAACGCGGCGCCGTCGACGAGGGCCAGGCTGTAACGCGGCGCCAGGGCGGCACCATGTGACCATGCGGATATGACACCTGCTCGGATCATCTTCCTCAACGGCACGTCCAGCTCGGGCAAGTCGAGCGTGGCGCGGGAGCTTGTGGACATCCTGGACGACGGCGTCTTCTTCCACCTGGCGGTCGATGCCTTCAACGCGATGCGCAGCAAGCGCGAGCTCGGAGCGGAGGAGCTCGACGCCGCGCTGCGGCGCACCCGGATGGGCTTCCACCGGTCGATCGCAGCCATGGCCGAGGCGGGCAACGGCATCGTGGTCGACCATGTGCTGAGCGAGCCGTGGCGACTGCTCGACTGTCTGACGGTGCTGCGACCTGAGGACGTCCTTTTCGTCGGCATCCACTGCCCGCTGGACGAACTGGCCCGCCGCGAGCAGGCGCGAGGCGACCGGCCGTCGGGCCTTGCGGCGCACCAGTACGACCTGGTCCACCGTCATGGCGACTACGACCTGGAGTGCGACACCAGCACTGCGAGCCCACGCGAATGCGCCCAGCACATCAAGGAGTTCCTCCCGCACCGCCCCAGCCCCAGCGCTTTCACCCGCCTCCGTCGGCGCTACCTCACCCCGTGGCCGGCCACGGTCCCGAACCGGTGAGCCAGGCAGCCACACATGGGTCGCACCGGTGCGATCGACATGCGACGGGTGCGCGGTCGGCACGTCAGGCCCGGATGGGCTCCTGCGAGGGAACGAGCAGTGCCCCGGCCGCGAGGGCGGCCGGGGCACGGGTGGTTGTGCTGTGGGGGCAGTGCTGGCGAGGACTACGGCTCCGGGTCCCAGGCCACCAACTGGTCGAAGATGTGCCGGTTGCCGTCGAGCGTCAGGGAGTCCAATGGAATACGGCCGTAGAAACCGAGGACCAGCTCATTGGCCGTGCCTCGGGCGGAGGCGTCGGCCGCGTCCGGCTCCTCGGCGGCGAGCCCTGTGCCGGGTTCGGGCAGGCGGTCGAGCCGCGCGCCGTCGTCGGAGAGCCCGTTGCGCCAGGAGCGGCCCTCGGTGGCGTGGTAATCGACGCCGGCGGGCTCGTGCGGCCAGGCGACCGTCGTCGTGCAGATGGTGGACAGGAACTCCTCGACACCGTCGAGTGCCACCTCGTCCGGCAGCGGCTGCGGGGCGCCCACGGTGAGCTGGGCGTCGTAGGTGTGCACCGCGATCTCCTGGAGCTGGTGCCGGGCGACGGCACCGCAGGTCTGCGGAGACTGCGACTTGCCCCACCACGTCCAGCAACCACGGTCCGGGCCGGCCTCCCGCAGTGCGTCCAGCAGTTCCTGCGTCGAGGCGGCCAACCAGGCCGACAGGGCCTCGCGTTCCCGAGGCGCGGACGTGTCGCCCTGAGGGGCGGACTTGGCCGTGGCGTCGGGCCCTGCGGCGATGGTGGCGGCCCAGGCGCGGCGCCCCTGACCCAGGTGCTGCACCAGATCGAACAGCGTCCACTCGGGACAGGTCGGCACCTGCACATCGAGGCTGGGGGCGGCAGCGACCGCGGCGCGGAAGGCGGCAGACCGTTCGTCGATGAGGCGCAGCAGGTCAGGGAAGTTCAGTGTGTTGTGCACGCCGGATGTCTATCACTGTGCTCCAGGCGACCGCATGCGGATTTTCACAGCCGACGCGGCGGGCGCGCGGCACGGGCCGCGCACCCTCGGATGGTGCGGTGTCCCTGTTCTCGTCCCCTGTACGAGTCCATGGTGCAGACGGCCCCGGACCACTGACCCGCTTCACCGCGGGCGGGTGCGCCGTCCTGCCCCTTCGCGGGTGAGCGAGGCGATCCGGGCCGTCTCGGTCTCGGCGCTCTGCCATGGGTGCGCGAACCGTACGGTGACGGCCAGGCCCCCCTCGGGGGGCGCGGTCGTGGTGAGGGTGGCGTGGTGGGCTCGGGCGACGGCGTGGACGATGGCGAGGCCGAGGCCGTAGCCGTCGCGGCGGCTGCCACGTTCCGGCGCCAGTCTCTGGAAGGGGTGGAAGAGGCGCTGGATCTGGTCGCCGGGGATGACTGGCCCGCTGTTGCTGATCGTCAGGGTCGCCCGCGCGCCCGAGGTCTGAGTGGTGATCTCTACGTGCCCGTCCGGATGGTTGTGGCGGAGGGCGTTGTCGATGAGGTTGGCGACAAGGCTTTCGACCAGTCTCGGGTCCCCGGCTGTCACTGCGGGCGCCAGGTGTTCGACGAGGTCGATCCCTCTTTCCGCCGCCTGGTCGCGGCGGCCGGCGAGCACTCCTTCGACGATGTGGGCGAGGTCGACGGTGTCGAAGCGTGTGACGCCGCGCTCGCTGGTGGCCAGGGCGAGCAGTGCCTGGACGAGTCGTTCCTGGTGTGCGCCGAGAGCGAGGGCCTCCTCGCAGGCCGAGCGCAGGGTGACGGCGTCCGCGTCGGGGTCGGCGAGGGTGACTTCGAGGAGGGTCCGCAGGCCGGCGAGGGGGGTGCGCAGCTCGTGGGAGGCGTTGGCGACGAAGTGTCGTTGCGCGTCGAAGGAGGCGTGGAGGCGGGCGAAGAGGTCGTCGAGGACGCCGCCCAGTTCGGTCAGCTCGTCAGCGGGTTCGCCCAGGTCGAGACGCTGTTGGAGGTTTCCGGCGGAGATGGCCTTGGCGGTGGTGGTGATGGTGCGCAGGGGCCTGAGGAAACGGTCGGCGACGAACCAGCCGCCGGTGAGGGCTACGGGGATGAGGACGACGAGCGCGATGGCGGAGCCGACGAGGAGCTGGTGCGGGCCGATCCCGTGTCCGGTGCCGGTGATCACGCCTGGCGCCGAGCCGCGGGCGGGACCGGTCGCGGTCGACTGGATGCCGACCAGGGGGACGGTGATGACGGCGAGGACCACGATCCCGGCGACGTAGATCCCCGCGGCGTAGAAGAGCGCGAGCCGGGTCCGCAGGGACCGCCTGGGAAGCGGTCGGGGTTCGGTCATGACGGCCCGATCCGGTAGCCGCGTTCGCGGATGGTCTCGATCACCGGCGGGTCGCCGAGTTTGGCCCGCAGCCGGTGCACGGTGTGCTTGACCGCAGAGGTGAAGGGGTCGGCCGCCTCGTCCCAGACTCGTTCGAGCAGTTCCTCGGCAGCCAGGACCACGCCCGGTGAGGCGAGCATGCATTCGAGGAGCGCGAACTCCTTCGGGCTGAGCTCAAGGCGCCGACCGGCGCGGAATGCCACCCGACGAGCCGGGTCGAGGTTGATGTCCCCGCAGGACAGGGTGGGCGGAAGCGGCGGGGTGGCCCGTCGGGCCAGGGACCGGACGCGGGCGACCAGTTCGGCGAAGGCGAACGGCTTGGGCAGGTAGTCGTCCGCGCCGAGGCTGAGCCCGTCGACCCGATCCTCGATCGTGTCGGCCGCGGTCAGCATCAACACGCGGGTGTCGCAGCGATCGGTGGCCAGTCGCCGGCAGATGTCGTCGCCGCTGACCCCAGGAAGATCCCGGTCGAGGATCACCACGTCGTAACGGGTGCCGGCCAGTCGGGCCACGGCGTCGGTCCCGTCCAGCACGACATCGACGGCCATGCCCTCGCGGCGCAGCCCGGTGCCGATGGAGCGGGCCAGCACCTCGAAGTCCTCGACCACCAGGACCCTCACCGCGGGTCACCGCCGGTCGTACGGGGAGGGCGGGGTGGGAGGGATGGGCTGCCGGTTCGACGCGTCATGTACCCAAAGATGCCAGGTAGCAGGTTCCCACCAGGTCGCAGCGGCTGAGACGGGGCAGGAACCGGTCGCCACGTACAACAGCCGGCATGACCACACACCGAACCGTCGGCTGCTCACGCCGATGAGCGCCGCAGAGATCGTCGTCACCGGGCTGCACAAGCGGTACGGGGCGACCCGAGCCCTCGACAACATGTCCTTCACCGTCCGTCCGGGGCTGGTGACCGGCTTCGTGGGCCCGAACGGGGCCGGGAAGTCCACCACGATGCGGGTGATCCTCGGCCTGGACACGGCCGACGAGGGCACGGCGCTCGTCGAGGGGCGGCCCTACAACAGCCTTCGGCACCCGCTGAGCCACGTCGGTTCACTGCTGGACGCGGCAGCGCTGCACCCCGGCCGGAGCGCTCGTAACCACCTGCTCTGGCTGGCGCACTCACAGGGCCTGGCCGCGCGGCGGGTGGACCAGGTACTGGATCTGGTCGGCCTGGCCTCGGCTGCCCGGCGGAAGGCCGGCGGCTACTCGCTGGGGATGCGGCAGCGGCTCGGAATGGCCGCGGCCCTGCTGGGCGACCCGCCGATCCTGATGCTCGACGAGCCGTTCAACGGCATGGACCCGGAAGGCATCATCTGGATGCGTGACTTCCTGCGGTCGCTGGCCGCTGAGGGCCGCGCCGTCCTGGTGTCCAGCCATCTGATGCGCCTGGTGCAGGACATCGCCGATCACCTCGTCGTGGTCGGGCGCGGCAAGGTCATCGCCGACGCCGGCGTGGCCGACCTGATCACGGCCGTGTCCGGGAATCGGGTGACCGTGCGTACCGCGGCCCAGCCGGACGCGATGACGGTGCTCGCGCATGCCGGCGCTGCCGTGGCGTCCACCGGCCGGGACACCATCGCTGTCTCCGGCCTGCCGGCGGATCGCATCGTGACGCTGCTCAACCAGGGCGCGGTCCCGTTCTCCGAGGTATCGGCGCACCGCGCCACGCTCGAGGAGGCGTACGTCGAACTCACCCGCGACGAGGTCGAGTTCCGCGCCACGAAGCCGTCGGAGGGGGCGCGGTGACCCCCGTCATGACGCCGTACCGATCCGGTCGGCGGGACGGGCGGGACGGCTTCCTGCAGTTGCTGCACGCGGAGTGGACCAAGTTCACAACCGTCCGGGGCTGGGTGACGGGCACGGTGGCCGCGGCGCTGATGGTGGTGCTGTTCGCCCTGCTCACCGGGGGCAGCAGCAGTCAAACCGGCACCCCGTCCGTTCCGATCGGACCCGGCGGTGAGCCGGTTACCGACAGCTTCTACTTCGTGCACCAGCCCCTGACCGGGAACGGCAGCATCACGGTCTCCGTTTCCGCGCTCAGGAGCAGCATCCCCGCAGGCCCCGCAGACCTGCGACCTGGCATCGTGCCGTGGGCGAAGGCCGGACTGGTCATCAAGCAGAGCACCCGCCAGGGATCGCCCTACGCGGCGATCATGGTGACCGGCAGCCACGGCGTGCGGATGCAGGACACCTACGTCAACGACACGCCCGGCCTCCCCGGGCCCGTCTCCGCCGCGTCGGTGCGCTGGCTGCGGCTGGTCCGCTCGGGCGAGGCCGTCACCGGCTACGCCTCCGTCGACGGCGCGCACTGGACCAAGGTGGGCACCGTGCACGTGAGCGGACTCGGGCCGACGACGCAAGGCGGGCTGTTCGTCGCTTCTCCGTCTTCCGTGCGCGGCATGGGCACGACAGGCAGCGTGTCCACGGCAGTCTTCGAAAACCTTCGTGTCCAAGGGCGCTGGGCCGGTGGCAGCTGGACAGGCGACCAGGTGGGATCCGAGTCCCGCAGCTTCGCCGGCCATCCGCAGAACACATCGGGATCGTTCACGGGATCCGACGGCCGCTTCACGGTGACCGGCGCAGGCGACATCGCGCCCGCCGTTCGTGGCACCCTGCCGGCCGGCGGCGCCCTCGGCGAGATCCTCATCGGCACGTTCGCCGCGCTGATCGCGGTGATCGTCGTCGGAACACTGTTCATCACCACGGAATACCGGAAGAACCTGATCCACGTGACCCTGGCCGCCAGCCCGAGACGGAGCCGGGTACTGGTGGCCAAGGCGATCGTGCTGGGAGTCACCACCTTCGTCGCCGGGCTGGCGGGAGCGGTCGTCGCGGTTCCGCTCGGCCTGCGGCTCGCCCGGGCCAACGGCGTGTACGTCTTCCCGGTGACGTCCTCGACCGGACTACGGGTGGAGCTCGGGACAGCGGCGCTGCTCGCGACGGCCTCGATCCTGGCCCTCTCCGCCGGCACCGTCTTCCGGCGCAGTGCCGGCGCGGTCACCACCGTCATCGTGGCCGTCGTGCTGCCCTACGTCCTGGTCGCCAACCCGTTCATGCCTGCGAGCGTGTCGAACTGGCTGACCCGGGTGACCCCGGCCGCAGCCTTCGCCGTCCAGCAGACGCTCGTGCCGTACCACCAGGTCACGAGCATCTATACGCCGTACAACGGCTACTACCCGCTGGCACCGTGGGCAGGCCTCGCAGTCCTGGCCGGTTATGCGCTGGTGAGCCTGGTCGCCGCGGCCGTCATGCTCCGCAGGAGCGACGCATGATGACGGCCCTGCATGCGGAATGGACGAAGATGCGGACCGTCGTCGCCCCCATGTGGCTGATGCTCGGCATGATCGCGGCGACAGTGGCCCTGAGCGCCGGGGCGACCTCGGTGGTGACCTGCGGGTCCGCCGGCTGCGGCGGCGACACGACCAGGCTCAGCCTCATCGGCGTCGAGCTCGGTCAGGCGCTGGTCGCCATCCTGGCGGTGCTGGTCATCAGCGGCGAGTACAGCACGGGCCTGATGCGCACCACACTCGCGGCGACGCCCCGTCGGGCCCGCGCCTTCGCCGCCAAGGCCATCGTTCTCGCCGGCGTCGTGGCCGCGGCCGGAACCATCGCGGTTCTCGGGTCGCTGCTGGCCGGGCGGCTCATCCTGTCCCATCACGGCTTCACGACCACCCGCGGTCACCCGGCCCTGTCGCCGGCCGACGGGCCGACACTGCGCGCGGTCGTCGGGTCGATCCTCTACCTCGTCCTGATCGCGCTGCTCAGCCTCGGGATCGCCGCCATCGTGCGGGACTCGGCAACCAGCATCGGGGTCATCCTCGGCCTGCTCTACCTTCTCCCCATCCTCGCCCAAGTGATCGGCAATCCGCAGGGACAGCGCCTGCTCCAGCAGATCGCGCCGATGAGCGCCGGGCTCGCCGTCCAGGCAACCACCGATCTCCCCAGTCTGCCCCTCAGCCTCTGGGCCGGGCTCGGCGTCACCGCCGGGTGGGCCGCCTCCGCGCTCGTGACCGGCGGCCTGCTGGTGCGTGTACGCGACGCGCCGACCTGACCAACGCACAGGTCACCATGGGGCTGACCGTCGCCGGTCTACCGCATGCCGGGCCGTAACCCACGGTCAGGCCCTCCTCGTTGCGGCCTGTCACAGGCTGTAGCGGTCTGGGCCTGAGGTGTGGGAAAGTCTGTCGCCGCTGATCAAGGGTCCGTGAAACGCTGACGGACATGGAGCCGAACCCAGACCCGATTGACCTGGCTCGACGCCTTGTGCGGGGCCGTTTTCCCGATGCGCTCGCCGTGGTCCTGGCTGGGTCCGCGGCCGCAGGACGGGCGACCGCCAGCAGTGACCTGGACATCGCGGTGCTCGTTGGGGACGGCGGTGAGACCTGCCGGGAGACGCTCCGCTTCGAGGGGCGCCTTGTGGAGCTTTTCATCCACACCCGTGCCGGTCTCGGGGAACTCTTCGCCGCGGACACCGCCACGCGTCGTGCGGTGCTGCAGAGCATGTATGCCACCGGCCTCGTCCTGGTCGACACCGGTGGAGAGGCCGGATGGGCCCGGGCCCGTGCCGAGGCCGACCTCCGCGACGGTCCGCCGGCGCCGACGCCGGAGACGGTCGAGACCAAGAGGTACGGACTGACGGACGCTCTGGATGATTTGGCGGACGCAGGTGATCCCTTCGAACGCCTGGCGGTGGCCGGGGTCTTCTTCAACGTCGCCGCTGACCTGCTCTTCGACCACCACCGCGCCTGGACGGGCGGCGGGAAGTGGCTGCCCCGGCGGCTGCTGGAGGCTGACGGAGAGCGCGGCGGAGCCCTTCTCGAAGGGCACCGGCATCTGTGCGAGACGGGTGCCCCAGTGCTGTTGAGCGATGCAGCCGTGCGGATCCTCGACCTGGTTGGCGGGCCGCTTCGCGAGGGCTATCGCAGAACATGGCGAGGTGTCATCGAATCCGTCGCTGCGGGCGTCGGGCGTTGACGCAACGTCCAAACCTCCGTGCTGTCTCGGCGGACGCGTTGTGATCACTGCGGGGCAGCCCGGCTTTGGTTGGGTTTGCGCGCCTTTGTCTTGGAGCCGGGCGTGCCGCAGGACCGGGACCGCGCCGGCCAGCGCTGGCCGCCGTTCGTCACGCCCGCAGGTCCCTCGGACGCCTCGACATGTGCCACATTTAGTGGCATGATATGAGGCATGGTAGCCACAGTCGAAGAACTGCTGAAGGCCGCACTGGAAGCACGCCACGTCGCCCAGAACGCGATCGGGATCGCGGTGAGGGAGGCGCGCGCTGCAGGATGGTCCTGGGACCGGATCTCGTCCGCCCTGGGCGGATCGCCGAACGGAGAGACCCTGCGCCGCAACTTCGGCGGCGAGTAGCACCCGTTGATGGCCCGCTTCGCCGTGCTGGAGTCGGCGGTACGACTCGGCGTGGTGGAGACCGGCCTACCGGTACCAGGCGGGGTTCCTTCGCCGGTGCCATCGGGTTAGCGTCTTGGCATGGCCGCAGAGAGCAATTCCGTGCTGGTCGACGTGCGTAAGTACGACGGCAGCCTGAGCGGGCAGTGGACCGCCACCCGGCTTGGCGAGGACGAGCACGGCGTGTGGTTGGGCACGGCTGAGGGTGTGCCCGTCAGTTCGGCCGCAGGCGGCTGGACGAACCGGTTCGCGCACGTGATGTTGGTTCCGCGCGGTCAGTGGTGGACGGCCACGTTCTGTGTGGACCCGGGCCCCGAGGTGTACTGCGACGTGTGCACGGTGCCGCAGTGGACTGCGGACGGGACCGTCCTGCGCATGGTGGACCTCGACCTCGATGTCGTGCGGCCTCGTAGGGGCGAGGCCCGGATCAAGGACGAGGACGAGTTCGCCGAACACCGAGTCGGCTACGGCTATCCCGACAGCGTCAGCGGCAGGGCCCGGCAAACCTGCGAGTGGTTGATGGAGGCGGTCTGTCGCGATGGCGGCGGCGTCGAACCTTTCGCCTCGGCGTACCGCTCTTGGCTCGGCCGCATCGGTCAGGCCGGAGCGGGGTCCGTGATGGGCTGCTGAACTGCCGGGACTCTCTCACCCCGTCGCAGCGGCGCCTGGCCGATCGCGTCATGGCCGACCCCGAGGGGGTCGCCCCCACGGCACCGCTCCCGTACGGCCGACGGGCGCTTCGCGCGCCGTGTGCCGCGGTGGGCAGGATGCCCGGCTGCACGAGGACCGTCTCCGGCCGGCGCACGAGCCGGTTCCCGGACAACCGAGCCACCGCGGCAATCCTTCATGCATGAGATGGATGCGGAGACCCATGGACCACCACCTCATCGGCGGCTTCCGGGGAACGTCAGGGCCCCAGATGGGCGAGCACTGTGCGCACAGCGCGGGTCACCGCCTCGCGGGACTCGTCCGTTGGATCGTGGATCTCGAAGCCATGCACGCCGTGCGGGACTTCGATGATCTCGACCGGGATCTTGGTCTCCTCCGCCGCGGTCACGAACTCCTCGACGGTGGCGGCGATGTGCGGGATCTCCAGACCCGCCCGGGTGAGCAGGAGGGGCGGCAGTGACCTTCCGCCGGCCCGGAGCGCGCGGGTCGGGCTGAATCGCGGGGCGACCGCGCCCCAGCCGGGCAGCGGGGCCAGGACCGGATAGGTCAGGGCCAGGCAGCGCAGCCACTCGGGCGGGGCGGCGATCCAGTCCGCGGCGAGCAGTCCCGCGCCGGAGAAGAACCACAGGGCGATGCGCTCCGGGTCCACGCGTGGATCGGCTCGCAGCAGTTCGACGGCCTCGGTCACGTCGTCCGCGGACCGCGAGTAGTCGGTGACGCCGTGCAGGCGGTGCTCCACGACGGCGCCCACCGCGCCCAGGCTCGCCACGTAGCGGGCGTAGCCGAGATACAACGGCGAGTCGCGCGGCGCGGGGTCGAGGTCCGGTGGCAGCGGGCCGCCGTGCACGAACAGCACCGCGGGCCACGGCCCGTGCGCGTGGCCCGGTCCTGGCAGGTGCAGGTCCACGCGCCCGTTCCGCGCCCGCGGCCGCTCCGGGACCTCCAGCAGGAACGGCCGGAGGGAAGGTGGCTCGCCCTCGGGTACGGTCAGCCTCCGCCCCTCGCCCGCGGCGGCGCGGAGCAGGACCTCGGCCAACTCGTCCGGGCAGGAGAGCATCGGCCAGTGACCGGTGGCCAGTTCGAAGAAGCCCACCTGCGGATCTGGACGACCTCGGTACCCAGCTCGCCGCTCTGCGCTGGCGTGAGGCCGCGCTGCGGGCACTCCAGGAGGGCACCCCGGAGCAGCTGGCGGAGCGCCTGGAGCTGATCGGGTCGGTCGGCGTCCCGCCCAGCACGTCCGCCGTCGCCCACTACTGGCGCCGCCTGCTGCCTGTTCGCCTCTCCGCCCGCCTCCGCTCCACGATCACCGAGGCGGCCGTCCCGCAGCCTTCCGCCGACCCCACCGTGGACCAGGTCCTCGCCTTCGCCCGCCTGCACGCCTTGGCAACGGCCGCCACCGACCACTGCCTCGCAGCCCACCGGCCCGTCACCGCCGAGCACCCGGACCTGCTCTACGACGGCCTGTACGAGGCCCACCAACTGGTGGACGCAGCCGTACGCGCCGACCGCACCCCCGGCCCGGGCGAGGCCCTGGACTGCTACGTCGCCGCGTATGCGCGTGCCTCCGGCACCCGGGACACTCCCGCCTTCCGCCGCGCCCTCACCGTCCGCCTCGCCGCAGCGGATCACCCAGTGATGTCCCGCTACTGGCAACTGGCAGGGAAACTGACGCCCGACCTCACCCCAGGCGCGGCCGACTCCTGGCTCCGCGACGCACTGGCCGCCGCCACGGGAGCGGGCTGACGGGGCAGCCACGGGCGCCCTACCGCGTCGCGGAACTCCTCGTGGCCCCGCACGATGCCGGCGCCCAGGACATCACGCCGCACCGCTCCGGCGAGCGTGGCCGCGAGGACCTCAGTGGAGGGGGTGGGGAGACAGGACGGTGAGCCAGAGCAGGGCGATGGTGGCGACACCCATCAGCGGTGTGAGTATCTCGGTCTCCAGCTTGTTGCCGCTGCTCTTGATCAGTGTGATCTCGTACCGCGACTTCAGCGGCCACAGCCAGGGCGCACCGCGCTTGGTGATGGAGTCACCGAGCAGGTGTGCCACGCACCCCAGACAGACGGCGTAGGGAAGCCAACCGGGGGCTGAGGGAATGAACTTGTCGATGGCCGCGGTGCCCAGGCCGGCCAGGGCCACGTTGGTGCCCCATGCGTGGAAGCCGTGCCCCGGAGGGCAGAGGTTGAGCGCCCGGACGGCCAGCGCCAGCAGGAAGAAGCTCATGGCGATGGTGAACGGCCTGCCCAGATGGGTGACTCCTGCCCAGCTGCCGACCGTCATGAGGACGACGAAGAACAGGGAGTGGGTGGCGTGGCGGTGGCCGCCGGAGATCCAGGCGACGAAGCGGCACAGCACCTTGGAGACCGGGCCGAGGAAGTTGGCGATCGTCCCGTCATGATGGTCCAGGTCGGGCAGCAGCGCCGCGCCCGCGCACAGCACGGTGCCCATGAGGATCTCCTGCGGCGCGAGATGAGTGTGCAGCACCAGGGGTGGCACATACGGCGCGGTGCCCGCGAAGAGCAACGCGCCGCTGACGGCATGCGAATGTCCCATCATGCTGGGGTTGTTCTCCTCTGCCCCGTGAGTGGATCAGTCTACGGGGATCATAATTACGGCCTTGCGCAAGGCAAAAGCTTTGCCCCGACACGAATTCACCCGACCGGGCAGGCCGCTCAGGCTCCGGTGGCTCCGTGCGCGACGGCGGGTCGGCGATAGACGCCGTCGGACACGCATCGCATCCCATGCGACTACGAGCTCGACCGAGCCGGCCCGTAGACGCGCGTGGCCGTCCTCTCGAACACCGCGGTGCGTTCGTCCTCGGTGAGCGCGGAGGTCAGGTCCCGGGCCGTGGCCAGGACTTCCTCGTAGGAGGCCGCGAGGGTGCACACCGGCCAGTCCGAGCCGTACATCAGGCGGTCAGGGCCGAAGGCCTCCAGCACCGCCTCCGCGTAGGGGCGCAGGTCGGCCGGTGTCCAGGCGGTGAGGTCGGCCTCCGTGACCATGCCCGACAGCTTGCAGACGGTGTTGGGCCGGACGGCGAGCGCACGTACGGCGCTCGCCCACGGCTCCAGCTCTCCGGAGACGATGGGCGGCTTGCCCAGGTGGTCGAGGACGAAGGTGAGTTCCGGGAGGATCGCGGCCGCCTCCGCGCAGGCCGGCAGCTGATGCGGCAGGACGACCAGGTCGTAGGCGAGGCCCGCGTCGGCCACGGCGGCCAGGCCGCGCCGTACGTCGGCCCGCAGCAGCCATTCCGGGTCGGGCTCGCCCTGCACCTGGTGACGGATGCCCTTCAGGAGGCGGCCGCCGGGGAGTGCACGCAGGCGGGCGAGTTCGTCGGCGACATCGGGGCGGGTGAGGTCGGTCCAGCCGACGACACCCGCGATCAGATCGTGCCCGGCGGCCAGAGCCAGCAGTTCGGGGGTCTCCTCCGGCACGGTGACCGTCTGGACGAGCACCGTGCGGGCCACTCCGGCCGCCTCGGCCCGGGGTTCCAGGTCGTCCAGGGTGAAGTTCCTTCTGATCGGCCGGAGTCGGGGTCCCGCGATCCATTCCTGGTCACGGACCGACAGGTCCCAGACGTGATGGTGGGCGTCCACGGTCACGGCAGCTCCCCTACGACGGACAGCCCCGCGTCGGCGCCCCCGCGGGAGCCGGCCTGCACGTCGTCGAGCCGCTCGGTGACCCCGGCGGAGCCGAAGCCCGGCGGGCCGGCCTCGCCGCCGCTGCGCCCCGGGGCGGTCATCGGTCCGCCGGGCGCAGCCGCAGGCCCTGCATGCCGCCGTCGACGGCGAGTGCGGTACCGGTGGTGGCGCCGGACAGCGGACCCGCCAAATAGGCGATGGCGCCCGCGACTTCGGCGGCGGTGACGAGCCGGCCGGTGGGCTGGCGGGCCTGAAGCGCGGCGCGCTCGGCGGCCGGGTCGGGAGCGGCGTCCAGCAGACGGCCGACCCACGGTGTGTCCACCGTACCGGGATTGACGCAGTTGACGCGTACGCCCTCGCGCACATGGTCGGCGGCCATGGCCAGGGTCAGCGAATACACGGCGCCCTTGGTGGCGCTGTACAGGGCGCGCTGCGGCAGTCCCGCGGTGGCCGCGATGGAGCAGGTGTTGACGATCGCCGCGTGCGAGGAGGCGCGCAGATGCGGCAGGGCGGCGCGGGCGGTGCGGACCATGCCGAGGACGTTGACGTCGAAGACGCGGCGCCACTCCTCGTCGTCGTTGTCCTCGACGGTGCCCTGGGCGCCGATGCCGGCGTTGTTCACCAGGACGTCGAGTCCCCCGAGGGCTTCGGCGGCCTGCTCGACGGCCCCGCGCACCGAGGTGTCGTCGGTGACGTCGGCCCGGAAGGCGAGCAGCGGTCGCACCACGGACGACGGGTCCAGATCCAGGACGGCGACCTGCGCGCCCCGCTCGGCGAGGAGTTCGGCACTCGCCCTGCCGATGCCGGAGGCGCCTCCCGTCACCAGCGCCCTGAGCCCCTGGAAGTCGCTCATGCCGCATCTCCCTTCTGCAGGTCGGGGTCGGCGGCCCAGAAGGTGCCGCCGGGGAAGGTGTACCGCGCGATGGACTCCGGTCGCATGGCGGCCGAGAAGCCCGGGGCGGTGGGGGCCGCGTAGTGACCGCCGCGGACCACCACCGGGTCCACGAAGTGCTCGTGGAGGTGGTCGACGTACTCGATGACCCGGTCCTCCGTGGTGCCGGAGACCGCGACGTAGTCGAACATCGACAGATGCTGGACCAGTTCGCACAGGCCGACCCCGCCCGCGTGCGGGCAGACGGGGACTCCGTACCGGGCGGCCAGCAGCAGGATAGCGAGGTTCTCGTTGACGCCGGCGACACGGGCCGCGTCGATCTGGAGCACGTCTAGGGCGCCTGCCTGGAGCATCTGCTTGAAGACGACGCGGTTGTGCACGTGCTCTCCGGTGGCGACCTTCACAGGGGCCACCGCCTCCCGGACCGCCGCGTGGGCGAGGATGTCGTCGGGGCTGGTGGGCTCCTCGATCCAGTACGGGTCGAACGCGGCGAGCGCCCGGGTCCAGCGGATCGCCTCGGCCACGCCCCAGCGCTGGTTGGCGTCGATGGCGATGCGGACGTCCGGCCCGACGGCCGTGCGGGCCACCCGGCAGCGGCGCACGTCGTCGTCGAGGTCCGCACCGACCTTCAGCTTGATCTGGGTGAATCCGTCGGCGACGGCCTGGGCGGCGAGTCGGCTGAGCTTGTCGTCGTCGTACCCGAGCCAGCCCGCCGAGGTCGTGTAGGCGGGGTAGCCGCGCTGGAGCAGGCGCGTGGTGCGCTCCTGCGCGCCCTCCCGGCCGCGGCGCAGGATCCGGAGCGCCTCCTCGGGGGTGAGCGCGTCGGTGATGTAGCGGAAGTCGATCTGGCTCACCAGCCACTCGGGGTCGGCCTCGGCGAGCAGCCGCCACAGGGGCTGCCGCGCGCGCTTGGCGGCGAGGTCCCACACGGCGTTGACGACCGCGCCGATCGCCATGTGCATCACGCCCTTCTCCGGTCCCAGCCAGCGCAGTTGACTGTCGCCGATCAGGTCACGGAAGAGCGAGCCGGGGTCGCCGCACACGTCGTCGACCAGGCGTCCGACCACGTGGTGGCGCAGTGCGTGGATCGCGGCGACCTGGACGTCGTTGCCCCGTCCGATGGTGAAGGTGAAGCCGTGTCCCTCCGCTCCGCCGTCCTCGTCCGTGCGCAGCACGACATAGGCAGCCGAGTAGTCGGGGTCGGGGTTCATGGCGTCGGAGCCGTCGAGCTCGCGCGAGGTGGGGAAGCGGATGTCGTGGGTGTCGACCGCGATGATGCGGGCGGGCGTCGCAGACACGGATGGCCTTTCGGTCGGTGACGGGGGACTGGGCGCGGTCAGTCCTGGGCCCGGCCCGTCGTCACGCGGGCGATCACGAGCGCGACCAGGATGATTCCGCCGTAGATGGCCTGGATCCAGAACGACGGCACCTGGGCGAGGGTGAGCAGGTTCTGCACGACGCCGAGCAGGAGTACCCCGGTCAGGGCTCCGAACATGGTGCCCTTGCCGCCGTCCAGGCTGATGCCGCCGATCACCGCCGCCGCGAACACGGTGAAGATCATGTTCTGGCCCTGGTTGGCGCTGATCGCGCCGACGTGGCCGGTCTGCATGATCCCACCGGCCGAGGCCAGGACGCCGGCGACGACGAACACGCCGAGCATGACCCGCTCGACGCGGATGCCGGCCGCGCGGGCCGCCTCCGCGTTGCCGCCGATGGCGTACAGGGCCCGTCCGACGCGGTGGTACTTCAGTACCAGCCCGGCGACCGCGAAGGCGACGGCGGCCAGCCACACGGACAGCGGGACGGCCAGGAAGGTGGTCGTGGCCAGGGAGGAGAAGCTGTCGGGCATGCCGAACAACGTCTTGCCTTTGGTGGCACCGACCAGCAGACCCCGCAGCACGATCAGCATCGCCAGGGTCACGATGAAGGCGTTGAGCTTGAACCTGACGACGAGGACGCCGTTGAAGAGGCCGACGACCGCGCCCACCACCAGGATCGCGAGCAGGGCGAGCGGCGCCGGGAACTTCACGCCCCACCCTGACTGGTCCGAGGGGAGCACGAGGAGGGCGCCCACGGCCGGCGCGATGCCGACGACCGACTCCAGGGACAGGTCGAACTTGCCGGTGATCAGCACCAGCGACTCGGCGAGCACGACCATGGCGAGGGCTGCGGAGGCGCCGAGGATCGAGATCAGGTTGCGCTCGGTGAGGAACGAGTCGTTGACCACCGTGCCGAGCACCATCAGCAGCAACAGCGGGGGCAGCAGGGCGAGTTCGCGGGCCCGGCGCAGCAGGACCGTCCTGGCCGATCCTGCGCCGGCACGCGGTGGCGCGAGCGGCGGAGCCGCCTCGGTGTCAGCCATGGTCCACTCCTTTGATGGAGGCGATCAGCTCGTGGTCGCGCCAGCCCGCCGGGTGCTCGGCGACGACGTGGCCGTGGAAGAGGACGAGGACGCGGTCGCAGCGGCGCAGGTCGTCGAGTTCGTCGGAGACGACGAGGACGGCGGTGCCGTCCTCGCGGGCGTTGTCCATCCGCGCCAGCAGTGACTCCTTGGACTTCACGTCGACGCCCGCGGTGGGGTTGATGAGCACGAGCAGGTGGGGGTCGGAGGCGAGGGCGCGGGCCATGACGACCTTCTGCGCGTTGCCGCCGGACAGGTCCGCCACGGGCTGTTCGGGGCCCTCGGTGCGGATGCCGAGGCGCTCGATCAGCTCGCCGGCGACACGGCGTCCGGTATCGGTGGAGACGAAGCCGAAGCGGCCGAGCCGGTCCACCACGCTCATGGTGGCGTTGTCGCCGACCGTCATGCCGGAGACCAGACCCTGTTCGTGCCGGTCGCGGGGCACACAGCCGACGCCCGCCCCGAGCGCGGCCCGCACGTCGCCGAACGGGAGCTTCCTGCCGTCGAGTTCGGCGGTCCCGCCGGTCGGGGTGTGCAGTCCGGCGAAGGTCTCGGCCAGCTCGATCTTGCCGCTGCCGCTGGAGCCGGCGAGTCCGACGACCTCGCCACCTCGGACGGTGAGGTCGACGTGCGTGTACGCCTCGGAGGTGAGTCCGCGCGCGTCAAGCACCACGGGGGTGCCGACGGCGTTCGCCTCGCGTGCGTGCCGGCGCTCGTGCTCCGCGACCGATTCTCCCGCCATCGCCTCGACCAGGGCCGCGCGCGACAGGTCGGCGACCGGCGCGGTCGTGATCCAGCGGGCGTCGCGCAGCACGGTGACGGTCTGGCAGACCTCGTACACCTCCTGGAGGTGGTGCGAGATGAACAGGAAGGTGACGCCTGAGGCCTGAAGGGCGCGCATCCGCGTGAACAGCCGCTCGATCTCGCGGTTGTCGAGCTGGGCGGTGGGCTCGTCGAGGACGATGAACCGCGCGCCGAAGCTCAGCGCCCGCGCGATCTCGACCATCTGCCGGTCCTCGACCCGGAGTTCGCGGGTACGGGCCTCCGGGTCGACGTGCACGTCCCAGGTGTCGAGGAGGTCGGCGGCCTGTTTCCTCAGCCGGCGCCAGCTGATGAGGCGTCCTCGGCCGGTGGGCTGGCGGTTGATGAACAGGTTCTCCGCGACCGTCAGTTCGGGAATGACCGTCGGCTTCTGGTACACGCAGGCGACCTTGCGGCGCCAGGCGTCCCGGTCCGCGAGCGCGGGCGCCGGCCCGCCGTCGAAGCGGACCTCGCCCTCGTCGGGCGCCTGGAGGCCGGTGAGCACGGCGACGAGGGTGGACTTGCCGGCGCCGTTGCGGCCGACGAGGGCGTGGGACTCGCCGGGCAGGACGGTGAGCCGCCCGTCGGCGAGGGCGACGGTGGGTCCGTAGCGCTTGACGATGCCCCGCGCCTGAACCAGCGGGGTGGGGTCGGGGCTGCTCATCGGACCGTGTTGCCCCAGAGTGCGGGGTCGTCGACGTTGTCCTTGGTGACCAGCGGCGCGGGCAACTGGTCCTCCAGGATGCCGCCGGGCAGCTTGACGATCGTGGAGCCGTGGTCGGTGGGGCCCGGCTTGAACGTCCTGCCCTGCATCGCCGCCTTGATGTAGTACATGCCGTACTTGGCGTAGGAGTCGGCGGGCTGCGAGACGGTGGCGTCGATCTCACCGTTGCGGATGGCCTCGTACTCCTGCGGAATGCCGTCGTTGGAGACGACGACGATGTGCCCGGCCGTGCCCGCCTTCTTCAGCATCTTCTTGGACTTCAGGGTCTGCAGGGTGGGCGCGAGGTAGACACCGCCCGCCTGCAGGTAGATGCCCTTGATGTCGGGGTTGGCGTTCAGGAGCGTGTCGAGCTTGGAGGCGGCGGTGTCGGACTCCCACTTGGCCGGGATCTCCAGCACCTTCAGCTGGGGGAAGTTCTTCCGTACGCAGGAGCGGAACGCCTCCGAGCGTTCACGGCCGTTGACCGAGGCCAGGTCGCCCATGATCTGCACGACCTTGCCCGAGCTGATGTGCGCGCCCAGGTACTGGCAGGCCTTCTCGCCGTAGGCGACGTTGTCCGCCCGCACGACCATGGCGACCTTGCCCTTGTCGGGTGCCACGTCGACGGCGACCACGGGGACGCCCTTGCGCTCGGCCTGGTCGAGTCCGGCCTGGATGGCGGCGCTGTCCAGCGGGGCGACCACGAGGCCCTTCACACCCTGGTTGAGCTCGTTGTTGATGTCGGTGATCTGCTGCGAGGGGTCGCTGTTGGAGTTGACCGTCTTCAGTGCGTCGACGCCCTGGGACGTGGCCATCTTCGGCACGTAGTCGTTGTACGACTGCCAGAACGGAGAGGTCAGCAAGGGCAGGATCACCCCGACCTTGCCCGTGCCGTCCCCTTTGGCGCCCGCCGCGCCGCTGTCCTTGGTGCTGCCGCATGCAGTGAGCGCCAAGGTGCCGCAGGCGGCCGCGGCCGTCGCGCGCACCGCCCACGAGGAGAATCGCCTGCTGTGCCGCTGCCTGCTGTGCCGTTCGTTCCGCGCAGTGATGTCGGCCATCTGTCGGCTCCTCATCGAGCGAGATCGAGCAGTTGGCGGCATATTTATCAGACCACTTGGCGCCTGCAACACCCTTCTGCGCATGATTTACCACGTTCAAGCGATAGTGGTCGGACCACATCGTTGGCTAAACTGCGGCGCACGGTGACAGGAGGAGTGGCGTGGACGAAACCGCTGCGGAGGAGACGGAACGGGAGACCGCCGCGGCCGCTCCGCAGAAGGGCACGGTGACGCAGCGCGCCATTGAGCGGATCAAGGCGCTGATCGCCGACGGACTGCTGGAACCCGGGCAGCGCCTGCCCACCGAGCGGGACCTCGCGGCCCAGTTGGGCATCTCCCGCAGTTCGATGCGTGAGGCGATCCGCGCCCTGACCGTGCTCGGTGTGCTGGAGGCCCGGCACGGCTCGGGCATCTACGTCACCCGGCTGGAGGCCGGTGACCTGCTGGAGACGTTCGGCGTGGTCGCCGACCTCTCCCGCGGCCCGCGCCTGGTGGAGCTGCTCGAGGTGCGCCGCGTCCTGGAGTCGACGGCGACCGCGCTGGCGGCGGCCCGGATCACCCCGGACCAGCTCGCCGAGGTGGAGAAACACCTGACGGCGATGAACACCACGGACGATCCGGAGGAGATCCTCGCCCACGACCTCGCCTTCCACCGGGAGATCGCCGTGGCCGCGGAAAACGAGACGATGGCCGCGATGCTGGACGGCCTGTCCTCGCGCACCTTCCGCGCCCGCGTCTGGCGCGGCTACCAGGAGGAGGGGGCCTTCTCCCGAACCCGCCGCGAACACGCTGCGATCCATCGGGCGCTGACCGCCCGGGATCCGGAGGCCGCGCGGGCAGCCGCGGCCGCGCACGTCGGCGAGGTGGAGGAGTGGCTGCGGGCGCAACTGGAGCGGTAGCGGCGGGCGGCCTGCGGCGGTGCGGATGCCGAGAGTCGGTCATCGCTGGGAACCGCTTCTGGTCCTCCCCGGCTTTAGGACAGAATCTGACCGCAATGGCTCATAGCGTGGTCCTTGTCCGACGGAACAGAAACACCGGAAGGCGGAGACCATGACCGTCAACGAGCAGACCACCCATGACCCGGCCGGGGCCCCGGCCGTCACCGGTGAGCGCGCCGATCTGCTGGAGATGCTGGCCAAGCACCGGCACTTCCTGCGCTTCACCACCCGTGACCTCACCGACGAGCAGGCCGGGCTGCGGACCACGGCCGGCGAGCTCTGCCTGGGCGGCCTGATCAAGCACGTCGCCGCGGTCGAGCGGAACTGGGTGGACTTCATCCTGAACGGCCCCTCGGCGATGGGGGACTTCACGGCCATGACCGAGGCCGACTGGGCCCGGCGGGCGGACGAGTTCCGGCTGCTGCCCGGTGAGACGCTGACCGGCGTACTGGCCGACTACGCCGAGGCGGCCCGCCGCACCGACGACCTGGTCGCCACGCTGCCCGACCTGGCGGCCACGCGGCCGCTGCCGAAAGCCCCGTGGTTTGAGCCCGGCGCGCAGTGGTCGGCCCGGCGGGTGCTGATGCACATCATCGCGGAGACCGCCCAGCACGCCGGCCACGCCGACATCATCCGCGAGTCCCTGGACGGCGCCAAGAGCATGGGCTGACCGATGGTCCGGTCGGCGGTCGACACCAGCGGGGTGCCTGCACCCACCGGTCACGAGCGTCGCGCACGGGACATCCGGCAAGATGACCCCATGCCCTTCCTGCTCGAAACCCAGGACCGCGCCGCGGGCGCCGCCGCCCCGGTGCGGATCCGGCTGGCGGCGGCCGCGGCCGCGGTGCTGACCGTCGCCGCGGCGCTGGGGCTGAGGGCCGTGTCGGAGGGGAGCGTGGGCAAGTACGGTGGAGACGCGCTGTACACCGTCCTGCTTCTGACCCTCGTCGTTCTGGTGGCACCCCGGGTGAGGCCCCTGACGGCCGCCGCAAGCGCGTTGGCCGTCAGTTGGGGGATCGAGTTCCTGCAGCTCAGCGAGGTGCCGGCGGAGCTCTCCCGGCGCAGTGCCGTCGCCCGCCTCGTGCTCGGGTCCACCTTCAACCCGCCCGACCTGCTCTGGTACGCGGTCGGCGCGGCAGCGGGCTGGCTCGTCCTCACCGCGGTGAGGAGGCGGGCATAGGGCCTGCCGGTGGCTCACCGGCGGCTCCGCCGATCGGCTACGGCCACGGCCCAGGAGCCGAGTCGCTCGAAGTCGCTCCAGGTCGGCTCGGTGCGGCAGTCGGTCGGCTCGGTGGTCAGCCGGACGGGCGGCGGCGGATGCGCAGCGCCAGTACCAGGCACGCCGCGGTGGCGGCGATGGCCAGTGCGGCGGGCAGTCGTGCCCATGAGGTGCCCGCGACCGGCGCCTGGGCGGCGAGCAGGACCACTGCGGTCGCGGCGGCTGCCGCCGGCGCGGGGGTCGCCCGCGGCCGGCCGGGCGGGGCGGTGACCCCGGCTGTCCACGCGTCGGTGACGAGCAGGTAGGCGAGCAGCAGGGCTGCGATGCAGACCACCAGCCACAACGGGGGGCCGGTGGCCGCGGCGACGGCGATCGCCGCGGCCGGCAGCAGGGTCGTCCTGCGGCGGGCCGCGACGGTCCGCCAGCGCATGGAGGTCAGGACGGGGCGCGTGTCGGCCATCGGAGCGGCCCACCACGCGGCCGCCGCCGCCCCGAGCACCAGCACCCTGACCGGCAGGGGTGCGTGCAGGGCCGCCGGGGGGTTGCAGGCGGCGACGGCGAGGGCCGTTCCGAGCACGCGGTCGGTGATGCGGGAGGTGAGACGCGCGACGAGCAGGGCGGTTCGGCTGCCGTCGCGGCGCGGGCCCGGCCGGGCGAACCGGGCGGAGGCGTTGGTCATCGGGTCCCCCCGTGGATGCGGGTGCGCAGCAGCGGCGCGAGGGCTAGGTCGAGGGTCTCGCCGGGCCGGTGGGCGACGACCGCGATGCCGCGCTCCACGAGCGCGAAGCGCATGGCGTCGCGGTCGGCCCGCCACAGCCGCAGCGCGAGTTCGCCCTCGGTGTCGCCGGGTTCCACGACCGGGTCGCCGGTGGGGATCTCGACCACGACCATCGGGTTGGCCCGTCCGCGCACCTGGTGCAGGATGTCGAAAATCCGCTGGTCGGTCAACGGCGTGATGACATACACCAGCGCTCCTTCGGGCAACGCGGGCGGTGGGAGCGGACTGAGGCCCTCCGTGCGGTACGCGCGGTCCTTGCGGACCTCCAGCACACTCTCGACGATGCGGTAGAAGTACCCCTGGCCGCTGCCCGGTTGCAGCCAGCGGGTCACGCCGCCGACCGACACGACGCCGACCCGGTCGTGGGTGCGCAGATAGGCGCGGACCAGTCCGGCAGCGGCCCGGAAGGTCTCGTCGAGCGAGGACGCGCCGGTGACCGGATCAACCACGTCGGCGAGCACGTCCAGCAGCACCACGGTGTCGGCGGTGCGCTCCGCGGCGAACTGATGGACCTGCAGGGTGCCGCGGCGGGTGGTCGCCGGCCAGTGGATCCGCCGCTGCCGTTCGCCGCGCACATACGGGTGCACGCCGGTGACCTCGACGCCCTCGCCGCGCTGCACGGCGGTGTGCTCGCCGAGCCGCTGCGGCAGCCGGACCGGGATGGGCGTGAGGCCGGCGTGTTCGGGCACCGGGAAGACGGCGATCTCGTCGAGTTCGGCCCGCACGGTGCGCCGGGCCAGCCCGCCGCGGTCGTAGACGTCGACGTCGACCGTGCCGAGCGTCCAGCGGCCCCAGCGCTGCGGGGTCAGGACGAGATCGACGCGGTGCGGGCTGACCGCGAGGTGGTCGAGCCGAACCCCGTGACCCAGGGTGATGCCGGGGTCCAGGCGGCAGGGCTCACCGTCGTAGGCCACCGCGATCCGCACCGTCACCTGCTCGCCCTCGAAGCATCGCCGCGGTTCCACCTCGACCTCGGCCGTCACCGCTGCCGGGCGCGGCCCGCCCGGCAGCGCGAGGGCGAGCAGCACCAGCGGCGCGGTGGCCAGGGCAAGCACCCAGGGGCGCCCGGTGAGCAGCGCGGCGGCCAGCGCGACAACGGCCAACGTGCCCAGCCGCAGCGCCCGTTCACCGGGGCGCCAGCCTGGCGGGGGCGGCGGCGGGGGTTCGGCGGTCACGTCCTGGCGGCCGTCCAGGGCCCGCTGGACGGCGGCCGCCGCCCTGCGAGCCGGCACTTGCTCCGTCATGACACGACCGGCGTGCGCGGCAGGGTCTGCGGGGCGGGCACGGACTGCGTGATCTCGCGGATCACGTCGTCGCCGTCGATCTGCCGGACCCACAACTCCGGCTTGAGGCTGACGCGGTGCGCGAGGCCCGGCACCACCACGGACTTGACGTCCTCCGGGGTCACGTAGTCTCGCAGGTCCAGGACGGCACGGGCACGAGCGAGCTGCACCAGGGCCAGACCGCCGCGCGGAGAGGCACCGACCTGGATGTGCGGGTGGGCCCGGGTGGCGCCGACCAGCGCGACGACGTAATCCAGCAGGTCGTCGTCCACCTCGACGCGTTCGACGGCCGCCCGCATGGCCAGCACCTCGCCCGGCCCGCTGAGCGTGCGCAGCGCCGCCTCGGGCGCCGCCCGATCGACCCGCGCGCGCAACATGCCGACCTCCTGGGACGCCGTCAGGTAGCCCATCCGCACCCGCAGCAGGAACCGGTCGAGCTGGGCCTCCGGCAGGGTGTACGTGCCCTCGTACTCGATGGGGTTGGCGGTGGCGACCACCACGAAGGGCTGGGGCAGCGGCCGGGTGCTTCCGTCGATGGACACCTGGGACTCGGCCATCGCCTCCAGCAGAGCGGCCTGCGTCTTGGGCGGGGTGCGGTTGATCTCGTCGGCGAGCAGCAGGTGGGTGAAGACCGGTCCGGGCCGGAAGACCATGTCGGCGGTCCGCTGGTCGTAGAACGGAGCGCCGGTGACGTCGGAGGGCAGCAGGTCGGGGGTGAACTGGATGCGGCGGAAGTCCAGGCCGAGGGTGGTGGCGAAGGAGCGGGCCAGCAGCGTCTTCCCGAGTCCCGGCAGGTCCTCGATGAGGACGTGGCCGCCGGCCAGGATGCCGAGCATGACCAGCTCCAGTGGTTCCGGCTTGCCGACCACCGCCGTGCGGATCTCGTCGAGCACGGCCGCGGCCCGTTCACCCGCCTGTCGCGGTGTCAGGGCGTCGTGGTCCGGGGTGGGCTGCGGGCTGGTCACGGGCGGATCCTCACGGGGTGGGGTCGGGATGTGTGCGGGCTGCGGGGTCGGCCACGGCGCCACAGGTCACAGGGCTTCCAGGCGGTCGAGCAGGGAGCGCAGGACCGGCTCGGAGAGCGTGGGCTGCGGAGCGGTCGCCTCGGGATCGATCCACGGCCACAGCTCAGCGCCGACCAGCGCCCGGGCCCGCTGCGGGTTGCGGTACATCGCCAGGCCGTGCCGTTCGGCCAGCCGGGCGGCGAACAGCCGCTGCAACTGCGGCCGCATGACGGTGTGAAGGTGCACTTCGCCGTCGTCCGCGAGGGCCTTGGCCACGATGCGGTGCCATTCGCCGAGCGCCGGGGCCCGGCTGTTCAGCAGGCGCACCGGCCTGCGGTAGCCGCTGTCCTGAGCGGCAGCGCCCGCGGCATAGCGCCCCAGGGCCAGCACGACGGCGGTGATGAGGGCGAGGCCGGTGGCGGCGGCCGCGGCACCGTCGGCCAGGGCGAGCAGCGCTCCGGACGCGAGGGCGACGGCGCCCAGTACGGTCAGCGAGTGGCGTATCGAACCAGGCGTCCCCAGTGCGGAGTTGACGACGGTCCGGATCCGTGCGGGCACCTTCATTCGGCACCCGCCACGGCTTCGGTCGCACGTGCCCGCGAGCGCAGGCCGTGAGCGATCTCGGCGAGCGCGGCCGCGGCCCGGTCACGGTGGCCGCCGTCCATCGGATGCGTGGAGTAACGGGCCTCGCGGAAGAGGGCGGTGAGCTCGGCGGCGGCCGCCGTCGCGGGCAGGCCGCCCGCGACGGCCCGCTCCAGCAGGTCCTGCGGGCTGTCCGAGGCGCGCCGGGTCATACCGGAGTCGGCGAGCGACTCCTCCATGGCGACGTAGCAGGCGATGACGGCCGCGCGGGCATCGGTCCCGTCCTGCAGGGCGCGGCGCCCGGAGTCCACGGCCTGGGCCAGGCGTTCCCGCTCGTCGTCGAGTGTCGCGTACGTCGCCGGGGTCTCGGGCTCCGGCGGCCGGGTCAGATACCGCCACAGGTGCAGTGCGGCAAGGACGACGACCACGGCGAGCAGGGCGATGCCGAGACCGAGCAGGATGCGCGTCAGCCCGAAGTGCATGCTGTGGTCGCTGTGCTCGGCACGCGGTGCGGGTGACGGGGTGCCCAACGGGTCCTGCCACGTGGGGGAAAGCCGCGACGGCCCGTCCATGTCCCCGTGGTGGGAGCCGGACGAACCGAACCGGTGCAGGACCAGGATGAGCAGCGGGAGGACCAGCGGTGCGGCCAGGAGGACGCGGCTCACGCCGTCCACCAACCGCTGCTCCACCGGGTTGAGTTCCCGGCCGGTGCCGAGCTGCTCCAGGTACTTGTCGCGCAGTGCGAGGCCGCCGAGGAGCGAGAGCACGGCGAGGCCGACCACGAGGGCGGGGTTGCCGCCGAGCGGCCCGCGGCCCTTGGCGAACAGGCCGGTGCCGGGGTGCAGCAGCAGTGCTGCCAGGGCGGATCCGCCCACGACCAGTACCGTCAACGCGGCCCGCGCGGCCCCGATCGTGCCGTGCCGCCGTCGCCCGCCCGCCGTACCTGCCCGCCCCACTGCCATACCCCCCTCTTGCGAAAGGCAGCTTCGCACACCCGTCGCCGGCGTGCCAGCAGGGGGTTTACCGGCGGCGCGGACCGGAAGGGGGCAGACAAGGAGCACCAGCACCGGACATCGGCCGTTGGGGAGTGGTGGCGGCCCGTGGCGGTCAGCGAGGTCCAGCCCGTTCGGAGCCGGTCGCCGACAGTGCGGAGGCGGCGGTTTCGAACAGGGGCACCGGCGGGTCGTAGACACCGCCGCCGATGCGTCCGGCCCGGCCGGTCCGTTCGATCATGCCGAGCAGCACGAGCGGCCCGTTCCCGGTCCTGACGACCGCGCGGGCGGTGAGTCCGGCGGGGGTCCCGTCCGCGTCGGAGAGGGTCCGCCCGGCCAACACCGCGCCTCGTTCGGTGGCGTCCGGTGGCAGGTATCCGTGGAGCGCGGCCTGGACGGCCGGCGCGGCGGCCAGGCTCTGCCCGCCGAGCCCGAGCAGGTCCACGACCGCGCTGTCGCCGATCGCGCCGACCGCCCGGCAGCCGGGGTACGGGGCCTCGACGCGCCCACGTGGAGGTATCGCGGGTGTGGTGAACCCATCCTGCATTGGACGCCGGTCCAGGCGAAGACGTCCTCGACCATGACCTGGGCCAGGTCGTCCTTCTCGCAGAACCAGTCGCGCCCCCAGCGATCCTGACCCTCTCCTCTGCCTCGGCCGGCCCCATGGGGTTTCCGGCAGTGGAACGCCGACGACCCCGAGGGCGAGGACCTGCGCTACGGGTCCGTCGGCCAGCTGTCCCTCACCTACTGAGTGAACAGGCCCCCGCGCCGCCTCTCCATCCTGACCATCACCTGGCTCGGATAGCCACCCGGCGACAACGCCCCGACCCCGGTATCGCAGCTGCCGGGGTCAGGGCGTGTGGCATCGTAGCCGGGCCGGGTCCGTATCCACCGGCCCCGCCCGGGCGGCAGCGCGTATCCACCCGTGACGACCGGCGTGTCGTCCCGCGGTGCCGAAGGCTGGTCCCACCTCAGCTGACGGTGTTTGGTCAGTTGGAGTGGGAGGCTTCGTTGATGCCGTCGTCAAGAATGACGGTCAGGGGCACGACGCCGCTGCGGTCGGTGGTGGTGAGGTCGTGCGCCAGCCGCTCGTACACCGCATGTGCCAGGGCCCATGTGCCGTCGTCCTTTCCGCGCCGCGCGTTCTGGAAACGGGTTGCCCGCATCGCGATCAACACACCGATGATGGAGCGGCCGGACAGGGTGATGCGCACACGGTCGTGTCCTTCCTCGGCGGGTGCCGCCGGGGGACGGAAGTGCGGGATGTCGGCCGCCTGTTCCTGGATGAAGTCCCACAGGTCTCGGTGGCATACCAAGTTCACTGTGCCGGCGGTCGCGGCAAGGTTGAGCACGTAGTCGTGTTTGACAGGCTCGTCGCCCACCTTCAACTTGTCGCCCTCTGAGGCCGACGCCGAAGATCCGGCCTCAGACTCTGCTCCCGGTTCTGTGCCGGCGATGGCTTCAGCCGCGGCTTGACGCTGAGCGTCGGCCTCGGCCTCAGGCAGGTCAGATGGTGGTGCGACTGCCGTGCTGTTGTTCTCACCGTTCTCGCATGCGGAAACGTCGGTTTCCAGGTGCTGCGGAAGGCCAGTGCTGGTAACGCCAGGCTGCTCAGCCGACCTTGGTGGTGTTTGGCGAGGGGAGGGACCGTCGACGTCGGCGACCGAGGTCGGCGAGGTGGCGGCGGCGTCGGGCAGGCGGGTGAACAGATCGTTGACGGCAGTACGTAGCGCATCGATGGTTCGCGACAGGTCGGCGACCTCCTGCCGCAGTCCGGGAAGCGACTTGTTCTACAGGTCAGCCAGGACGGTGTCGCACCGAAGGGCGGGCTGTGAGACACCGCAGGCGCCAACAGCAGCAGCGCGGTGACGGCCCGACAGGCGCCGAGCGCGCGCGATCTCACAAGAGGTCTCAAAGGAACCGGGCTGTGAGTAGGAGTCCTATCGGCGTCCACGCGGCCTCCACCGCAAGCACCAGGGCCTCCCACTGCTCTGCAGGAAGGCATGGCCCGCCAGGCTGAAACAAGATGTCAAGGCCTCAGCACCCGAACAGATCCGACGGGCCGGAGCTTTGCGAACCTGCTTGCTACAAGGGGATTAGGCTGCGAGGTGGAGCTCGCGTGCTGTGCTTCCGTGCGCCCTGGTCCGACCTGGCGACGCGGAGGATGGTGGAGACATAGGCGAGCACGACCACGACACGGAGTGTTCGGCGTGCGCGCAGGCATATCGGCGGCCGGACGTCGCCCGCGCTCTGTCCACGATCCACGATGCGGTCGCCGCTGGTACCCATACGCGGCACGCGAGTCACGGACCCGGCCATGGTCGCGCCCGACTACGGTCTGAAATGATCTCGCCGCAGCGCCGGTGGAATGTGCTGTCCTTGCTTCTGGCTGAGGGTTCGGCACGGTGGGGTTATGAGTAGGCCGAAGAGGCACTGGTGGGCTTGGGGGGTGCGGCATGATCGGGGGGTGGCTGGGTTAGAGGAACGTCGTTTTCGGCGTAAGTGGCAGATCGTTCGCGTCGTGTGTGCGGTGTTGATCACGGCGAGCGTGGCCTTCGCCGGATGGCACATCGTCCACGACAGCGGTGGGCTGAAGTCCGCCGATATCGCGACTCTTCTCGGTGTTCCCATCGGTGTTACCGGTCTGGTGATCGCTGTCGCGGCGTCGCGCAGGCCGTTTGAGGGCAACGACGCCGAACTCGCACGGGGCTGGGCCACGACGCTCGCCCGGCAGGTCGAGACGGGCGAGAGCATGGCGCGGCGGCAGTTACTCGGTGCCGACACCCGGCGCATCAACCTCGCCTACGTGCTGCACCCCGCGCAAGGCCGCGTTGCCACCGCCCCGCTGGCTGGGCGTACCTTCACCGATGCGGCCCCTGCCGTTCTGCCCGATGTGCTGGGCTACTACCGTGCCACCCGGCCGAGGCGTCTGGTCATCACCGGGGCGGCCGGGGCGGGCAAGACGGTCCTGGCTCTGGAACTGATGCTCACACTCCTCGGAGACCGCGCCGACGACGACCCGGTCCCGGTCCGTATCCCGCTCGCCCAGTGGGACACCAGCCAGCCCCTGCGCACCCTGTTGGTTCAGCGCTTGGTAGACGCCTACGATTGGCCCCCCGACCTGGCCGCCGGACTGGTCGACCAGGGCATGGTGCTGCCCGTCCTGGATGGACTGGACGAGATGGATCCCGTCCGCGACGACGGCACCCCCGACCCTCAGGCGCCGCAGGCCCTGGCGGTTCTGGAAGCCCTCGACGCCTACCAGGAAGGCCTGGATGCCGGACCGCTGGTCGTGACCTGCCGCAATCAGCACTACGACGCTCTCGGCCCCGGCCTCCAACTGATCGACTCGGCCCGCATCACCATCGCCCCTGTCAACACGCAGCAAGCCATCACCTACCTGCGTGACCGGGCACGCGACGCCCCCCGCTGGCAGCCCCTCCTCGCCTACTTGCAGGCCTGGCCCACAGGCCCGTTGGCGGCCACCTTGTCCACCCCGTGGCGGCTGTGCCTGACCGCCACCGTCTATCACCGCACCGGCAACCCCGCCGAACTCCTCCACCACCCCACCGCAGACGACCTCGACCAGCATCTACTCGCCCGCTACATCCCCGCCGCCACCGCCAACGCATCCAACCCCCACTACTACCCACCCGACCAAGTCCACCGCTGGCTCCACCACCTCACTCACCACCTCAACGGCAATACCACGGTCACAAACACCACCGAACTCACCCTCCACCGCCTCTGGCCCCTCGCAGGCCGCACCCGCGTCCGCATCACCGATGCCCTCCTCACCACCATCAGTACCGTCACCATCAGTACCGTCACCCTCACCGCTGCCGCCGCCCTCATCCCCTTCTTTTTGGATTACGTAGGCTTCGGCGCAGTCGTCGCCATCGTGGCCGTGACAGCCGGCATCTCCGCCTTCTTCCCGCCGTCTAACCCCAAGCGACTGGCGAACCTCAACAACATCACCAGAGCATTCGCGGCCGGACTCCCATACGGGCTCGCGGCCGTACTCCTGTTCGGGCTCGCACTCGAGCTGTCGTACGGACCCCCGTACGAGTTCACTTCCGTGCCCGTGAATGGGCTCGCGTTTGGTCTTCCGGCTTGGCTCGCAGCCGTAGTGGTCAGAGGATTCACCGGACAACCCACCACCCTGGCCAACCCCCGCGCCATCATCCACGACGACATCGTCTACGGCCTCACGACCAGCCTCGCATTCGGCCTCGTGTTCGGCCTCGCGGCAGACACGGAACGGGTCGCGCTCGGGGACACCATGCACCCGTATGACCTCATGACAAGGCTCACGGAAATACTCCAGTACGGGCTTGCCGTCACGTTCGGGTTCGGGCTCGGGTTTGGGCTGAGAGCGGCGCGGCGCTACGCGGTGTTCCTACTGTGCTCACATGGCCGCCTTCCGTTCCGGCTTGCCCGATTCCTCGACTGGGCCGTCACCGCCGGTCTGCTCCGCTACAGCGGCCCCTCCTACCAGTTCCGCCACCGCGAACTCCAACAATGGCTCACCCAACACCCCCACCCCTGAACTGGCTGACCTGGGACTTCAAGGTCGACACCCACTCATGGCAGTTCAACGCCCGCGTACTTCCGGCACAAGGTCCGGCTGTCCGGCCCACAGGTGGAAGTAGTCGCGCTCAGGGTGATGGGGGTCAGGGCCCCGCACTCCTGGCGCGGCTCGCCGAGCATGTTCGGTAGACGCGTCGGCTGGCCGACGAACATCTTCCGCTCGTGCGGAAGTAGGTCGGCGATGCTCCGCCGGGCCTCGCCGAGGTCATCTTCCATGACGTGACCAGTGCTGCCGCCTCGGCAAAGGTAGTGACAGGGATGGAGCTCGTACCCTCCGTACGCCCTGGATCGGCCCTCCGGTGCGCAGGACGATGGAGTCATGGGCGCGCACGACCACGACGTTGCCGAACCGACGCGGACGCCGCTCAGCACGGCGCAGGTCCGCGAGGTGACGGCCGGGCCGCGAAGGCGATGGACGATGTTTGGCGCTCCGTGGCGGTGCTCGCTGCCCGAGTCCGCAACGCGCACGCCGCCCGGGTCTGGCTCCCGCTGGGCCACGCCTCGTGGGAGGCGTACTGCCAGACGGAGTTCGGCATCTCCCGCGCGTAGGCGTACCGACTCCTGGACGTCGCCCGCGCCCTGGCCGCGATCCACGGAGCCGTCACCGCCGGCACCGTGACGTCTCGCACGCGAGACACCGGCCCGGGCGCCGCGTCCGCGCTCGACTACGGCCTGTCCCAGTGCGCCCTGATCGCTGTCTCCGCCCGCTCCGACGACTTCGGGGAGCTGATCCCCGCCGCCTTGCCACGCTCACCCACAGCGGCCTGACGGGCGTCGATGAACCCACCGTGCGCGCCGCGGTCCGCCAAGCCGTCCGCGACGTCGGCACCGCCCCACGGCCGCCTGAGCGGAGACACCCGATCGGCGTGCAGTTCGGCAGCCGCATTCTGTGGGCGGCCCGCGCGGATGCCGGCCGCACGGGCCGCCTGTGCGGCCTGCCACCGGATCCGCACCCTCGATGCTGTGGTCCACTTCCGCCGCCTGTTCCTAAGACCGTGTCCTACGTGGTGAGGCGGTCGTTGGTCTGTTCATGGGGCGGGGTACGTGGAGTTGGATTGTTCCGGACGGGCTGTGGGAGATTGCGAAGCCGCTGATCCCTCCGTCGAGGGTGCGGCCGCAGGGCGGCGGGACGCAGGACACGCCTTATGAGACGCTGTTCGCGGCGATCGTCTACGTGCTGGTCAGCGGCTGCGCCTGGCGAGCCTTGCCACCCTGCTTCGGCATATCGAAGTCGACCGCCCACCGCAGGTTCCTGATCTGGTCGAGAGCCGGCGTCTGGGGTCGACTCCACGAAGCCGTGCTGCACCGGCTCGACGACGCCGGCCTCATCGACGTCACCCGCGTCGTCCTCGACACCGCCCACGTCAGGGCGAAAAAGGGGGCGAACACACAGGTCCGAGCCCTGTGGACCGAGGCAAGCCGGGTTCCAAGATGCACGTCCTGTCGGACGCGAACGGACTGCCCCTCCTCGTCGGCGTCTCGGCCGGCAACACCCATGACAGCGAAGGGCTGAAGCCCATGGTCGCCGGTCACCAAACGAGACACGACCCCCACCGCGGCCGGTACTTCAAGCCCCAGCGCCTACATGCAGACAAGGCCTACGATCGCGCCGACCTGCGCAGATGGCTTCGCGGGAAGCGCATCGGAGTACGCATCGCACGCAAAGGCATCGAATCCAGTGAACGATTAGGGCGACGCCGGTAGGTGATCGAGCGCACCATGTCGTGGCTGTCGGGCTACCGCCGATTGAGCCCACGCTACGAGCGCAATCCCCGCAACTACCTGGCCTTTCTCGGTCTAGCCGCCGCCCTGTGCTGCTACAAGAGACTCCTCCGCCTCACCACGTAGGACACGGTTTAAAGGTCCGCTACGAGAAGCCGGTAGCCGACGTCCAGTGTTTCGCGGTCGAGCAGGTCGGCATGGCGCTCGTGCCACAGGCCGGAAGACAGGTCGCCGGACAGCCTGGTCAGGCCCGGGCGGAGGACGTCGTCGCCGGTTTGGGCGAGCATCGACATGCCGGCTCGCACGTCCGGATCGAGGTATGCCTCAGGTCGGCGCCAGAAGGCAGCGCCGAATCCGTCGGTGCAGTCGTACGGGATCAGGACCTTTTCGATGCGGGCGCCGCCCAGGAGCGCGACCAGCCGGTCGATCCGGACTGCCCGTGTGTCGTCGAACGCGGCTGCCTCCGGCAGGTACTCGTCCAGCAGCCAGAACCTGCGGAAGACGGCCTGGTCCCAGGTGAAGATGACGACGCGCCGCCTCGCGATCCGGAGGAGTTCCGCGATCCCGGCTTCCAGGTTCGTCCAGTGGTGCACGGTCAGCAGGGCCATCGCCGCATCAGCCGAGTCGTCGGCGACGGGGATCGACTCCGCGAATGCCTGCAGAGCCCGCGCAGATCCAGCCGGACGTTGGGCGATCATCACCGCACTGGGTTCAACCGCCAGCACCGTCTGTGGTGGTTCGTAGGAGCCGGCACCAGCACCGACGTTGATGACAGTGCCAACATCGCCGAGAGCCTCGTGGATTTTGACGCCGATCCGGTGGTCGGGTCGTCGCGTGTGATGGTAGGTCGCGCCGATGCGGTCATACGTCGTCACGACGGACAGTATGTCTCCAGGCGTTGCATGCGCCGGCCAGGCGTGAGCGTGACGTCGACCAAGCCCTGCGAGTGCGGGAGGCCGCCTCGCCACAGGGCGTGGTCTGAGCGCGGGCAGCGGGTCGCCGCCGGGGCTTCTCGTGCGTGGCAGAGGTCAGCCTTGCCGGCGGAAGTCCAGCATGTGGAAGACCTTGTCGTAGCGGTGTTCGCCAACAGCGACGAAGTCGGTCAGACGGCCGTATTCGGTGAAGCCCAGCGATCGGTAGAGGTGCAGGGCATTATCGTTGTCGCCACGGGCGTCCAGGGTGAGGACCTCGACACCCGTCTCCCGGGCGTCAGCGATCAAGGCAGTGGTCAGCGCCCGACCGACGCCACGACCATGGGCAGCAGCATCCACCGCGATCTTCTCCAGATCGGCGTGTGGCCGATGAGTCGGTCGGGTGTAGCGGAGCCAGTACCCGAGCCCGACCAACTGGCGGTCGAGGTAGGCGGCGCGCAGGGCCGCATCCCCGGTCCGCACCGCGGAGACGACGTGGCCGAGAAGTTCCGCCACCTCATCCCGCGAGGGTGGTTCGACCCAGCCCAGCGCGGCACCTCCACTGACCAGATCCGCCAGGATCCGGTGAGCCGACTCCACAAACCGGAGCTCGAGCTCCGGATGGGAAGCCAGCTCCCTGGCATCGAGGATGGCGGGCTCGGTGGTCACCCCGCTGGTCACGGCCGAATTCATGACCGGCAGCCTAGTCAGCCCAGGGCCCGGCCGGGACCTCACGCTCCGCGCGTCAGGACGTTCCTCGCCAAGGTCCTCTGACACCGGGACGGTGCGTCGGCCGGTGCGGAATCTCAGGCTCGTCCATTGTCCCGCCGCGCCCGACGCTCGTACCCGCTGTCCAACGCCTGACGGGTCGCCCCGGCGGCGCGACAGGTCGACAACCCTGCTGATCGTGGGCATGCTGCTCTTCAGTGCCGGGGGCCGAGGCCCAGTGCAGCCGCCGGACAACTCTGAGGTCTGCGGCCGGGGTTTGGGACCTTCGCCGGGGGTTCCCGTCGACGGATCAGGTGGCGGAGCGCTCGATGGCCGGGCGGCGGCGCAGCGGGGCGAGTTGGATGGCGAGCGGGTCGTAGGCCATGTCGAGCGTCCCGACATCGGTGCCGGGCGGCACGATGGCGTCGATCTCGTCGAGGATGTCGTCGGTCAGGCTGATCTCCGCGCCGGCGAGGAGGTCGTCGAGGTGGTCCATGGTGCGCGGCCCGATGATCGCGGAGGTGACGCCGGGGTGGGCGATCGCGAAAGCCATGGCGAGGTGCGTCAGCGGAATTCCCGCCTTGTCGGCCAGGGGGAGGAGCTGTTCCACGGCGTCGAGCCGGCGATCGTCGCGCAGGTGCCGGAAGCCGAAGGCGGCCCGGTGGGTGTCGGCCTGCTGGTCCTTGCGGTAGCGGCCGGTGAGCAGGCCCCCCGCGAGCGGGCTCCACACCATGGTCCCCATGCCGTACCGCTCGCAGACGGGCAGGACCTCGCGCTCGATGCTCCGGTTGAGGATCGAGTACGGCGGCTGCTCGGTACGGAACCGCACCAGGCCGCGCCGTTCGGCGACCCACTGCGCCTCGACGATGTCCGAGGCGGGGAACGAGGAGGAGCCGACAGCCCTGACCTTGCCCGCGCGCACCAGGTCGGTGAGGGCGGAAAGGGTCTCCTCGACGTCGGTGTCGGGCGCGGGCCGGTGGATCTGGAACAGGTCGACGTGGTCGGTCTGCAGCCGACGCAGTGAGTCCTCCAGCGCGCGGGTCACCCAACGTCGCGAGTTGCCCTGCTGGTTGGGGTCGTCGCCCATCGGCAGGTGCGCCTTCGTGGCCAGGACCACGTTGTCACGGCGGCCTTTGAGCGCCTTGCCGACGATCTCCTCGGACTCGCCGCGCGAGTACGCGTCGGCGGTGTCGACGAAGTTGACGCCCGCGTCGAGCGCCTTGTGGATGATGCGGACGGAGTCGTCGTGGTCGGGGTTGCCGACGGCGCCGAACATCATCGCACCGAGGCAGTACGGGCTGACCTTGATACCGGTTCGGCCCAGCGTGCGGTACTTCACGGTTTCCTCCCATGTCTGATGTGATGCCCGCCGCGGCGCGCTGAGCTCACGCAAACGGAACATCGTTCGACTTAAACGATACGGAACGGTGTTCCGGTTAGCAAGGGGGTGTGCGGGTCGTCGGACGACCCTGCGCCCGGTGGTCGTGGTGAGCGCCGCCCAACGCGGCCCCGTGTCAGCCCGGTTGGCCGTGCCTGTCGCCCCGCTCTTCCTTCACCGCTGACCGATCTGCACCTTGACTGGTACAGACCAATGCGGTTGAGTGTGCCTCACACCCCCCACCACGGTCGGCCCAGCGCCCCGTCCGGTTCCACCGGGACGCGCACAAGGCTCGCTCCGTCCTGCCCGCGCCGGGTACGACCGTCCTCCGTCAAGGAGTTGATTCCGTGTCGAGGCGTCGCATCTCCGCGGTCGTGACCGCGCTCGCCCTCTCCGCCGCCGTACCGGTGCTGGTGCCGACCAGCAGCGCGTCCGCCGCCACCTGTTCGAGCTACCCGAACTGGGAGGCCGGCAGGGCCTACGTCACCGGTGACATCGTCCGCTACACGGACGGCAACGCGTACATCGCCGAGCACGACAACCCGGGCTACGACCCGGTCATCAGCACCTGGTACTGGCAGCCGTACAACTGCGACAGCGGCACGCAGATCGGCGACTTCGTCGTCTCCGAGGCCCAGTTCAACCAGATGTTCCCGAACCGCAACGGCTTCTACACCTACAGCGGTCTGGTCGCCGCGCTCGACGCCTACCCCGGATTCGCCAACACCGGCAGCGACGAGACCAAGAAGCAGGAGGCAGCCGCCTTCCTCGCCAACGTCAGCCACGAGACGGGCGGACTGGTCTACGTCGTCGAGCAGAACACCGCCAACTACCCGAACTACTGCGACTGGAGCCAGCCGTACGGCTGCCCGGCCGGACAGTCCGCCTACTACGGCCGCGGCCCCATCCAGCTCAGCTGGAACTTCAACTACAAGGCCTCCGGCGACGCGCTCGGCATCGACCTGCTCAACAACCCCTGGCTGGTGGAGAACGACTCCGCCGTGGCGTGGAAGACGGGCCTCTGGTACTGGAACACCCAGTCCGGCCCCGGCAGCATGACCGCGCACAACGCCATGGTCAACGGCGCGGGCTTCGGCCAGACGATCCGTTCCATCAACGGTTCCATCGAGTGCGACGGCGGGAACCCCGCCCAGGTGCAGAGCCGTGTGACCACGTACCAGCAGTTCACGCAGATCCTGGGCGTGTCGACGGGCGACAACCTGTACTGCTGACCCGGTCCCGGCACTGACCGTGGCGCGCCCCGCGCACACGACGGCCGGCGCCCGGTCCGGTCACCTGGCCGGACCGGGCGCCGCGTCAGCTCGAAGGCGTCGCCAAAACGCCCGGGAGAGGCCCGTCGGGCCGAGCTGGTGAACCGGCCAGGTTTTGAAGACGTATCGTGATGCCGTGAAGAGGCGGCGCTGGTGGTCGGTGATCGGCATGTGGGCCACGTGGTGGGCGGCTGTCACCGTTGCGTTCTGTCTCCTGGGCAAGGTGTTGGGTCAGCCGGCGAGCCTTGCGGGCTGTGCGGCGAGTGCGGTGCTGGCGATTGTCGTAGGTGAGATCGGTGACCGAGTGCGGCGCCGCTTCTTGGCTCGCCGTGAGACGGGCTGAGAGGACGGCCTCCTCGTCCGTCGGATCGCAGGCGACATGGCGATCAGGGCGCAAGGTGGGAGCACCTGCCGTCACGACGCCTTGTGTTGACGCCTGATGGGCTCGCCCACTCGGTGCAGGTGGACGAGTGCCTCGCGGTAGGACTGGATCAGGCTGGTTTCGTGGTACGGCACGCCGATCTCCGCGCAGTACGCGCGTACGACGGCCTGGGCCCGCCGCAGATGAGGAGTGGGCATGCTCGGGAACAGGTGGTGCTCGATCTGGTAGTTGAGCCCGCCGAGCATCACGTCGGTGAGCAGGCCACCCCGCACGTTGCGGGAGGTGAGCACCTGGCGGCGCAGGAAGTCGGGGCGGTCGTCGCCGGTGAAGGTGGGCATGCCCTTGTGGTTCGGGGCGAAGGTGCAGCCGAGATACACACCGAACAGGCACTGGTGCACGGCGAGGAACGCCACGGCCTTGCCGGGGGAGAGCACGAGGAACAGCGCGGACACGTAGGCCGCGATGTGCAGGAAGAGCAGTGTGCCCTCCAGCAGACGGCACTTCAGCGACGGCGAGCGCAGCGCCCGCACGCTCGCCACATGCAGGTTGAAGCCCTCCAGCGTCAGCAGCGGGAAGAACAGGAACGCCTGGTGGCCGCCGATGAACCGGGCCGGACCCTTGCTGTTGCGGGCCTGCTCGGTGGACCACACCAGGATGTCAGGGGCGACATCGGGGTCGAGTTCCTCGTGGTTGGGGTTGGCGTGGTGGCGGGTGTGCTTGTTCATCCACCAGCCGTAACTCATGCCGATGCCGAGGTTGCCGAAGAGCCGGCCCCAGATCGCGCTCGCACGGCGCGTCCGGAACACCTGCCGGTGCGCCAAGTCATGGGCGACCAAGGCGACCTGACCGGACATCAACGCCATGAAGGCGGCGACCGCCAGCTGCCACCACGTGTCGCCCAGCGCGACGAAGGCCCCCCAGCCCGCCGCCAGCAGCCCGATCACCAGACCGAGCCGCACGGTGTAGTAACCGGGGCGCCGCCGCAGGAGATCCGCCTCGGAGATGCGCTGCGACAGCCGGGCGAAGTCACTGCCTTCCTCGGGGCGAGGTCTGCGGGGCCGCACGGCGGCCGGGACGGTCGTGACCGGAGCGTCGGAGGAAATCGTCATGCAGGCGAGTCTGGCTACGGCCGTCCCGCCGCCACCAGCCTGTCAGCTGTAGGCCTCGTGGGGGGCCGAGCCCCCTCCATCTCAGGGGGTTGTCCCCACCCTTGTGCCCTCTGAGCTGGGCATTCGCCGGTTCACCCGGAGCCGCCCTCGTCCTGAGCGGCCTTGCCGCCACGGTGCCCGCGCTCACTGGGCTCGCCGTCAGCGGACGCGCCCACGTGCACGTCGCCGCCGTGGGCCCTAGTCGGACTCGGATGCGTCGTGGATGGTCAGTGCTCCGGCGAGGTCGAGGTCGGCGACCGTGCCGTGTGCTCCGGCGCGGACGAGCAGCACCGCGCCGAGCGCGGTGCTCCAGAACGTCCTGGCCTCCACGTCCAGCGGTCGACGGGCCTTCCAGCCGCGACCGTCGATGAGCCGGCTCACGAAGCGCTCGGACTGTCGGAACAGCAACTGGAGATGCTGGTCGACCACAGGGGCGAGTTCGGGCTTGGAGATCGCGGCCGCGAGTGCTCGCGCGACCGACGGGAGCGAGGGCAGAGACAGGACGGCGCGGGCGATGTTGCGCCGGAATGTCGCCGCGTCGGGGGCTTGGCGACCGATGCGCTCAACCCGTCGGGTGTCGTGCAGCAAGCCGAGAAAGGCGGCGTGCACGATCAGCGAGTCCTTGGAGCCGAAGTAGTAGGTGACCTGGTTGGGGAAGACCCCTGCCGCCTTCGCGATCTCCGCGACGCTCACCTCGGCACCGGGCCGCTCCTTGCAGAGCCGGGCAGTGACCTCGATCAGCCGGCGCCTCGTCGTGCGACCACGGTCGACCGCCGGAGTCGGCGTTGCCCGGACTTCGGTTCGCTTCTTCTCCACGCCCGGATTGTATGTGATACAACAGACGCGGTCTGCACACTTGTATGGCATACAAGAAAGGTCGAAGCGCATGCACCGGACTGAAGTCGTCGTGACCGGACTCGGCGCGATCACACCACTCGGTGGAGACGTGGTGTCCACCTGGGACGCCCTGCTCGCCGGCGAGTCCGGCATCCGCGGCGGCGTCCTGCCCGGCCACGAGGACACCGGCCTTCCCGACACCGTCGCGGGGACGATGGCGGTCGACCCCGCCGAGTCGCTGCCGCCCGTGCGAGCCAGGCGGCTCGACCGCTCGCAGCAGGCAGCCCTCACCGCGGCGGCCGAAGCCTGGGCCGATGCCGGCGCCCCGGAGGTGGACCCGGACCGGATCGCGTCGGCGATCGGCACCGGCATCGGTGGCGTACGGACACTGTTGAAGCAAGACGACGTACTGGAGGCGGCCGGGACTCGGCGCGTCTCGCCACGCACGGTCCCGATGCTCATGCCCAATGCGGCCGCGGCGCTGATCAGTATCGAATACGGCGCACGGGCCGGGGCCTACACACCCGTCTCGGCATGCTCTTCCGGTGCCGAGGCGATCGCCCTGGGGGCCAGGCTCATCCGCGCCGGCGAGGCGGACGTGGTCATCGCGGGCGGAACCGAGGCCGCGATCACCCCGATCACCGTCGCCGGCTTCGCGCAGGCACAGGCACTGTCGCGGCACACCGGCGAACCCGCGTCGGCGTCACGGCCGTTCGCCGCGGACCGCAGCGGATTCGTCCTCAGCGAAGGCGCCGCTGTCGTGGTACTCGAAAGCGCCGAGCATGCAGGCGCCCGGCGCGCCCGGGTCCACGCGGTGCTCGCGGGCGCCGGCATCGCCGCCGACGCCCACCACATCACGGCGCCCGCCCCCGATGGCTCCGGTCAGGTCTCGGCCATGCGGAAGGCCCTCGCACAGGCCGGCTTGGCTTCCGAGCAGATCAGCCACATCAACGCCCACGCCACCGGAACTCCGGTTGGCGACCTCGCCGAGGCGCACGCGATCGGGGAGGTCTTCGGCCGCGCGACCGTGACGGCCCCCAAGGCGGCGCTCGGCCATCTCTTCGGCGCCGCCGGCGCGATCGAAGCGCTCATCGCCGTCCTCAGCGTGGAACACGGCGTCATCCCACCGACCCGCAACCTCACCACGGCCGGCGTCGGTCCCGACATCGATCTCGACGTCGTCGCAGAGCGACGCGATGTCCCTCAGAAGGCCGTGCTCAGCAACTCCTTCGGCTTCGGCGGGCAGAACGTCTCACTCGTCGTCACCCCGGCACGGCGCCACGCGTCCCGTACACCCTCGACCACACCGTGACCCACGCGAACGCACCATTGGTCGTGGAGGGATGCCACCGATTGGCCGAGTGCGCGTGATCCTGCGGACAGACCACTTGTCACTCCTGGCGCAGGCTCATGACCAGATCGCGTGGCAGGCCGTGCGTGTCATGGAGGTAGTGGAAGTCCTCATCTCCCAGCGGGCCTTGGAACCGGGGCCGGGCAAGGACCTTCCGGCCGCGTTCCAGGAGTTGGCTGAACCGGCGCTCCTCCTGAAGCAGCAGCCGACGTACGTCGCCGGATTCCACGTCCTGCCGGAAGTGGTCCAGGGTGTGCGAGATCAGCTCGTCCGGAAGGTCTCCGAGACTGCGCGAGGGGTCGTCCCGCCACAGGACGGTGAGCACGCGTCGCACCAGGCGGCGCAGCACGTAGCCCCGTCCCGTGTTGGCCGGGCGCACCTCGTCGCCGAGTACGACGACGGCCGAGCGCAGGTGGTCGTAGAGCAGGCGCAGCGACGGTTCGTCCGTCGGCCACAGCGTCGGCACGTGACGGCGCCAGGGATCGAAGACGTCGCACTCGAACACCGATGACTTGCCCTGCAACAGCGAGGCGAGCCGCTCCACGCCGAGCCCGGTGTCCACGTTGCGTTGGGGGAGCGGGACCAGGGAGCCGTCCTCGAGCCGGCGGTGGCGCATCATCACGTGGTTCCACACCTCCACCCAGCGGTCGTCGCGGGTGGGCGTCGACTCGGGCGGAGTCTCACCGCTCCACAGGAAGATCTCCGAGTCGGGGCCGCACGGGCCGACCGGTCCGTTGGACCACCAGTTGTCCTCCACGGTGAGTTCCACGGGAACGCCGCGGTCCTGCCACAGCCGCAGGGAAGCGGTGTCCGGCCCGACTCGGTCGTCGCCGCCGTGGACGGTGGCGTGCAGCAGGCCCGGATCGATCCCCAGTCCTTCCGTGAGCAGCCTGTACCCCCAGTCGAGACTCGTCGACCCGTCGTAGTCGCCCAGCGACCAGGTGCCGAGCATCTCGAAGACCGTCAGATGGGTGGCGTCGCCCACCTCTTCCAGGTCCGTGGTCCGCAGACAGCGCTGCAGGTTGACCAGCCGTCTGCCCAGCGGATGGGGACGCCCCTCCAGATAGGGGATGAGCGGATGCATGCCGGAGGTGGTGAACAGCACCGGGTCGCCAGGCGGTGGCAGCAGCGTCGAGCCGGTGATCCTGCGATGACCGCGCTCCTCGAAGTGCTCGACGATCGTGCGGACGATCTGCTCCGTGTTCATGGGGTGACTCCTTCGCATCACAGCGGGGGGAGGCACCGGACAACGGGACCGTGCGGTCGTCATATCGCGGCAAGAACGCCAGGGAACCACCGACGGGCCGTTTCCGGTCGCCGATGGGAAAGGGAGAAGGTCAGGCGGCGGCAACCGGCGAGCTGGTCGCTCGCGCGGTCGCGATGGTGCTTCGGCCGATGACGTTCATAGGGGAGACGATAACGCGCTCGGGTCCCCGGGGCACACGAATTTCCGCCAGGCCAGGTCGTGGCGCGCTCGAGGATGTCCACGTCCTGAGGTGTGGTCCTGAGGTGTGTGACGACGCTGTCCGGAGTGCGTGATCATCAGCTCGACTGTTGAGCGGCCCGGTCCTGGATCCCGTCGAGCACGGTGTCGAGCATCCGGTCGAACTCCGCAACGGACCCGAAGTCGGCCAGCAGAGGTGCGAGGGCGGCCATCGTCGGGTGCGTCTCGGTGTCGAAGGCGGGCACGGGGCTGGGCCCGTCGGGTCCGCTGCTGGCGCGTGCCAGCAGGTGTCCGTTGAGAAAGCCGAACAGCACCGTGAGCGCGTCCGCGGCCACCTGGTCGGGCAGCCCGGACTCACACATGGCGGTGACCAGGCGCTCCAGGGCGGTGAGGGCCGCCGGCGAGGTCTGGGCGCGTGTGGTCAGCAGCGGGAACACCCGGGGGTGCCGGTAGGCCATGTCCCGATAGCCGTGCGCCGTGCGGCGGGCGATCTTCTGCCAGTCGTGCGACGCGTCGACAGCGTCGACCGCCATCTCAGTGAGCACAGCCTCGGAGACCGCGTCCAGCAGCGCCGCCTTGCCCTTGATGTGGTGGTAGATCGACATCGGGTCGACGCCGAGCTCCTCCGCAAGTCGCCGGACCCCGAAGCGCTCCAGGCCGTCGCGGTCGACGAGTGCGACGGCGGCGGCAGCGATGCGCTCGCGGTCGAGCCCCGCCGAGGTGCCCCGTGTACGTCTGGCCACGGCCACTCCCTTCGTTTGCAAAACCTACACCGTAGAAAGTACCTTGCAGGACGAAACCTACGACGTAGGTTTTGGGAGGGGGGAGCCGGTACGTCGTTCCGGCGTTTATGGCGACGTAGGCAGCGGAACCACCTCCGTCGGCGCGGCGCCGTCCGCATCATCCGGACTCGAGGAGCAGGAATGAGCGAGGACACAGGTGCGGACCGGCCATCCGGGTCTCCCTCATCGCGTGAGTCGAAAGGAAAGCACTCTGATGACGAAGACACGGCGTGAGCGAATGGCCGTCGGAGCGATGTTCACGGGCCTCGGACTCACCGTCATCGCGACGATCGTCCCGTACCTCGACCGTGCCACCACCCATCTGCTGGCCGACCACATCCGGGCCGGCTACCCCACGTACGCCCCCACGCGCATCGACTCGGCCGTCACCACCTACCTGGTCCTGCTGTCCGTCACCGGAGCGCTCGGTGTCCTCGCCTGGCTCTGGACGATATGGGCAGTCAGGGCGGGCAAGTGGTGGGCCCGCCCCGCCGCGACCGTGATGTTCGTGCTCGGCGCAAGTGCCGGGCTGACCGGGCTGCTCACCAAGGACACCTCCGGCGACACCGGTCTGCCCCTGACGCTGGGCTGGGTGGGGATGGTGCCCTGCCTGGCAGGCCTCCTGGCGGTCGCACTGCTGTGGGGACGACAGCGAAGGGTATGAGCCCGACCCAGGCGCACTACGCACGTGATGGGCGGGCGGCAGCCCTCCTGACACCGGTCCCACCCACAGCCCCGTCCCGGAACACACGGAGGATTCCGGGGCGGGGTCGCGACACAGCGGCGCCCTCGACGGCCACCCCCGGTTTCTTCGACCCACGGGGCTATGATCGCCAGGGTGGATGACACCCTGATACCCCGAGCTCTGACCAGTGAGGCGCAACTCCGGGAGTTGTACGCGGACCCAGGAGAGCGGGCGGTACGCAAAGAGCTCGACCACATCGACGAGATGTCGCGCCGCCTCATCGCGGTCTCGCCCGTGGTGTTCGTCGCCACCAGCGATGCCCATGGCCGCTGCGACGTGGCCCCTCGGGGCGGCACCCCCGGTTTCGCCATGGTCCTCGACGAGCGTCATGTAGTGATCCCGGACGCGACGGGGAACAACCGGCTGGACAGCTACCGCAACATCCTGGCCAACGGGCACGCCGGGCTCAACTTCGTCATCCCCGGCCGGGACACGACGCTTCGGGTCAACGGCGCAGCCTGGATCACGGCCGATGAAGACCTGCTGGCGCGGCTGACCCCGGTCGGCAAGCCGCCGAAAACCGCGCTGGTCGTGCGGGCCGACGAGGTGTACGTCCACTGCGCCAAGGCGTTCGTCCGGTCGAAGCTCTGGCGTCCCGAGGCATGGCCGCTCAAGGAGGAGCAGCCGACGCCGGCCGAGGTCGCCCTCGCTCATCAGCGCGACCCCAACCTGACACTCGCCGAGGTCGAGCAGGATCAGCGTGACTCCCTCCTGTACCGACTGGCCTGACATCGGTCCACCGCACACGCATCAGATGCCGAGTCCTGGTTGCCGGGCCGTCCCTGAAGGCCCGCCAAGTTCGAGCGCAGGGCGTCACGAACGACGCTGACGTGGACAGGGCTCGTCCTCGGACTGCCAGGGGCAGCATCCAGTTCCGGCTGGATGGGCCGCGCTGAGCCCACAGCCTCCCCCCGCCCAGCGCTCCGGCGACCCCGCTGGAGCCGACGTGACCTGGCGAAACACCAAGTCGGAGCTCCCAGAGCGAGTTCGGGTCCGCACATGCGCCCGGCCCGACCCGTGCCCGTGTCCGCCGTGCCCACGGACCCTGGCGGGACACGGACTTGGTCCCACCTCTTGTCCCACCGACCGTCGGCACCGAAGAATGCGCACGGCAACCATCGGCTACAGACGTCATACCCGACGTCGGCAAGGGGGCTCCATCCAATGTCACCCGCAGCACCGATGACACGCACGACACGTCGCTCACCGAGGATCGGCAAGGCGCTCACCGGCGCGGCGTTCGCGCTCGCCCTGGTCGGCGCGGGCGCGGCACCCGCCATCGCCGGGACCGCGGGCGGGGACGCCGGCACCCGCGCGAGACCGAACGACGCGCCCGTCACGTTCGCCGGCACCGTCGCGCTCAGCAACTGTTCCGGCTCCGTCGTGCGTACCCCGCAGTCACAGCCCAACGACCCGGCCCTCGTGCTGTCCAACGGGCACTGCATCGAGAGCGGCTTCCCGAAGGCCGGCCAGGTCATCGTGAACCAGCCGTCCACCCGCACGTTCAAGCTCCTCGACAAGGACGCCGGGGTGCTCGGCACGCTCCAGGCCGACCAGATCTCGTACGCGACGATGACCGACACCGACATCTCGCTGTACCGGACGACCACCACCTACGCCGAGATCGAGAGCAAGTACCACGTACAGCCGCTGCTGCTCGACCCGCGCCACCCGCGCAAGAACACCAAGATCACCGTGGTGTCGGGGTACTGGAAGGAGCAGTACAAGTGCTCCGTCGACGGGTTCGTGGACCAGCTCAAGGAGTACTGGTGGACTTGGAAGGACTCGGTGCGCTACACGCCCGCGTGCCAGACCATCGGCGGCACCTCCGGCTCCCCGGTGATCGACGACCACACCGGACGCGTGATCGCCGTCAACAACACCGGTAACGAGGACGGCGAGCAGTGCACGCTCAACAACCCCTGCGAGGTCGACCGCAAGGGGCGCATCACCATCCGCCAGGGCACGAACTACGCCCAGGAGACCTACGTGATCGTGCCGTGCGTCGTCGACGGCAGTAAGCTCGACCTGAGCCGCAAGGGATGTGAACTCCCCAAGCCGCAGGCCTAGTCCACAGGGGACGTACGCCGTACGGACCGGCCCGCGGACACGTCCGTGCGGCGGCCGTCCTCGATGACGAACCGGCTGTCGGTGAAGCACGTGCGGGATGCCCACCGGCAGGCTGCGCGCAGCCTCAAACGGCGAGCCCGCCGCCAAGCCGCCGCAGATACGCGATGTGCCTTCCACCCGGGGCGTGATCAGCGAGGACCGGATCCGCCTCGGCAGCGGCGGAGCCCAACTCCCGCGCAGAAGAAGCCTGCAGGACGCGATCGGCTGACCAGCCGGGATCGGCCCGCTCCTCGACGGGCAGGGGGCCGGCGGTCTCGTGGTCCGGGCCGGCACGGTCCTCGCCTCGGGGCCGGTCCGGTCAGGGGTTGATCATCAGGGTTAGGGTTGCTCCTGAGCTGGTCGAGAGCCTGTTCGGGGGGATGGATGCGGCGGGAACATCCACTGCGCATGGTGGTCTGCACTGGCCTGGTGGGAGTAGTAGTCGCCGCGACGGGGTGCACGAGCCGTTCGCACGATTCATCGGCCGGCGATATGTCGCCCAGTGCGCGGACCTACCTGTCGGAGGCGCTGGACATCATGGAGAAGCACGCTCTTCTTCGTCACAAGGTCGACTGGGCGGACGTGCGGAGCAGGGCGTTCTCGCAGGCGCGCGGCGCGCAGAAGACGGCGGACACGTACGGGGCGATCGGCTCGGCTCTGCATGCGTTGGGCGACGGGCACAGTGCTTTCTGGGAGCCGGATGCGGCGAAGGAGCGTTACGGAGCCTCTGCGGTCAGCTTCGACGGCTTGGAAGGCCGTTCCCTGAAAGGCGGCGTGGGCTACATTTCCCTGCCCGGTGTGCAGGGGTCTCAAGAGGCGTACGACCAGTACGTGCGGCAGGGCCGAAGCGCGGTGGCGAAGGCCGGTGCGGCTGAAACCTGTGGCTGGGTGGTGGATCTGCGCTCGGACACGGGTGGCAACATGTGGCCGATGCTTGCCGTCGTAGGTCCGATCCTGGGCGACGGCGAGGTCGGTGCGCTCGAGGATGCCGACGGCAACACGTCCGGCTGGTCGATCAAGGACGGCAGCCCCTACGAAAACGGCGAGTCGCGGGGGTGGGGCGATGGCCAGCCGTTCGCCAAGAGCGCGCCGCCGGTCGCGGTCCTGACCGGCAAGCGAACAGGCAGTGCGGGTGAAGCGGTCGTGGTGGCCTTCCGGGGACGTCCTGACACCCGGTCCTTCGGCGAGCAGACCTATGGCGTCCCCACGGGAAACAAGGGGTACCACCTGTCCGACGGAGCTGTGCTGTCCCTCACGGAAGTCAAGGACGCGGACCGAACAGGCCGTGCGTATGACGCGCCGATTCCTCCGGACGTGGAGATCGTCAACGACCCACGCCCAGTAGCGCGCGACCGGGACGAGGTCCTGCAGGCGGCACAGAACTGGCTCCTCAAGCAGGCTGCCTGCCGACGACCATGAAATGCTCCGCCGGTTTCCTCGGCCGGCCAATGTCAGTCGAGCCATACAAATTCCTTCACCTCCCTCTATCAGTTTCTGTATGGGAGCGGTAGCGAAAGTTCGGTGCAGGTCTCCGCGGAGCGATGAGGAATTGACGTGACCTGCATCACGTGAGAGCTGACTCTCAGGTGGTGCCGCCCACCCACGGTGACCTGAAGTGGCTGTTCAGAGGTGCTCTCCGGTGGCATTGCGGTTTACTGGAGGAACGCGGACCGACGTGCGGACGGCGCGTCGAGGCTTTTGGCTTCTCTTGCTCTGCGTCAAACGGTCATGCCAGTCTTCCCGGCAATTCGACGCCGCAGACAGTTGCCGCAGGCAGTTTCCGAACCGGATCACTGCCAGGTGAATGAGCAACTTCCGACGACCGCAATCCCGAAACGCCGATATCGCGCACTGCCGACGGCAGCCCGCAACCTCGACCGGCCCACTACCCACACCAAGGCGGATGATCATGTGCAAGCTGTGCGGTCCTGAATCTCCTGCCGATACCGGAAGCGGGGTCGCCCGGCGTTCCGTGCTGACCGCCCTCGGTATCTCTCCGGTGGTCCTCAGCCTCCCCGGCGCAACAGCGGCGGCGGCGGAGACCCGCCCCGAACCCTCGGGCCGGGGGCCCGGCAAGGGCTCGTCGAGCGCGCTGGAACTGGTGCTGCTGGGCACCAAGGCGGGCCCTCCGGTGGATCCGCTGCGGGCCGGGATCTCCACCGCGCTCGTCGTCGACGGTGCGACGTACGTGATCGACTGCGGGCGCTCGGCCGCCACCCAGTACGTGCGGTCAGGTCTCACGCTGGCTTCCCTGAGCGGCATTTTCATCACGCATCTCCACGCCGACCACATCGCGGACTACTACAACTTCTTCCTGCTGGGCGGCAGCGTCCCCAACCAGGAGCACGACAACCTCACCCGCCCCGTCCCCGTCTACGGCCCAGGACCGGCCGGCGGGCTCCCGCCGAAGTTCGGTGGCGGACAGGCACCGACGGTCAACCCGGACAGCCCGACGCCGGGCCTGAAGGCACTGACCGACGACTGCCACGCGGCGTACGCCTACAGCACGAACGTCTTCCTGCGTGACATGGGCATACAGGACATCCGAGACCTTGCCGACGTGCACGAGATCGAGCTTCCCGAGGTCGGTGCCACCTACGAGAACACCGCGCCCGCGATGAAGCCGTTCGTCGTGATGGAGGACGAGCGGGTGAAGGTCTCCGCGATCCTGGTGCCGCACGGACCGGTGTTCCCCTCCTTCGCCTTCCGCTTCGACACCGACCACGGCTCGGTCACGTTCTCGGGCGACACCACCTACACCGACAACCTGATCGCCCTGGCCAAGGGCTCGGACGTGCTGGTCCACGAGGCGATCAGCGTCGAGGGGCTCGACGCCCCGGCAGTCTTCGTCGACCACTTGCTGCAATCCCACGTCGAGGTCCAGAAGGTCGGTCCGATCGCACAGCGGGCCGAGGTCGACATGCTCGTGCTCTCGCACATCTCCGAGGTCGCCCGCAACCCGATCGACGTCCGGAAGTGGAAGAAGTGGGCACAGCGGGGGTACGGCGGCAAGGTCGTCGTGGGCGAGGACCTCCAGCGGATCAAGCTGGCCTGATCCGGGCTCGAGGCGCAGTACTTTCGACTCAGCAGGCCCGGCCCGGCGGACTCCACGGATCCGGCCCGGCGCGACCGCTGATGGGGCGCACCGGGCCGGGCGGCACGCGGGGCTCAGGTGATCGGGGTGGACACCGTGCCGATGCCGTCGATGGTCACCTCGACCAGGTCGCCGGGTGCCAGATACCTCTGCGGCGTACGAGCCCTGCCCACTCCGCCGGGGGTGCCGGTGAGGATCAGGTCTCCGGGGTGCAGCGGCACCATGGTCGACACGTAGGCGACCAGGTGGGCCGGAGTGAACAACAGGTCCGCGATCCGGTGCTCCTGGACCGGGGTGCCGTTGAGGGTGGTGCGGAGCACGGCGGTTGCGGGATCGAACGCGTCCGGCGTGGTCAGGACCGGGCCGACCGGAGTGGAACGTGCCCAGATCTTTCCCTGGAGCCACTCCGTCGTGCGGTACTGCCACCCCCGCATCGAGATGTCGTTGGCCACCGTGAAGCCGGCGATGTACGGGCCTGCCTCCTCCTCACGGACCTTGTACGCGGTCCGTCCGATGACGACGGCGAGCTCTCCCTCCCAGTCCATCTCGGGATCTTCCGCCACGGCCGCCACCGCATCGGCCGGGCCGGTCAAGGTGTCGGCGAACTTCGCGAAGAGGGTGGGATGGGCCGGGAGTTCCCGGCCCATTTCCTGAATGTGGCTCGTGTAGTTGAGGCCGGCGCACAGCACCTTCGACGGATGCGGTACGACGGTGTGCAACTCGACGTTGCTCCTGCGGTGCCGGCGTCCGGTGGCGTTCCTCGCGATCCGCTGCCAGTCCTCGTTCGCCAGCAGGGCACCGACGTCGGTATGACCGGGGAGTTCGGTGACCTCGTCTCCGTCCACGCGGGCCGCGCATGTCCCCTGGCGGGTGCGCACGGTTGCCAGTCTCACTTCATTCCTTTCCTGTCGCGCCGGCGCCCTTGTCCGCGCCGGATCTCGCGCTCGGTCCGGCGCCTCAGGCGTCGCCGGCCGCCGGCTCGGGAACCACCAGATCGAAGAACCCCCAGTGCGACCCGGGGGGCAGGGTGCCCGACAGCATCCGGCCGCACTTCTGCGTCACTATGTGCGAGGAGCCCCGATGCTGGCTTCCGGCATGGCTGTCGCGGAAGAAGCGCTGCAACGTGCCGTTCCGCATGACCTGCGTGCCCGCGAAGCGGTGCACGAGCTGACCGATCTCCAGCGCGGTCCGGGTCGCCAGGCTGCAGGCGAGCCGTGACATCGTCTCCTGCTCGTCGTCCAACTGCGCTCCCCTCGCGAGCGTCGACTCGTTGTCGCGCCAGGTCTCGCGCAGCAGGGCCATCGTGCCCCGGACATGCGAGACGTGCCGTGCGAACTCCGCGAAGAACTCGTCACTGGTGACGGGGGAGCCCTCGGAAGGGTCCTTGCGCCGGGTCAGGTGGCGCAGCTCGTCGAGCATGCGCCGCCCCACACCCTGGGACCAGGCCGCCTGGTGCAGGCCGGCCAGCAGCGCGGGGCTCACGCGGCTCATGCGGTGGCCCCGTCGGGCGTTCTCGGGGCCGATGCCGAAGACGTACCTGTCCTCGACGAGGACCTCCTCGGCCCGGTAGTCGAGGCTCGCGGTCGCGCGCAGCCCCAGCATGTCCCAGTTGTCACTGATCCGCATCGCCGAACGGGGAACGACGCACACCAGCCGCTCTCTTGTGCCGTCGACCGTCACCGCCAGATTGAGGTGGGTGGCCATGGACACCCCCGGGGCGAACTTCCAGACGCCGCTCACCCGATAGCCGCCGTCCTCCCGTACGGCCCGGCCGGTGAAGGCGGTCGACTGACCCGCCACCAGCGGGTACGTGCCGTCGGTGAAGAGCTCGCCGACCGCCTCGTCACTCAGGTAGGTGGCCGCTGTGGCCGTTTCACCCGCCAGGGCGCGCACCAGCCATCCCAGCGAGGCGTCGGCGTGGGACAGCTTCTCGATCACGTGCAGGATCTGCAGGGGAGAGGCCTCCAGGCCGCCGACTTCGGCCGGCACCATCAGCGTGAGGACGCCGCTGTCGCGGAGTGCGTCCTGCACCACCGGTGTCGGGCGCCGCAGCCGCTCGCTGTCCTCGGCCTCGCTCTGCAGGAGCGGGTAGAGGTCCGTCAACTCCGCGAGCAGCCTGTTCGTTTCCTGGTCCACCTGCGTGTCGGCCATCACTGTCGGCCCCTCTCGGCCTGTGCGCCCTCACTGGCCTTGCGCTCGGCGTCCTCGGCCAGGGCGCCCCACTGGCCGCGGTAGAAGAGCAGGGGCCGGGTGTCGTCCTGCTGGCCGTAGGACAGGACCCGCCCGAGCACGAGGACGTGGTCGCCGCCGTCGTACCCCGCCCACGGTGTGCACTGGAAGTACGCCAGCGAGCCGTTGATCCGTGGGGCCACGTCGTCGCCGACCCACTCGATGCGGTGGGTGTCCTGTGGCGTGCCGGCGAACTGCAGCGCGGTGGCGAGTTGGTTGTCCCCGAGCACGTTGACCGCGAAGGGCCGCTCGAGCAGGTAGGTCAGGGCGCGTGAGGTCCGCTGCATGGAGACCAGCACCAGAGGCGGGTCCAGGGACACCGAGGTGAAGGAGTTCACGGTGACCCCGTAGTAGCTGTCGCCGGACCGATAGGTGAGGACGACGACACCGGTGGCGAAGTTTCCCAGCGTGTTGCGCAGTTGACGGGGGTCGGCGAGCGATGGGACCGCCGCGCTCGACGCGAGGGTCCTTGCGTCAGCGGCTTTCTCATAGATCTCCGAGTCCCACATGATCTCGGTCATCCCGAAGCCTCCTGGATGAGTGGTGGGGTCCGGCCCTGCTTCAGGGCCGGGATGGGGGACCGGCAGCCACGTGCCGTGGGCCGTGGCTGCCGGCAGGGGTCAACGGGCCTCTTCGAGGGCTTCCTCGCCCGCGACGAACGTCGTGCCGGTGCCTTCGGGCAGCCGGTTCCGCAGCACCGGGTAGGCGGCGAGTGCCAGTACGAAGGACACCAGGAAACCGAGGGCGAAGACATCGGTGGCCATCAGGACGATGCCGACCGCGGCGGACAGGACCAGCGTGACGACTCCGGCCCAGTTCCACTTCTCGACCCGGTGGGTGGCACTGTCGAACCGTGCCCGGCGCACCAGGTAGTAGTCCGCGATCATCACGCCGCACATGCCGAGCGTCATGGCGCCCAGGTACGCCAGGTACTGGGTGAACTTCTCCAGGATTCCGGCGGAGATCATCACCAGGGCGATGACGTTGCCGACGACCACCATCGCCGCCCGGCCCGGCTTTCTTCCGGTGAGGGAGTCGATCAGGTTGACCAACGACAGCGATCCGGAGTAGGCGTTGATCGCCTGGGCCTTGGCCTGGGCCGCGTAGATGGTGACGAATCCCATCCAGCCCGCGAAGATGACGAAGAAGGCACCCGTGTTCTGCATGACGAACGTGTTGCCGGCGACGGCTGCCGCCTCCGGGCCCATGCCCTTGTTGTGGGCCATCAGGTAGCCGATGACCTGGGGCATGCCGCCGATCACGACGAGGGAGCCCAGGACGGTCATGACGATGTTCTGGGTGATCGGGCCGGCGACGGCCAGGACCGTCACGTCGCGCCGCGTGCGGCAGTAACGTGCGAAGTCCGTCGTGACCAGGGCGATGGTTCCCGCCGTGGCGCCCATGACCGAGACCGCGGACTCGAAGCGCGGCCACACGCCTCCGGGGACGACTCCCGCATAGGTGAACACGTCCATGGGGCTGGCGCCTTGGATCACATAGATGTCCACGATCATGTAGATCGTGACGAGCAGGGTGACGGCGATCAGCACGCCGGTGGCTCGCAGGGCGAGTTTGATGCCGAAGACGGCAAGCCCGATCCACAGCAGCGTCATACAGCCGTAGATCAGGATGCGCCATCCCCACGAGTCGGGCAGGCCGAACATCAACAGCGTGCCCTGGTAGAGGAGGGCGGCCTCGACGGCGAGGAAGCCGAGAATCATGAACGCGAAGACGATCGAGCCGATCGCCGAGCCCTTGAAGCCGAATCCGAAGAACCGGGAGGTGATGGTGCTCGACATACCGGTTTCGAAGGCCATCCGACCCAGGGCCTTGCCGAGGACCATCGCGAAGGCCGCGACGAGGACACCGACGGTCAGGCCCACGGTGAAGCCGGCGAGTACGACGGTGAAGCCGGCGATGGCGAAGACGACGAGGGCGGTGGCGACGCTGACCGGGCTGAGGGCGAGTTGGTAGCCGCTCCTGCGCTCTGCCAAGGGCACGCTGACCGAAGCATGGTCTTCCGCCGCAGCCGCCAGTGACGAATCAGCCCGTCCGGGATTCCTGGTGTATGAAGACACGGTGGTTCCTGTCCTTGTGAAAGATGTGGCGCCTGCGGCGGAATCTCCAAGTCGGACCCGCCCGATGTCGCCGTGAGGGGTCAGTCCGCGCTGCAACCCGCCACGGCGACGGCCTCGATTTCGAGGAGGATCTCCGGCTTGGCGAGGGCGGAGACCTCGACCAGCGTGCAGGCGGGGAAGTCGCCGGAGAAGAACTCCTGACGGGCCTTCCACACCTGGTCGTTGTCACCGATGTCCGTGACGTAGATGGTCATTTTGACGACGTCGTCCATGACCGCGCCCGCCGCCTCGACCAGGTCCTTGATCTTCTGAAAGACGACCTTGGCCTGTTCGTAGGAGGTCTCGCCGAGGACGGTCTCCCTGTCCTGTCCGCGGGCGGTCATTCCCGAGACCATGATGAGGTCGTCGATCCGCAGACAGTTCGACCACATCTTGTCCGCCGGCTCGCGCACGGCGGCGGAGTGAATACGCTGCTTCTTCATCACTGTTGTCCTCAGAGGTCGATGCGGTTGTCCCACGCGGACGTTCCGCCCCAGTTCACGCACACGCTCTGGCGGCGCATGAATCCCTTCCAGGCGTCCGAACCGGCTGTACGGCCACCACCGGTTTCCTTCTCGCCGCCGAAAGCGGAACCGACGTCGGCACCCGTCGTGCCCATGTTGACGCGCACGATTCCGCAGTCACTGCCCCGGGCCGACAGGAACGTTTCGATGTTGGTCAGGTTCGTGCTGTGCATGCCCGAGGCGAGCCCCTGGGCGACGCCGTTGTGGATCTCGATGGCCTCCTCGAGATCGTCGTAGGTGAGCACGGAGACGATCGGCACGAAGGTCTCCGACTGGGCGATCCCGAAGTGCGGTTGGACACCCGTGACGATGGCCGGCTCGACGTACAGACCCGGGCGATCGATCACGTTGCCGCCGTACACCACGGTGGCGCCCTCCCGTTCGGCACCGGCGAGGACCTTCTTGTAGTCCTCCACCGCACGCTGGTCGATCAGCGGGCCGACCACGGTGTCCGGATCGCGTGGGTCACCGATGGTGATCTGGTCGAAGGCCTTCTTCAGCAACTCGACCAACTCGTCCGCGATGCTCGCGTGGGCGATGACACGGCGGGTGCTCGTGCAGCGCTGGCCGGTCGTGCCGACCACGCCGAACGTCAGTGCCCTGGCCGCGAGTTCCAGGTCGGCGGTCTCGTCGACGATGCAGCCGTTGTTGCCCGAGCACTCCAGCTGGTACCGCCGGCCCAGCGTCGAGCCGACGATCTCGGCGACCTTGCGCCCCACCGGCGTGGAACCAGTGAACGAGATCATGGCGACACGGGTGTCGGAGACCATCTTCTCGGCGACGGCGTTGTCCTCGGGGATGAACAGCGAGAACACGCCCTCGCACCCCATCTCCGACGCCGCCCTGTTGACCAGCTTCTGCACGGCGACGGCGGTCAACGGCACCTTGGGGCTCGGCTTCCAGATCACCGTGTTGCCGGTGATCGCGGAAAGGAAACCGTTCTGCGCCCAGACGGCGGCCGGGAAGTTGTACGCGCTGATCAGCCCGACGACGCCCAGCGGCAGCCACTGGTCGTACATGCGGTGCTCGGCGCGCTGGGACTGCTGGGTGAAGCCGTACATCATCCGCGCCTGGCCGGCGGCCAGCGTCGACATGTCGATTGCCTCGCGGAGCTCGCCCTTGGCCTCCATCGTCGACTTGCCGGTGTCCAGCGCGACGACAGCGGCCAGGCTTTCCAGGTTCTTTTCGATCAACTGGCCGATCCGGCGCACGAATTCACCACGCCGCGGCGGCGGTACCATCCGCCATTTCCGCTGGGTCTCGACGGCGGCGGCCACGAGCGTCTCGTAGTCCCGTCCGTCCGAGGCCGCGATCCGGCCCACGACCTCACCGTCGGCGGGACACTGCGCCTCGATGACCGGCCGGCCCTCGACGCTTCCCCAACCGAGCGAGTCCGCGTAGGTTCCGGAATGCACCTGGTCCAGGCCGAATTCGGCGAGCACCTTTTCAGCGTCGAACAGTTTCTTGGTTGTCTCGGTCATGATCGTTCCCCATCAGTCATGCGGGTTCGGCAGGAACGCCTCGGACGGGCTCGGCGCATCACTCCTTGGCAAGGAAGTCGCCGATCGTCTCGTCCGTGTGGTACTCGGGCTTCTCGTAGTAGTGCGGGCCGTCGTAGATCTCGATCAGCACGCTGCGCTCGTGCGCCAGCGTCGGACCGTGCGGGTGGTCCTTGGGGTTCATGTAGAACGACCCGGGACGCAGCCGGAGGCCGGAGTCGGTGTACTCGTAGTCACCCTCGAGGCAGTACATGAACTGGTTCGAGGCGTGCGTGTGCTTGGTCGGGATGGTGCCGCCGCGCTGGTACTCGAGGAGGGCGATGCTGGCGCCGGTGTCCGGGTTCTTGTGGAGGAAGTACTGACGGAACCCGTAGTCGGGATAGTCGATCCACTCCTCCTCCTTGAGGTCGGCGGCATGGATCAGGACCTCGAGCGACTTCATGGTCGCGGGGTTGATGTCCACTGTTCACTCCGATCCGGGGCGGCCCGCGGCCACCCACACGTCGTATTCCTGGCGGCTTTCGGGTGTGGCGGGGAACAGGCCGAAGAGCGACCGGCCCCGCTGGAGTTCAAGGGCCGCGAACTCCTCGTACGCGGTGGCGTCGGCGGCTTCCGCGGCGACCTCCGCGGCCAGTTCGCGGGGAATGACCACGACGCCGTCGCCGTCGCCGAGCAGCACATCGCCGGGGTAGACAGCTACTCCGCCGCATCCGACGGGTTCGTCGAGCGCGACCGGGTGCAGGGCGATCGGGGTCGCTCGGGGCGCGCTGTCCCGCTGGTAGCACGGCAGGCCCGTGTCCCTGATGGCCTGTGAGTCCCGGTAGCCGCCGTCGGTGACCACGCCGGACACACCGCGGTGCTTCAGCCGCGCCGCCATCATGTCGCCCATGGACGCGGCAGCCGTGGAGCCGAACGCGTCGATCACGAGCACCGCGCCGGGCGGGCACTCCTCGATCGCCCGCCGGTGCAGGTTGTCGCTGCTCGAGTAGGTGGCGAGGGTGTCGAGATCCTCACGTGCGGGGATGAACCGCAGGGTGTAGGCCGGTCCCACCAGCGGCTGCCGGCCGGCTGCCAGCGGCCGCACCCCGGCCATGATCACGTTCCGCAGACCGCGCCGGAGAAGCATGTTGGCCACGGTGGCCGAGCCCACCCCCGTCAACTGTGCCCGGACCGGTTCGGGCAGCGGCCCGGCGAGGTCCGCGTTGGCTGCGGCGGTCACTGGAAGAACTCCAGGGGCGGGCGGTTCCCCCATTGGGTGGTGTCGCTGGCGGTGCCGTTGAACTTGGTCGGCCGGTGGTCGCGGTCGACGATGTCCCCGTCGGTGTAGTGCTCGATACGGAAGCCGAAGGGATCCTTCCAGTAGTCGAAGATCTGGCTGCCGAGCAGGTGGCGGCCGACTCCGACGTCGAGGCTGTATCCCTGCTGGATGAGGTAGTCGTGCGACGACATGACGGCGTCCATGTCGGTGACCTCGAACGCGCTGTGATGGATCCCCGCCCAGTCCGACTGCAGGACGAGCATGAAGTGGTGGTCCACCAGCCGCTCGCCCAGGTCCAGCCGGACGAAGGTGCCGACGACCGGCCCCTCCTCGCCCGGCGGGACGAAGTAGTCGGAGGGGAGGAAGTTGAAGCGTTCGTCGAGCCAGGCCATGGTCTCGTCGTGGTTCCTCACATGAAGCACGAAGTGACCCAGGCGGGCGATGGTGCACGGCGCGACGGGCTGGCGGACCGCCGCGTTCACCCGGTTCTTGTCGCGGACGTTGTTCATCGCGAAGGGTTCCCGGTCCGGGCTCGGCTCAGCCCTGCGCCGGCCCCAGATCGCCCGGATCTCGAACCCGTCGGGGGTGGTCATGGCGACCTCGTGGCCGCCGCCGGGCTCCGTCGACTCGCGCACCGGGGAGGACCCCGGCAGCGCGGCGAGTTCGACGAGGTCCTCGTAGGTGGCGACCTCGATCGAAGCACCGACGAAGCGCTGCTTGTCGGCCTTGCGGGTCACATGGATGTGGTGCTGGGTGCCCGTCCCCCGCATGTACAGGGTCCGGTCGTCACTGCCCTCGGCCGGCACCATGCCGAACGCGGTCAGGAACTTCTGCATCACCTCGAGATCCGGTGCCTCGTAGGTGACTTGGGCAGCATCAATAGCCGTAGCCACGGGTCCTCCTGGAGTGGGTGAGAGCACGGCGGCGGGTACGGTCCGGCGCCGCCGAACGGCCGGAGCTCCCTCTGGGCAGGGAGCCGCACGGTTGTCAGCCCTTGAGAATGCTGACGTCGTCGGGATTGCGCAGGTCCGGCACCGTCCAGCCGTCCAGGTCGTACTCGTCCATGGCGCGCTGCGCGAACTCCTTGCAGTAGTCGAGCAGACCGCTGCCCCGTGCGCCGAACAGGTTGGTCTGACGCGTCACGTCGTTGCTGCCGATGTAGTTGATCTCGTACAGCTCGTGACGGGCTCCGAACTCCGTGCCGATGGAGTCCCAGAGCATCTTCATGACCTTGACGCGCTCCTCGGCGTCGATGCCTCCCGTACCGCGCAGGTAGGTGTCCAGGTAGCCCCGGATCTCAGCGGCCTTGAAGTCGTTGGCGTGGGAGTTGAGGTAGATCAGTCCACTGGCCACGACCTGCTCGATGATGTTCTTGATCTTCGGCATGGCCAGTTGGTTCATCACGCGGTAGGCGCCGGCGAACTGCGGGTCGGGCTGGATCATGCCGCCCTTCCACGGCACCGCGCTCTTGGCCATCGCGTCCGACAGCGCCCAGAAGGTGTTGCGCCACGCGATGACCTCGCCGAGCTGGGACATCACGCCGTGGAACTGGCCGGCCCCGGTGACGTCGAGGGCGCGGGACAGCATGCCGACGAGGAAGTCCATCTTGACGGCGAACCGGGTGCAGCCGTGCAGCGAGGCGCGCTCCAGGTAGCCCGAGTGGATGTTGTACTTGTTGGCCTGTTCCAGGTCGTTGTAGATGAACGCGTTCTCCCAGGGGACGAACACGTTGTCGAGGACCAGGATCGCGTCGTTCTCGTCCAGACGGCTGGACAGCGGGTAGTCGAACGGGCTGCCCAGCACCGCCGCACGGTACTCGTTGGAGGTACGGCAGAGCAGCTTCACGCCGGGGGCGTTGGTGGGCGTGATGAACACCGGTGAGAAGGCCGGGTCCTGCACGGCGACCTGGCCCACGTGACCGACGAAGGTGTGGTGCGTGAGGGCGGATCCGGTGGCCACCACCTTGGCGCCCGTGACGTAGAAGCCGGCGTCCGTCTCCTTGGTGACCCGGATGAACACGTCCTTGCCCGCATCCGCGCCGAGGCCGCGGTCCACGGGCGGGTTCATGATGGCGTGGTTGATGTACCAGGTCTTCTCCTGGGCCTTGCGGTACCAGGCACGCGCGTTGTCCTCGAAGCCCCGGTAGAACTCGGCGTTGGCGCCGAGGGTGCCGAGGAAACAGCCCTTGTAGTCGGGAGAGCGGCCCATCCAGCCCCAGGTGATCCGCTGCCACTCGGCGATGGCGTCACGGGAGGCCACCTGCTCCTCGACGCTCTTGGGAGCCTGGTAGAAGCGGTGGGTGAAACCTCCCCACTCGGTGGGCGCGGTGAGGACGTCCTTGCGCGCGGGGTCGTGCAGGGCGTCGTACATGCGAGCGATCATGCGGGCCGAGTTGCGGAAGGCGGGGTGTTCGGCGACATTCTCCACCCGCTCCCCGTAGATCCAGACCTCTCGGCCGTCGTTGAGGCTCTCGAGATATTCAGCTCCGGTAAAAGGGAGATACTCGCGGCCGGCAGGGCTCTGTGCCGACTGATTCGCGTTTGCCGCCGTCATTGACCGGCCCCTTCTTGTCGTTCACGGAACCGGGCGGAGCCAGCGGTTCGTGCAACCAGGGTGCGGGCAGCGATCACACGAGGCGTTTTCTCTCATTGATTCGGCCCGCGCCGTTGAATTGCCGGAAAGACTGACACGGTGGCAGGGCACGGGCAATAGAAAAGGGAAGGGCCCAACGATGCACGAGTGCGCCGGCCACCGACCTCCGGGTCGACCGGCACCTGAGCTGGAAACCGCCTCTGAGCAGGCGCTTTACGCGGCGGCGGAGGCGCAGCCACGGAGCGGAGACTGACCCTCGTGTGGCGCACATCACAATGATTCGGTGGCTGCTCACGAGGATGTGCTCTTGATTTCACCCTCCCTTTCCATATAGGGCGCAGCAGAGGGGTGCATAGTTCCGCGTATGGCTGCCCTCACCGCCCGAGCGCGCGGCGGTGCTCGGCAACGGTCCGAGTGGCCTGCAACCAGCGATCCATGAGTGGGGTAATCTCTCCTCCGCGCTTCCAGAGCAGAGTTGCCTGCATGGACCGGAGCCATTCCGGGGGATCGAGAAGAGCCACCGCATCGCTCCTTGCGGCAATGCGCTCGGTCACGAGCGCGACACCCAACCCGGCGGCAACGAAGGCGACTGCCGTCTGCGGCGTGGACACCTCGATGACCTCGAAGGAATCGTCGCCCGACAGTGCCTTTTCCGCGGCGTCCGGCATACCCCAGAAAGCGGAAAGCCGGGACGGCAGGATCCACCGGCCCCACCCCTTGCCGTCAGGACGGGATTCCGTGGCGCGATACCTTGGAACAGCGAGCTTGACGTTGATGTCGATAATGGGGCACCAGTCGCAGCCCTCGGCGACGAACCTGGCGAATTGCGTGGACCCGAAGGGGACGCACCCCATGTCCAAATCGCCGGACAGCACACCTTGGACAATAAGGTCGGGAGTGATGTCTGCCAGCGTGACGCGCGCCTTGGGGGCCTGATCGAGGAATTCCGCCAGTACGTCCGCGATGACTTCGTTGATGATCATGGGTTCCGCGCCAATGTGCAGAGCGCCGATTGCGCCCCCGCCCATCAGTTTCAGCGTCTCCACGACTCGATTTCGGTCCGCTATCAGGCGTTCGCCCCTGGAGAGGAGGTGGAGGCCTGCCTGGGTGGGATGCACCCCTTTCGCGGTTCGCTCGAGGAGGCTCACTCCGAGCTCCCGCTCCAGCTTCGCGATGGCGTGGCTCAGCGGCGGCTGCGTCATGTGCAGATTCTTGGCGGCCTGAGAAACCGAACCGGCCTGGACGACGGCTTCGAAGTACTCGAGTTGGCGGAAATCCATGCCCTCTAGATGTCATGACATCTACGAAATGTCAATAGATGTTCCACCTCCGTGAAGGGAGCCGCCGCAGGCAGCCTGTACGGCTCGTTACGCTCGGATCGCTCCGCGTCGTCGCCGAGGGTGAGCACGCGTGCGGGAACGAGGCTTTCGGCCGGGACGACTTCCACATCGTCGGACGTCGATCGGGACGCTGACCTTCGTTGAACCGAGCTCGTCCCACTTGGTCAGTCGGATAGCCTGCCGCCGTGGGAATGGGACCGAACACCGACGGCTGGCTGGAAGACACGCGGACGTCCTATGACACCGTGGCCGCCAGCTATGCAGACCTGACACGTCACCTCCTGGACGAAACGCCTGAGGAGCGCGCTGTCCTGGCCTTGTTCGCGGACCTGGTGCGCGCCCAGGGTGGGGGACCGGTTGCCGACGTGGGATGCGGGACGGGGAGGATCACGGCTCACCTGCGTCAGCTGGGCGTGGACGCGTTCGGGATCGACCTGTCGCCCGGGATGCTCGAGGTGGCCCGGCGTGATCACCCCGGTCTGCGGTTCGATCTCGGCACCATGACGGACCTCGAACTCGGTGACGCCTCGATGACCGGGCTGGTCGCTTGGTACTCGCTGATCCACGTCCCCGATGACGAGATCGGCTCGGTCTTCGCTCACTTCCAGCGGGCCGTCAGGCCCGGTGGGCTACTGCTGCTGAGCTTTCACGTCGGTGGTGAGTCGCGCTTGAAGACCGAAGGCTATGGTGGGCATCCGATGAAGGTCCATGTCCATCGGCGGCAGCACGGCCAACTGATGGCGTGGCTCGATGATGCCGGCTTCGCCATCGAGTCGCACAGAACTCTCACCTCGGCGGAGAGCAAGCTCGGGGGAATCATTCTCGCGCGCCGTCAGGCCACGGCGCCACGGTGACCTGGAGGTCCTGGCGGCGATCCGGCATCGCCGCGGTGCCCATCTGCTTCCGGCACCTCGCGCGTCAGCCGTGACGCAGCGGGCTTGCGCTAGGGGACGTTCCAGGCAGAGACAGACGGCTGCCCGTCCTCGGTGGCCAGGAAGCTGAGCGTACCTGGATGCGGGTGTCCGAGCAGTCGGCCCACGGAAGCCACTCCGAGGTGCGTTCCTCACCTTCGTAAGCGTTACTGCTGGTTGAGATTCCGGAGCCGTTCGATGGACGCCTGAAGGGCGCCGAAGGCGCGATCCGCGTCCTGCGGGGTGACACGGGTGGCAGGCAGGATGCCGTTACGTGCGTTACGAATGCGGGCGTACGTGTCGAAGCTGACGAGAACCTGCCGGATCGCTGAATCCCGGGACTCGGACGGGGACGAAGAAGAAGGCTCCTGGGGCGACATCGCGAGACTCCATCGGGACGGCAGCGGCTGGTTCGGACCACGACGGGTCCATCGCCGACCAGACTTCCCGGCACACCATCCGCCCGGCAGAGCAAGGCGAAGTGCCTCCACACTACCTGTGGCAACACCAGCACGACACACAGATGGCCTCCTCAAGGCAGGACCGATGAGGCGGGCCGGCCCAGGGCGGCAGAGAGACCGGTTCTGATCGGCGGTCAAGCAAGTGCCTGTGGCCATCGGTGCCGCCAGGAAGTCGGCGCCGCCCGCGGTCAGTCGGGCGGGGGCGCGCACATCGCCGGGCCGTACCCGCGCCCGGGTGAACAGGGACGGGACGTACGGCGCTCGCGCAGGGTGGCGGTCGCCGTACGTCCCGTCAGTTCAGCCGCGCCGCAGCCGCAGCGTCACCAGCTCGAACGGCCGCAGGCGCACCGCGATCCGGTCGCCGTCCCGCTCCGGTGCCGTGGCGCCGGGCAAGGGCCGCTCCAGGAGGTCGGTCACTGTGACCTCGGCTACCTCGAACCCGGCCGTCAGCGTGGCCCGGGCTCGTCCGCCGTGGGCCTCGTGGAAGCGGACCACCACGTCGCCGCTGCCGTCGTCGGCCAGTTTCACCGCGGTCACGACCACCGCGTCCTCGTCCACGGACACCAGCGGAGCGACCTGCCCGGCGCCGGTGACGTGCCGCTCGGGCACGTTGATACGCCAGCCCTCGCGCACCGCCTCGGCGATGCCCGCGCCCGGCACCAACGCGTGGCGGAAGCGGTGGACGCCCTGGTCGGTCTCGGGGTCAGGGAAGCGCGGGGCGCGCAGCAGCGACATCCGGACCGTGGTGGTGGTCCCTCGGTCTCCCTCCGAACGGACGGTACGGGTCACGTCGTGGCCGTACGTGGAGTCGTTGACCACGGCGACGCCCCAGCCGGGCTCGGCCACGTGCACGAAACGGTGGTTGCAGGCCTCGAACTTGGCTGCCTCCCACGAGGTGTTGGTGTGGGTGGGCCGGTGGAAGTGCCCGAACTGGGTCTCCGACGCGTACCGTTCGGCGTGCACGTCGAGCGGGAAGGCCAGCTTGAGGAACTTCTCCGTCTCGTGCCAGTCCACCTCCGTGTCCAGCACCAGCCGTCGCTCCCACGCCGCCAGGGACAGCACCTGGGTGATGCGGGAGTTCCCGAAGGACCGTACGACCCGGACGGAGGTGCCGTCCTCGCCGGCCGTGACGGAGTCGGCGTCGGTGAGGTCGGTGACGGTGTTGCGGTAGAACTCGTCCACGTCCCAGGCGTCCCACATGTTCGGGAAGTCGGGGTGCAGCTGGAGGAGGTTCGCGGCCCGGCCCGGGGCGATGGTCTCCCGGTCCGCCTCGATGTCGTACGCCGAGACGACCAGGCCTCGGGCGTCGATCTCGACGCGCAGCAGGCCGTTGTCCAGGACGTGTCCGCCGCCCTCGCGGGGCGTCAGCTCCGTCCTGCCGTCGGTGGCCGGGGTGGCCGCGGCACCGGCCGGGACGCCCGCACGCGCGTGCGGGGCGGCGTTGAAGACCAGGGGAGTGGTGCCCTCGCCCGCCAGCGCGTGCTGTGCGGCCTCGATGATCTCGTTCAGCTCGCGGGCGATCCGCTCGTAGGTGGCCCGTGCCTCGCGGTGCACCCAGGCGATGGACGAGCCGGGCAGGATGTCGTGGAACTGGTGGAGCAGCACGGTCTTCCAGATCCGGTCCAACTCCTCGTAGGGGTAGGGGAATCCGGTGTGTACGGCCGCCGTTGCCGCCCACAGCTCCGCCTCCCGCAGCAGGTGTTCGCTGCGCCGGTTGCCCTGCTTGGTCCTGGCCTGGCTGGTGAGGGTGGCGCGGTGCAGTTCCAGGTAGAGCTCGCCGACCCAGACGGGGGCATTCGGGTACTCGGCCTCGGCCTGGTCGAAGAAGGCCTGCGGGGTCTCCCACACGACCTGCGCCGAGCCTTCGAGGTCGCGCAGCCGGGCCGCCTTGGCGACCATCTCGCGGGTGGTGCCGCCGCCCCCGTCGCCCCAGCCGGTGGGGGCGAGGGAGTGCCGGGCGACGCCCTTGTCCTTGAAGTTGCGGGCGGCGTGGGCGATCTCGCTGCCCTTCATGGAGCAGTTGTAGGTGTCGACGGGCGGGAAGTGCGTGAAGATGCGGGTGCCGTCGATGCCCTCCCACTGGAAGGTGTGGTGCGGGAACTTGTTCGTCTGCGACCAGGAGATCTTCTGCGTCAGCAGCCGCGTCGAGCCCGCCGCCTTGATGATCTGGGGCAGCCCGGCGGCGAAGCCGAAGGTGTCGGGCAGCCAGGCCTCGTCGTTCTCGACGCCGAACTCGTCGAGGAAGAACCGCTTGCCGTGCACGAACTGCCGGGCCATCGCCTCCGACCCCGGCATGTTGGTGTCCGACTCCACCCACATGCCGCCGGCCGGCACGAACCGCCCGTCCGCCACCGCCTTCTTCACCCGCGCCCACACCTCGGGTCGGTGGTCCTTGATCCACGCCCACTGCTGCGCCTGGGACATGGCGAAGACGAACTCCGGCTCGTCCTCGAGCAGCGCGGTCATGTTGGACGTCGTACGGGCCACCTTGCGTACGGTCTCACGCAGCGGCCACAGCCATGCGGAGTCGATGTGGGCGTGCCCGACCGCGCTGATCCGGTGCGCGGAGGGCACGGCCGGAGTGGCGAGGACGTCGGCGAGCCGGGCACGGGCCCGCCCGGCGGTGCCGTTCACGTCCTGAAGGTCGACCGCGTCGAGAGCCCGGTCCACCGCGCGCACGATCTCGTAACGGCGCTGGGAGTCCACCGGCAGCTCGGCCATCAGTTCACCGAGCACCTCCAGGTCGATCACCAGCTGCCACACGCTCTCGTCGAAGATCGCGAGGTCCATGCGGGTCAGGGTGTACTGCGGCTCGCTGCCCGCGGTCTCCTTGTCGCCGAGCTGCGTGGGCAGGAAGGGGTGGTAGTCGAGGATGACGGGGTTGGACGCGGCCTCGATGTGCAGCCGCACCTCCTCACCGCCCGCGACGGGGGCGCCGATGCGGACCCACTGGTTGCGCGGGTTGAGACCCTTCACGGGGGTCCCGTCGGGCTGGTAGACCAGACCCTCGCACTGGAAGCCGGGCATGTTCTCGTCGAAGCCGAGGTTGAGGAGGGCCTCCACGGTCCTGCCGGCCCACGCCTCGGGCACGGTCCCGGTCACCCGGAACCAGCTGGTGCCCCACGGAGCACCCCACCGGGCACCCACCTCGATCGGCTCCGGCTCGGCGGCCAGTCCCTCGGCGACCGGAACGGGCTCGCCGGGGGCGTGCCACACCGCGACCTGAAGGGGCACGGACTCGGGGTACACGGCGGGGCGGATGCGCTCGTCGAGAACACGCTTGAGGCGGGCTTCGACCAGGCTGCGGTCGTCATGCATGGGGGACGCTCCGTAGGTCGTACGTCAGCGGGTGGTTACCAGGGGTGGGTGACGGTCGCGGGGGCCGACGAGGTGTACAGCTCCCCCACCGCGCGTACTTCGAACCGTACGGCGCGCTCTCCCGGTGCGGGAGTCAGGCCGCCGACGAAGTAGGCCCGCTGGCAGGTGCCGCCCAGGAAGCGGCGGGTGCCGTCGGGCAGCACACGGTGCAGGGCGTAGTGGCGCACCGTGCCGGGTGCCGGGTGGTTCCAGGCCAGGCGCAGGTCGCCGCCCGAGGCGGCGGTGATCCGCGGCCCGGACGGGGCGGCCGGGATGGCGGCACGGTCGTGGACGGCGAGGCCGCCGAGCCGCCAGCGCACCGGGCCGCCGTCGGCGGCGGTGAGCCGGACACCGATCGCGTGCACGGTCCCGGACAGGCCGGTGAGCCCGACGGCCGACGTCCGCCAGCCGTCCCCCGTGCCGGCCGGCACGGGCAGGTACGTGTACGGCGGTGCGGCCCCGGCGGCGTCCGGCTCGGCGGTCGCCAAGGCGAGCTCGACCCGGACGGCCCCCGCGTCCGTGCGGTGGGTCAGCTCGACGACCGTGTCCTGACCGATCGGGAGCCGGGTCGCGTACAGGTCCAGCACGGCGGCCCGGTCGAGCGCGCCGTCCACGAGCACGCTGCTGCCGCCGCGCCAGGCGTCCGCGAAGTCGAAGGAGACGGCGGGCCGCTGTCCGTCCGCACCGCCCAGCGCCGGGACGGCAACCGGTCCTGGAGGCCGAGGTGGTTCCACGGCGTGTCGGAGGCGACCTCGCCGTCCTCGTACCAGCGCAGACCGTGCCCGGTGTTGAAGACGCTTGCGAACGGCAGCGCGGTGACGGTCGACCGGTCGGCGACGGACACGGCCGGCGCCCGCCAGCTGTCGGCGGGGTCGGGACGGGACGGGTCGAGGGAGCGGCCGGTCCAGAACCGGTCGTCGGCGGCGTGGAAGTCCTCGGGGGTGTGGCCCGCGGGCAGGTGGTTGCGGGTCCACTCGGGCCGGTAGAGGCCGATCGAGGTGACGTGCGCGCGGTCGGACGGCACCATCGCGTCCCAGTTCACGGAGGTGTCCCAGCCGCGCGACTCCACGTCGACACCGGCCCACAACTCGTAGCGACTGCGACCCAGTTGTACGGCGTTCTGTCCGGACGAGGCGAGCGAGTCCGCGCTCCAGCGGAAGTCGACGAACATGTCGTCCACGGCCTGGAAGAGGGCCTGGTTCTGGCCGTTCAGCGCCCCCTGCCAGCTCACCGAGCCGTTCACGGTCATCGCGTCGTACCAGGTCACCCGCTGCCCCTTGGCCGAGGCCAGACGCTTCAGCTCCTCGACGAAACCGAGCATGGCGGCGCCGAGGGCGCTGTCGCCGCCGCCCGTCTCGGCGTTGACGAACCAGCCGTCGAAGCCGTACGCGGCCGCGACGGCGACCAGTTGGGCGGCGAGCGGGTAGTGCCCGGAGGCGTCCCTCTGCACGAGGTCGCGGGTCCACTGGAGCTGACCGCCGTAGGCGGCGGGAGGCAGGAAGACGTTGCCGAGGACGGGGACTCCGTGCCGGTGGGCCGCGTCCACGACCGGGGCGTTCGGGGCGAGGACCAGGCCCTCACCGGACGAGCCGCCCCAGAACACCAGCTCGTCGACGTACGCCCAGTGGGTGAGGGCGTAGTAGTCGGCGGTGGCCGAGCCCTGGGAGGGGTTGGAGGAGGTGGGCCCGAAGGAGACCAGGGACTGGACGCGGGCCTGCCCCGCACGGGCGGTGGTGTTCGCCGCGTTCGGGGTGAAGCGGGACGCCAGCGGGACGGAGGCGGCGTTGAAGGCGAGGTCTGCGTCGGTGGCGGCGCGCCAGCTCTTCAGACTGCGCCAGGTGATGCCGGGGCCCGGGCTGCCGGAGGGCAGGGAGTCGGGGTACCAGTAGGAGGCGTACGGCTGGAGCGCGGCCGTCGCCCTCGGGGCGGCCTCGGCGCTCGTGGCCGGCAGCGCGGGCAGGAACGCGGCAGCGGCGCCGGCGAGCAGGACGGTGCGTCTGGTGGGGTTCACGAACGGGTGCCTCCTCGGGGGGTGTGAAGTACCTGGTCGGACGTGACGACTTCCGTGATGGCGCGGGCGGTCAGGTGGTCCCGGTCGGCCGCCCGGGTGTCGAGGACGGTGGTGGGACGGGCACTGTCGGCGGTCAGCCGGAAGAAGGCCTCGAAGACGTCGCCTCCGGGTGCGCAGCGGGAGCGGGCGGCCGGGTCGGCGGGGACGACGAGCGCGGTGGTGCGCGGGGCCGGGGCGTAGGCGTGGTCGCGGGCCGCGCGCGAGAGGGAACGGGCGAGGTCCTTGGGCTGCCGGTCGTTGGTCAGCAGGCCGAGGGTGTACTCGAGTTCGGGGAAGTCGGCGAGGTCGCGGGAGACGTCGTGGGAGCACCACCAGGTGATGCCCCACAGGTCCGGGCAGTCCAGGACGTTCGCGACGGTGGCCTCGGTGAAGGCGGCGGCGTGCTCGGCGGGGATGAGGGGGGCGGGGGCACCGACCTCCTGGAGCCAGACGGGGCGGTGCGGGTCGTCGGCCCAGGCCTTGCTGAGCTCGACGAGGTACGCGGCGTGGTGCTCGGTGGGGACGGAGGTACGCCCGTGACGCTGGGCGGTGCCGTTGAAGACCCAGGAGTGGACGGCGGTGAGGGCGCCGTGCCGGGCGGCCTGGGCAGGGGTGAAGGGCATGTCGTCCTGGTACCAGGTGGCGTCGTACTCGGCGTGCAGGTGCAGCTTGCCGGGGGCACCTTTCTCGCAGGCGGTGAGCATGCGCTCCAGCCAGGCGTCGACCTGGTCGGCGGTGGCCCGGTCGGGGTCGGGATGGGGGCCTGCGGAGAACTGGTTGACCTCGTTGCCGAGGGTCATGCCGAGGAAGTTGGGGCGGTCGGCGAGGGCTGCGGCAAGGGTGCGCAGGTAGGCGGCCTGGCCGTCGAGCACCTCGGGGTCGGTGAACAGGTTGCGCCGGTGCCAGGTACGGGTCCAGGCGGGCAGGAAGTCGAAGCTGGACAGGTGCCCTTGCAGGCCGTCCACGTTGACGTCGAGCCCGCGCTCGGCGGCGGCGTCGACGAGCTGGAGCAGCTGCTCGACGGCGCGGGGGCGGATCAGGGCGCGGTCCGGCTGGAAGTACGGCCACAGCGGGAAGACCCGGATGTGGTCCAGGCCCAGCGAGGCGATGGAGTCCAGGTCGGCGCGTACGGCGTCGAGGTCGAAGTCGAGCCAGTGGTGGAACCATCCCTGGCTCGGGGTGTAGTTGACGCCGAAGCGCACGGCGGAAGGCATACGGGGTCCTTGCGAGGTGGGAGTACGGGGATCAGCCCTGGGATCGGTCGTCGGTTCAGCCCTTGACGGCGCCTTCGCCGACCCCGCGGAAGAAGTAGCGCTGGAGGCAGGCGAAGAGGGCGATCAGCGGTGCCACGGCGATGACGGTGCCGGCGGCGACGAGGCGTTCGTCGTTGGCGAAGGTGCCGTGGAGATAGTTGAGGCCGATGGTCAGGGTGTACTTGGACGGGTCGCTGAGCACGATCAGCGGCCAGAGGAAGTCGTCCCAGGCGAACATGAAGGCGAAGATCGCCACGACCGCGAGGGTGCCCTTGACCGAGGGCAACGCGATCCGCACGAACCGCTGCCAGACGTTGGCGCCGTCGGCGTAGGCGGCCTCCTCCACCTCGAAGGGCAGGCCGCGGAAGGCGTTGCGCATCAGCAGGACGTTCAGGGAGGCGACGGCGCCCGGCAGGACGACGCCGGTGAGCGTGTTGTTCAGGCCGAGGTCGCGCATGGTCGTGAACTGGGCGATGACGATGGCCTCGGCGGGCACCAGCATGGCCAGGACGAAGACCAGGGTGGCGGCCCGGCGGCCCCGGTAGCGCAGCCGGGCCAGGGCGTAGCCGGCGAGGGCGGAGCCGACGCAGTTGGTGACGACGTTGGCGGCGGCGACCTTGAGGGAGTTGAGAACGTACTCCCACACCGGGATGGTGTCGGCCACCCGCTTGTAGTTGTGCAGGGTGGGATGCTCGGGCAGGAACCTCGGCGGGGAGCTGAAGATGTCCTCGGTCGGGCCCTTGAGCGAGGTGGACAACTGCCACAGGAACGGGCCGACGGTCAGGGCCAGGACGATGAGCAGCAGCGTGTAGCGCAGGATCAGTTCCCAGGCCCGGATGCGGCGACCGTTCTCGTCGGCGAAGCGGGAGGTGCGGGCGGGTGCCGGTGCCGTGCCGGTCCTGGGTGCCTTGTCGGTGAGGCTCACGCGTCCTCCTTCCGGTCGGCCCGCAGGACGAGCAGCATCAGCAGGACGGTGACGACGAAGACGACCAGGGAGATGGCGGAGGCGTAGCCGACACGGCCGGTCAGGCCGGTGCCGGTGCGCTGCACGAGCATCACCAGGGTGGTGTCCTCGCCGGCCGGTCCGCCGGCCGGGCCCGCCATCAGGTACACCTCGGAGAACACCTTGAAGGAGGAGACCGCTGCGAGCGCGGCGACCAGGACCATGGTGGAGCGGAGGGCCGGCACGGTCACGGTGAAGAAGCGGCGCACCGGGCCCGCGCCGTCGACGGCGGCGGCCTCATGCAGCTCACGCGGGACGTTGGCGAGCGCCGCCATGTAAATGATCATGTAATAGCCGAGGCCCCTCCAGATCGTGACGGCCATGGCGCTCAGCAGGAGCAGCCACTGGTCGCTGAGGAAGCCGACCTTGCCCGCCCCGACTGCTTCCAGGAGCGAGTTCACCAGACCGCGCTCGTCCAGCAGCCACACCCAGATCAGCCCGACCACCACGACCGACGCGACGACCGGGGTGTAGAAGGCCGACCGGAAGAAGGTGATGCCGGGGATGGTCTTGCGTACCAGCATGGCGAGCAGCAGCGGCAGGATCACCAGCGCCGGGACGACGCCGAGCACATACAGCGCGCTGTTGCGCAGACCGATCCAGAACATGTCGTCGTGCAACAGCTCGCGGAAGTTGGCGAGTCCGACGAATCGGCCCGGCATGAGGGTGCGGCGGTCGGTGAAGGCGTTGATCACCGTGGAGACGAACGGGTACAGGACGAAGACAGCGGTGACCAGCAGTCCCGGGGCGGCGAACAGCCAGGGGCTGACGGGCAGTTGACGTCGTGTCCGGATCGCCGGGTGGCGCTCGCGGCGCCCGGCCGGAGGCGACGGGCGCGTCCGGGAGACGGTCGGGGTGGCCATGGTGCGCTATCCCTGCTTCAGGAGTTGGTCACATTCCTTGACAGCGTTGTCAAGCGCTGCCTCAGGGCTCTGCTTGCCCTGCAACGCCTTGGCGACCTCGTTGCGCAGCGCGGTCTTCATCTGGTCGCTGAACAGCACGGGCGTGTAGTTGACCGCGTTCTTCAGCGACTTGGCGGCGGCGATACGCACCCGGGTCTCGTCGGTGCCGTCCTCCTTGGTGAAGTACGGGTCGTCGAGGGAACCGGCGGTGGACGGGAAGATCGCGACCTCCTTGGCGAAGGACATCTGGTGCTCGGCGTCGGTGACGTAGTGCGCGAAGGCGACGGCCGCGGGCGTGTGCTTGGTCCTGGAGTTCACCATCGCGCCCATCACGTACATGTTGACGTGGCCCGTGTTGGTGATCTGGTCGGTGATGCCGATGTTCTTGTACAGGCTCGGCGCCTGCTTCTTGAAGTTCTCCAGGTCCAGGGCGCTGCCGGGGTTCATGGCGACGGCCTGGGTGAGGAACTTGTTCCCGGCCGACTCGGGGGTTGCGGTCAGCGCCTGCGGGTCGAGCCCCTTGGCGTCGTACAACTTCTTGTACTTGGTGAGGAGTTCGACACCCTTGGCGTCGTTGAAGGTGAAGCCCGTGCCGTCCTGGTTCATGAGGGAGGCGCCGTAGCGGCCGAAGTCCTCGATGGTGGGGATGTTGGCGAGGGTGGCGACCTTGCCGCCGGACTTGTCCGCGATCTGCTGGGCTTGGGTGAAGAGGTCGTCGTACGTCTTCGGCGGGGTGTCGGGGTCCAGCCCGGCCTTCTCGAACAGGGCCTTGTTGTAGAACAGCGGGCCGGTGTTCAGGTACCAGGGGAAGGCGTAGGTGCCGGTCATGCCCGGGATCTGGTCGCCGGCCCAGGCACCGGGCAGGTACTCCTGCTTGTACTTCGCGGCGGCCCTGTCCAGGTCGAGCGCGAGGCCCGCCTTGGCGAGCGGCGCGAGCAGGTCCGGGGAGACGTTGACCACGTCCGGCAGGGTGCCCGCGGCGGCGTCGGCGCTGAGCTTGTCGGGGTAGCCCTCGGCCGGCTGGTCGACCCACTTGACGTGGGTGCCCGGGTACTTCTTCTCGAAGCCGGCGATCACGCCGTTGAAGTAGTCCTTGAAGTTGGCGCGCAGGTTCCAGGTCTGGAAGGTGATGTCGCCCTCGACCTTGCCGGAGGCGTCCGTCGAGCCGCCGCCATCGCCGGAGCCGCAGGCGCTCAGCGGCAGGACGAGGGCGGTGACAGCAGCGGCGGCGAGTGTTCTGCGGGATATGGGCACGGTGATACGGCTCCCTTGCGGCGTCGGCGACTCCGGTTTCGGCAAGGACCATGCACGCCGAGTTCGGGAAAAGTCAATGGATTCGGGCGCGCTAAAGCCGTCGACGTCGCATTAGTGCAGGTCAGACCGGTCATGAGGGGAAGGTTGCCAGCAAGTGCTAATGCGCTTTAGGCTACTTTCACTCAAGCGCTTTAGCGATCACTCCGAGAAACGAGGGGAACATGCCGGCCAAGAGGTCCCCGGCACGCCGGCCGACAATGAAGGACATCGCGCGCCGCGCCGGCGTCTCCGAGAGTGCCGTCTCCTTCGCCCTCAACGGCCGGCCCGGTGTCTCCGAGGTGACCCGCGAGCGGGTGCGCCGGGTCGCCGAGCAGCTGGGTTGGCGGCCCAGTACGGCGGCCCGCGCGCTGTCGGGCGAGGGCGCGGCCACGGTTGGCTTCGTGCTGGCCCGGCCCGCGGACACCCTCGGCGTCGACTCCTTCTTCCTGCAGCTCGTCTCCGGCATCCAGGACGTGCTGGCGGAGCGTCACCTGGGGCTGCTGTTCCAGGTGGTGGAGGATGTTGCCGATGAGTGCATGGTCTACCGCAGATGGTGGGCCGAGCACCGGGTGGACGGCGTGCTGGTGGTGGACCCGCGCACCGACGATCCGCGCCCGGAGGTGCTCGACGAACTCGGCCTGCCTGCGGTGGTGATCGGGGGCGCGCCGGACGAGCGGCACCCCGGGCTGTCCACGGTGTGGGCGGACGACGCGGGCGCGATGGCCTCGGTGGTGGACGAGCTGTACACGCTCGGCCACCGGCGGATCGTACACATTGCCGGTCTGGCCGGTCTGGCCCACACCGAACGCCGGATCCGGACCCTGCGCGCAGAGGCGCAGCGGCGCGGGCTGACCGGGGTGGAGTCGATCACCACCGACTACTCGGACGCGGAGGGCGCCGCCGTCACCCGCCGGGTCCTCGGCTGCGCGGCTCCCCCGACGGCCCTGATCTACGACAATGACGTGATGGCCCTCGCGGGCGTCGCCGCCGCCACCGAACTCGGCTTCTCCGTACCGGCGGACGTGTCGGTGGTGGCCTGGGAGGACTCGGCCCTGTGCCGGATGGTCAAGCCCTGGCTGTCGGCGCTGTCCCGGGACAGCATGGAGTTCGGCCGTACGGCGGCACGGGAGCTGACCGCACTGCTCGACGGCGGCCCGGCACGCACGGTCAGGGTGCCGGTGCCCCGGCTGATCGGACGCGAGAGCACAGGGGTTGCGCGGCGCGCATGACCCTCACGGGTTCACGCCCCCCCCCGGCACACGGGCCGCGCCCCCGGTCGTGGCCAGGAGCACCACGGACTGAAGCCGAGCCGGTGCGTCCCTCGAACACCTCGGCCGCCTGCATCCGCACTGTCTCCCAGCGCGGCGGTCAGCCCGCCGGCTTACCCGCATCACCCTGACGAGCCGAAGTCAGTATGCGCAGCGACGACCAGAAAGGCTTTGCGGTGATGCCCGAACGATGGATCGTCGAGCGGCTCGTCGCCCACCTGATGCGCACCCGGCGCCTGCCCGCGAATTCGAGCGCCGCACCACCAGTGCTGAGGCGATGCGGCGACCTTCGCTGCGGGTCGGTGGACAAAGACGGCGGGTTCAGGAGGGGGCTGATGCCGTGGAGGCGGTGTGCCGTTACCCCGTACGGGGCGCACGCGTGGGGTCTCACGCGTGCGCCGCACAGACGAAGAAGACATCATCGCGGCCAGGGCCGTGGGCTGCTTCGCTGATCTGTCACGCGCCACCCAGGAGCGGATCGCGGCGAAAGTCGCCGCCGGCAGAGCAGGTGTGGCAAGTCATCACGTGCGTCTGGAACATCCTCGAGAACCGTGCTCCACTGACAGCGCGAGGAGTGAGCAGGCGACGCCGGGGCGGCCGTCCTCGACACCTGGTCGCGGCCGCGGGGGAGTGGCTCGCCCTCTTCTCCGTCACCGCGTCAGGACACCACGCGCAGGTGGGTCGGCCAGCCGATGCGGTCGAGGAGCCGGAACATCTTCTTGATGTCGGTCGGGTTCAGCTTCACGCAGCCGTTGGACTTGTAGTCGCCGACGCCGTCCCACCGGCGCGGCTCGCTGCTGCCCTGGCTGCCGTCGCGGTTCATCTCGGAGTGGATGAACATCTCCGTACGCGTCAGGGTGCCCTTGGAGCACTTCATGTCCTGGAGGTAGATGGCGTAGCCCTTGATGAACTTGCCGTTGTAGGTGCGGGACTTGAGCTTGATCCTCCAGTTGCCGTTCGGCATCCAGCCCTTGGCGCGCGCGCAGTCGTCCTTGACACCGATGCCTGATCCGGCCCGGTAGCTGGCCCAGAGCTTCTTGCCCTGGTAGACGGAGAGCCGCGAGTCGGTGGGGTCGTCCTGGTTCTTGTCGAAGACCAGGGTGGTCGCCGCGGCCGCCGACGGCGCCTCGGCGGGCCCCTGTGCGGCGGCGGCCGGTGCCAGCGCCAGCGTCGTCGCCACGGCCCCGGCGATCACGGCACCGCGCAGGTGACGTCCGTCGTTGCTCATGTGTTCTCCTCGTTCTTCCCGCACGGCGCGGGCGTTCCCCGGCCGCACATGTCTGGCGTGCGTGGTGTTCGGGATGCCTGGGGGCGGGCGGCGCGGCCCGCCCCCGGAGCGCGGTCAGGCGATGGCCAGGCGTACCTGTGCCGACTTCGTCCCGGCGAAGGTGAAGGAGAACTGCTCCCGGACCCCGGAACCGCACGCGGACTTCGTCTTGTATGCACCGTTGCCGGCGTTGATTCGGATCACGGCGCACTTGCCGTCCATGCGGGTGTCCTGGACCCAGCCGGACACGGTCACGTCGCTGCCCGAGCAGCGAAGGTTCCAGCTGGCCGACGCCCCGTCGATCACCGGGGACGCGGAGGACGGGCAGGTGGCGGCGCTCGCCGGGCCGGCGGCGCCGACGGCCAGCCCACCGGTGAGGACGGCGGCCGACAGAATCGACGTGATGGTCTTGCGGACAGCGGACATGATGGCCCCTCGGGCGGTGTGCTGACAGGAAGGCGACCGGGACCCCTGGACCTCTCGCCGCCCGAAGGGGCGAACCGTCGAGGGTGCCGGCCGCGGACCCAGCATGCCGGGGCCGGCCTGGTGGGAGAAGACGATCCCGGCTGCTTGCCGATGCGCATTGATGCACCCTGCATGGCAGGCCTCTGACCTGGGACTATGGCCTGATGCGTGCCCGGGGCGGGTGCCGCCGTCACACAGAAGCGGAGGCCCGAGGGCTGGTGGCCCTCTGGTAGTCCGGTGCCTTGGACGGGAGGGAGCTGTTCCACCAGCAGGGCCAGCCAGGTGTCCATGTCCACCCGGCCGGTCATGGACAGGCCATGAGTGCGCTGGAAGAACCTCAGGTCCTCGGCGGTCACCGCGGTGAACCTCCCCGACACCGCCGTGCTGCCCTGGCCCACGTTGTTCAGAAGTTCCTGTACGGCCCGTACCTCGAAGGTCCCGGATCCGGGTCCGACCTCCTTCACCAGCTCCGGCCAGGTTTTCCTGCCCACCTTGCCGTCGGCCTCCAGGTCTTTCCCGAGCTGGAAGTCCATGACGGCGTCCCGGGTGTCCTCCCTGAAGAAGCCGTCGGCCCGCACCTTGTAGCCGTGCGCGTTCAGCAGGTACTGCAGGGCGCGGGCACGGGTGAACTGGTCCTCCTCGCCCATGCGCAGCAACGGCCACTCGTACGACGTCCGGCTCTCGGAAACGGCACCGGCCGCACCCTCGGCCACGGCCCTGCGGTCCTGGGTGGAGAACCGTTCGTGGACGACCGCTCCGGCGGTGAACGCCAAAGCCATGGCCGCCGCGACCAGGACCGGCCGGAGCCAGTGGAGGCGGGGCCGGCCGGATGCGGCACGGCCATCCGCACCACGCGCGGCGGCCGTGCCGGGGGTGGGATCGGCTCCCTCCCTCCTGGAGACGGCATCGGGTGTGGGGATTTCGTCGGATGCGGCCGCGGCATCCGTCGACGCGGTGTGCTCCCCTCCGGCTTCGGCGGCCCGTTGACGGCCGTTCTCTGCCCGCGCGGCCCGGCACAGCACCCGTGCCTGTTCGAGCTCCGCCGCCGGGGCACGCAACTGGGCGTGCAGAGCCTCCACCACCCTCGGAGGAGCGGTCGACAGGTGCCTCGGATTCAGATAGCGCGACAGCGTCGTCTGGCCGACCCCAAGCCTCGCGGCCAGCGCCTGCTGCGTCGGCCGAGTCCCGCCGGGCGAGCTCACGGCCTCCTCCCACCAGCGGCGCAGCAGCCGCGCCAACTGCACCCCCGGGCTCCGTTCCCGGTCCTGGCCACCCCGCGCCTGCGCCATGTACCTGCCTCTCCCTGTCGTCATGCGGAACAACCGGGCCTCCGCACCCCTTGCATGGCGGCATAACAGCAGGTCAGGTCAGTGCATGACGGCAGGCATCGATGCATCGGCCTCGGCGACGGTGATCGTAGCGACGTGATCGCGGCGTCCGGTTCGGCCGCGGTGCGGGCCGCCCGAGCCCCGGCCCGGCCCCGGATGTTCCCTGGCCGTGCGGCGAGCCACCTCCACCCCTGGGGAGTGCCGGACCGGCAACCGCGGCGGGCGGCCCTCCTTCACCCGGACGAGTGCGCTGGGCAGCGCGGTAGCGGAGCGAGTGGCTCACCTGAAGGAAGGAGCGGCGGTGGATACGGTGATGACCGGGCAGCGCACACACCGCGCCAGGACATGGTCTGTTCGACGACCCATCGGTGGCGTCCGCGTCGGTGTGAGGTCAGGGCTCCTCTGTGCTTCGGCTGCGCCGCCGCAGACGCTCGTCACCATCACTCGCAGCCGCCAGGCCCTGGGATACACTGCTCCGCCCCACCCCGACCGGAGGTCATCTCAGTGTTCGCCGCACGGGTACTTGCCGGTGCCCCGTTGGCTGTGGTGATCCTTGCCCTGTCCGGCTGCTCTTCCCCTGGGGCTGCACCGACACGACGGCGGAGCGCGGTGAGGCCGGTGTGAGGGTGCGGGTCGTGGACACGTCTGGGCAGCCTCTCGGCGTCACGGCCCGCATCGTTGACTGGCGCCTGGAGCCCCACCCGCTGGTGCCCTCCGAAGGCGACCGGGTCCACTTCCACTACCGCTTCGACGGCGCCGACAAGAAATCCGGCCCTGGAGTGGATGCCTGCGCGGTCGACGAGAAGCCCGTGGTGTTGAGGTGTCAGACGGTCTATTCGTCCGACGCGTGGCCCGAGCCGGACGGTGCCCTCACCGGCGACGACTGGCTCGAGGCGGTTGAGCGCGAGGAAGCGCGGTGCGGTCTGCTGCTGCCCCGGTCCGGCCGGGACTGCGTGAACACAGGGCGCCGGCGGACCCGTGCATTGAGCCCCCGCTACGAGCGCAATCCCCGCAACTACCTGCGTCGGTTTCGGCGTCGACGTCTGTGTCGGTTTCTCGCCAGAAGGTGGGCGGCAGCCGATGTTTGACTGCGTCCATGACCATCACACGGCCGGACAACGCCCACGTCTTCCGCTCCCTGCACACCGCATCTGCGCCCTTGGCTCTCGCCAACGCCTGGGATGTTGCGAGCGCCCGCGTCATCGAGGCCGCGGGCGCCCCGGCGATCGCCACCACCAGTGCCGGTGTCGCCTGGTCGCTGGGTTCCCCTGACGGCGACCTTCTTACCCGCGAGCGGGCGCTGGAACTGGTCGGCCGAATCGTCGCTGCCGTCGCGGTTCCGGTTACCGCGGACATCGAGGGCGGGTACGGGCCGGATGCCGCCGGCGTTGCCGAGACCGTGACCGGGGTGCTCGCTGCCGGCGCCGTCGGCGTCAACATCGAGGACGGCAACCGGCCTCCGACAGAACTCGCGATGCGGCTGACCGCGGCTCGGCAGACCGCCGACCGGGCAGGCGCCGACCTGTTCCTCAACGCCCGTATCGACACCTTCCTGTTCGGGCTCGGCGACGCGGACACCCGACTGAAGGAAACCCTGGCCCGGGCACACATGTACGTCGATGCGGGCGCGGACGGCATTTTCGTCCCCGGCATCACCGACACCGCCACCATTGCGGCGCTGGCCAGGGACATCTCCGTACCGCTGAACGTCATGGCCGGCCCCGGCGCCCCGACCGTTGCCGAACTCGGCGCCCTCGGCGTGGCTCGCGTCAGTCTCGGCTCGGGCGTGGCACAGGTCGCCTACGCTGCCGCCCGCCGCACCGCGCGGGAACTCTTCGACGCCGGCGACTACGACTCTCTCGCCGAAGGCATGGCCTTCCCGGAACTCAACGCGCTGTTCCCCGAACCCAACGACCGCGATGGGCGATGACGAGTACGTCATCAACCCCCGAAGGACTTCTGGAGCCGACCACTTAGCCGCCGACGATGCCGTAGCGCTCTTGAACCAGCCGCAGGTGCGTCCACGAGCGCAAGCCGACGACGCCGTCCATCGTCCCGATCCGGTCGAGCACCGCGATGGTGTCCTCGACCGTGGTGGTCACGATGGTGCCCACGGCGTCCGCGGTGCCGAGCGTCAGGGCCAGGAAGTCGACGGCGCCGATCTCCTCGATCCGGTGGAGAACGTCCTGCGCCTTCTCCCCGAGGTCGAGGGCGAAGCCGGTCATGAAGGAGCGGCCGAGCTTGGTCGGGTTCACCAGAGTGACGATCCGGATGACGCCCAGGTCGAGCAGGTTGCGGACGCGTGCCCGAGTGGCCGCCGCTGACAGACCGACGTGCGCCGCGAGGTCGGCGTAACTGGTGCGACCGTCGGCGCGGAGGAGATCGACCAACGTCCGGTCGAGGTGGTCGACATCCGGATCCGTGCCGACGGCGGCCCTCGGAGGAGGCAAATGCGGCTCCATGACCACATCGGTGTAGACGAGCGTCTCCATGCGAGTGACGCCCTCGACGCCGCGGAGGCGGTCGACGACATTCCCAAGCCGGTGCAGATCGGTGGTCCTGATCTCCGCGACGACGCCGGCGCGTCCTGAGACGATGGAAACGAACACCGTCTCGTCCTGGTCGGCGAGCATGCGAGCGACATCGTCGCGACGCGCCCCGGTCACACTGACAGAGAGGTGCGCGTTGGCGTGGATGCCGTCGAATTCGGGCCGGACGGTGGCCACCACGCGCAACACGCCGTCTTCGAAGAGCCGCAGCACGCGCGATCGGACGGCCTTGCGGGACAGGCCGACCCGCCCGGCGAGCGACTCGAAGGAGGCGCGGCCGTCCTCGCGCAGGGCCTCGACGAGTTCGAGGTCGGTTTCGGTCAGGTTCACCGGGCTCAGGGTAGCGAATCGGATGCTGTGAGACCTTCCAGCGAACGAAAGGGGCGTTGACGATGAACACTACGACCCATATCGTTTGAGCGGCTCGCACGTGACGAGCCATTCGGACCAACGGCCGGGGCCTCCGGCACGAATCGCAGGAGATCCGGTGAGGACAGAAGAGCGCAGCCGATCAGGTGGGATCGAGACCCACACCATCGACTTCATCCCGTTGACCGAGCGCCGCGGCAAGCCGTGGCACCTGTTCACGCTGTGGTTCGGCGCGAACAGCGTCATCGTCAGTGTGGTCACCGCTTCGATCCTGGTCGGCGGCGGCATGTCGTTCGCCTGGTCGGTCGCGGCCATCGCCATCGGCTTCGCGCTCGGCGGGTTCCTCGCGGCCTTCCACTCGGCCCAGGGCCCTCAGCTCGGCATCCCGCAGATGATCCAGAGCCGTGCCCAGTTCGGGTACGTCGGCGGGATCGTCCCGATGATCATCGCGGAGATCAACTACCTGGTCTTCTTCGCCGCCGCACCGGCGATCTGCGGTCTGCTGGCCCACGCGGTGTGGGGCTGGAACGCCTACCTCGTCGCCGTGGTCGTCACCGCGATCACCTTCGTGGTGGCCCTCTTCGGCTACGACCTCAGCCATCGACTGGCGAAGTACCTCAGCGTCGCCTCGGTGGTCGTCTTCGGGATCCTGACGATCCTGGTGCTCAGCCACTCGGGCATCCACCACCCGACCACGCACAACCTGCACACCGGCGGCTTCCAGACCGGCCTGTTCCTCACCGGGATCGCGGTGACCTTCGTCTACGCCGCGGGCTACGCGCCGTACATCGCCGACTACTCCCGCTACCTGCCGAAGTCGACCTCGACCCGTGCAACCGCCTGGTGGACCTACGCCGGCATCGTGATCTCGGGCATCTGGTTGTTCGTGCTCGGCGCCTACCTGACCACCGTGACCGGCTTCGGTGCCGACACCCTGGGCTCCGTGGTCCAGGTGAGCGACTCCTTCAGCAAGGCCTTCACCGCGCTGCTGGTGATCGTGGTGATGGGCATCCAGGTGTTGCAGGGCTCGCTGTCGATGTACGCCGGCGGCAACACCGCGATCAGCATCGTCACCTCGCTGCGCCGAACCGTCGCGCCGGTCGAGGCGAGCCTCCGCACCCGACTGTGGTCCCTCGTGCCCTTCGCGCTCATCTGCCTGGTCGCGACCATCGCCTATTCGAAGAGCTTCACCAGCGCGTTCACCGACGCCCTGGGTGTTGTGCTGATCCTGCTGATCCCGTGGTCGGCGATCAACCTCGCCGACTTCTACTTCGTCCGCGGTGGCCATTACGACGTGAAGGCGATCTTCGACCCGAACGGCACGTACGGCCGCGTCAACGTCGCCGGCGCAATCAGCTTTCTGCTCGGCTTCGTGGTCGAGCTCCCCTTCGCCAACCTCGGCTTCTGGGCCGGGCCCGTCGCGCACAAGCTCGACGGCGGCGACCTGTCCTGGCTGGTCGGCATCGTGGTCAGCGGTGCCTGCTACCTGTTGATGACCCGGACCGCGCGCGTCGCGGTCAGCACTCCGGAGGTTTCCACCCGATGAGCTCGACCATCCTGACCGGCGGCCCCGTCCGCACCATGACCGACGACGGTCACATGCCCGAGGCGGTGCTGATCCACGACGGCGTGGTGCAGGCGGTCGGCAGCCTCACCGAGATGCGCCGCTCGGCGTATGGGACGCCCGAGGTCGTCGACCTCGACGGTCGCACGCTGATGCCGGGTTTCGTCGACGCGCACGCCCACACCATCCTGCACGGGTCGGCGATCGACTGGGTGGACCTCTCCGGCGCCCGCAGCATCGGCGACGTCGTGCGCCTCCTCGGCGACCGTGCCGCCGCGCGTCCCGGTGAGGCCGTTCGCGGCTACGGATACGACCAGTCCAAGCTGGTTGAGGGCCGGCACCCGTCGGCGGCCGACCTCGACCGGGTGACGCGTGACCGCGTGGTCCAGATCCAGCACGCCAGCGGGCACGGCTACGTGGTCAACACGCTCGCCCTGCGCCAGGCGAACATCACCGCCGCGACCCCGACGCCGATCGGTGGCCGCATCGACCGCGACGCCGACGGCGAGCCCACGGGTGTTCTTTTCGACTCGGCGTGTGACCTGCTGACCGGTGCCGAGGGCGTCAAGGTGCGCAACCACGGACCCAACTTCCACCTCCCGATGACCCACGCCGAGATCGACCACCTCTTCGACCTTGGCCAGCGCTCGCTCCTCGAGGCCGGCATCACCACGATGTGCGACGCCCAGGTCACGCAGCTGGAGATGGACAGCTATCTGCGGGCACGGGACGAGGGCCGGCTGCGGATGCGCACCGAGATGCTGGCGCTGTCGAGCAACCTCGAGCACCTCACCGGGCTCGGCATGAGCTCGCGGCTGGGCGACGACCAGCTCCGGCTGTGGGGCGTCAAGCTCTACGCCGACGGCTCGGTCATCGCGCGTACGGCGTACCTCAACGGGCACGCCTGCTGCGGAAAGCCCTCGCCCAACGGCTACCTCTACCACGAGCCCGAGGAACTCGCCGCCCTCATCACCACGGCCCACCGCCTCGGCCTGAGCACAGCCACCCACGCCCAGGGCCCGCTGCCGATCGGCGTGGTCCTCGACGCCGTCGCCGCCGCCCGCGCCGAACGACCGCGCACCGGCCTGGTGCACCGCATCGAGCACTGCGGCTTCCCGACCGGCGAGCAGATCGGCCGGATGGCCAACCTGCACGTCGTGCCTGTGCCGCAGCCGATGCAGGTGAGCCTCTACGGCGACTCGCTGATGGACGAGTTCGGCGAGTTCGGCGGCCGGTTCTACCCGTACGGCGAGTTCGAGCGGGCCGGTGTCCCGGTCGTCATCTCCTCCGATGCGCCGGTGACCATGCCCAACCCGCTCGAGGCGGTGTGGGCCGCAGTCACCCGTGAGACCCTCGGCGGTGCCGTCTCGGGCGACGAGGCGCAGCAGGCCGGCCGCGCCAACGCACTGCGCGGCGTCACCGTCACCCCGGCGCAGATGCTGGGCCGCCAGGACATCGGCGTCATCCGCCCCGGCGCCAAGGCCGACCTCGTGTTCCTCGACGCGGACCCCGTCACGGTGCCCGTCGAACGGCTGCCCAAGGTCGGCGTGACCGAGTCGTGGATCGGCGGAGAACAGGTCATCCTCGGCTAGGCCGTGTCTCCCAACTTCGGCGGGCATGAAGGGGTTCGTCGAGGCTCGTAAACTCATGGCGTGGCATTCATGAGCACCCCGCACTGCTGCTTCCTTTGATCGGAAGGCGTTGAGGGCGATGTCGGACGGCATCGCTCTCCTCGGTGTGCCTGCCACGCGAACCACCTTGCTGGTACTGCCTGTTCCTTCCTGAGGCAGTGACCCTTCGTGTGTGCGTGACAGGCACGGTCTCTTCCCTTCAGCCTTGCCAGGAGTGCCTCGTGCCCGTCTCGCTTCCCCCTGCCCTCGGACTGTCCCTCGACCTGCTGCGCTGCCCGACGTGTCGCACGCGCCACCTGCACCCCGATCGCGGCGCACTGCGCTGCCCGGCGGGCCATACCTTCGACATCGCCCGCCACGGCTACGCCGGCCTGCTGACGGGCGCCCGCGCCACCAGCGGCGACGACGCGGCCATGGTCCGGGCTCGGGACCGCTTCCTGGCCACCGGCAGGTATGCCCCCATCCGCCGGGCCGTGGCACACCTGGCGGCCGACTCAGCCCCTCAGCGGGGTACCGTCGTGGACGTCGGGTGCGGCACGGGCTACTACCTGGCCGGCGTTCTCGACCAGGTGCCCGGCGCCCGAGGTCTGGGCCTGGACACGTCGGTGCGCGCGCTGCGCTCGGCAGCCCGAGCCCATGAACGAGCCGCCGCGGCGACCTGGGACGTCTTCCGGCCCTTCCCGCTGGCCGACCAGGTGGCCGACGTGGTGTTGGACGTGTTCGCACCGCGCAATCCCGCCGAGTTCTGCCGAGTACTCCGCCCGGCCGGCCGGCTGATCGTGGCCCGTCCCACTGTGCGACACCTGGCTGAGCTGCGCGGCCGGGTGCCTGCGATGGTCAGCATCGACCCGCTGAAGGAACAGCGCCTGCACCAGGCACTGGACCCCTACTTCGAGGCCGTCGTCACCGAACGCGTGGAGTACTCCATGGCCCTGGTCGGGCTGGAGGCCCTGGACCTGGTGGGGATGACGCCGAGCGCACGTCACCTGATCTCCTTCGAGGATGCCCCGGCCTTCAGGCCGGGGAGGAATCGAACCCCTGCGGAGCAGGGCACGGAAAGAGGAATCGCCGTCAGGGCGATTCGTCATCTCCACCCGCATTGGTGAGGGCGACCTCAAGCAGGTGGACGATCTCAGAGTTGAGGGACCGCCGGTCTGAACGGGCCTGTTCAACCAGCCGTGCGTGCAGGTCGGTTGGGAGTCGGAGGGAGATTCTCTTCTCATCAGTCATGCTAAAATGATGCCATGGCGATGCCGCAGAGAGTCGAGGGTGCCGGGCGCGCCCGGTACACCTACCGGCTTCGCGTGTCGTCAACCGCCCGCACCGTGCTCATTGCCGAGTGGGACCGGTGCCGATGGATGTGGAACGAATGCGTCGCCAAGTCCCGGCAGGTGCACGCACACAATCGGGTGCACCCCGAGGGCAAGCTGACGTGCGGTCCGGCGCAACTTGACAAGATGCTGACCGAAGCCCGCAGCAAGCTGCCGTGGCTGCGGGACGGCGCGAGCGTCCCGCAGCAGCAGATGATCCGGGATTTCACCAAGTCCCGCTCCAAAGCGCTGAAGGACATTGAGCACCGTCTGCCGGTGAGGCAGCGCGCAGGCGTGCCCCGGCATAAGCGGAAGCGCGATGCCGAGCCGACGCTGAACTACACCACCCGAGGGTTCCGGCTGAAGGACGGCCGCCTGCATCTTGCGGGCGGCGTCGCCGTGACAGTGGTGTGGTCGCGTGAACTGCCGTCCGCTCCGTCGTCGGTGCGGGTGTACCGGGACAGCCTCGGCCACTGGTACGCGTCGTTCGTCGTCGCCACCGAGGTGCAACCGATACCCGAAGCCGGCGCTGTTCTCGGCATCGACTGGGGCGTCAAGGAGACCGCCACCACCACATCGGACGCGCACGACCTCCCGCACGCCGAACACGGCAAGCGGGCCGCGCAGCGTCTCGCCCGGTATCAGCGGATGATGGACCGCCGCCGGCCCGCCAAGGGGCAGGCCGCGTCCAAGGGCTACAGGAAGGCGCAGCGGCAGGCCGCGCAGGTCTCCAAGAAGGTTGCACGGCAGCGGCAGGACACCGCCCGCAAGTGGGCCAAGCGCGTCGTCCGCGACCACGACGCCATCGCCGTCGAGGACTTCCGGCCGAAGTTCCTCGCCAAGACCACCATGGCCCGCAAGGCGGCCGACGCCACCATTGGCGCCACCAAGATGGCCCTGATCGAGATGGGCCGCAAGCACGGGCGGGACGTCCGCCTCGTACACCCCGCGCATACCACTATGGATTGCGCATCGTGCGGAGCGAGAACCAAGCACGCACTTCCTCTTTCGGAACGTACCTACACCTGCACCGCGTGCGGAGTCGTGTCCCCCAGGGACAAGAACTCCGCCCGCGTGATGCTGGTCCGGGCTGGTCTCATCCCGGCTGGTGTTGAGGGCGTAAGACCTCTGGGGGCGCTGCTCCCGGAGGCCGCCTGAGCCAGGAATCCCCTCCCTTCAGGGAGGGGAGGATGTCAATTGAGCCGCACGGAGTTGGACGAGGACGGCCTCCTGCCCGACCGGGTCACGGTGTCCGTGCTGGCCACCGCCTACAAGCCTCGGTGACCACGAGCGGGCGCCTGCTGACCGACGAGCAGTGGGCACGCCTGGCGCCCCGGCTTCCTGGATTGTTATGTGCCCTGGTCCTGGGGGCTGACTGCCGCCGGCGGAAACTCGGGTGGCCTCAGCACGCGATCTGGGTAGAGTCGGGCAATGCCCGAGCTGAAGCGGCTGCATGCCGGCCACGCCCCGGCGGTCCTGGCCTTCGAGCTGGCGAACCGCGCCTACTTCGCTGCCTCGATCTCCGACCGCGGCGACGCCTTCTTCGACCGGTTCACCGACCGGCACAACGCCTTGCTGGCCGAGCAGGAGGCCGGCAGCTGCGCCTTCTACGTGCTCGTCGCCGAGGACGGCTCGGTACTCGGCAGGTTCAACCTGTACGACTTGGAGGACGGCACCGCCAAACTCGGCTACCGGGTCGCGGAGCAGGTGGCCGGCCGCGGCGTGGCGACCGCGACCGTCCGGGAGCTGTGCCGGATTGCGACCGCGCGGCACGGCCTGCGCACACTGCGGGCGGCCACCTCCCACGACAACGCCGCGTCCCAGAAGGTCTTGACCAAGGCCGGGTTCGTTCCGGTCGGCCCTGCCACCCCGGCCGATCTCGGCGGCAAGTCAGGCACCTGGTACGAGCGCGACCTCCAGCCATAGACCTTGATCTTGCTCGTGGGTCGGCCTCGTGGCGGACGAGGAGTGTCTGGGCCGCCTGGCGACCGAGCACATCTACACCGGCTACCCGGGAAACCCTGCCCACCGACGCGGCCTGGACCTCGTGCCGCGCCCGGTGCCGGAGCAACCGGGATGACCGGAACACCCCCGCGTCGGCGGGGAGGCCGAGCGTGGCCGCACCGATCCGCACTCGACGGCCAAGTGGCCTTTGGGGCCTGCTTTGTGGGAGCAGCGTGAAGATGTCCCACGCTGATCATCTTATGAGTAACATGCCGGATCATCTGCTCGTTGTCGACCGGAGCGAAATGCCCTGCTTCCCTTGGCCCCCAGTCTGTCTGGCGTGTCCGTGTTCTGTATCTCGGCGCGAACCAGTCGCTGGACGGGCTCCTGGGAGCCCGGGGTTCCGGGAAGCAGGCCGTCCCACCCGGTGGCCTGCAGACGTGCGCGCCTCTTCCTTACCCACATCGCCAGGTCTGCCTGTCGGGCGTGAGCTTCCGCTGAATCGCCCGATGCCGGCGGGGGCCTGGCTCTGACTCTCCGAGGACCCCCTATCCGTGACATCAAATCCCGAAGCTGCCTTCGCGGTGCTGGGTGCGACAACCGTCGCGGGCGCTGCCGCCGCAGCGGCTCTGGCCAGATCCCGCGTGGTCCTGTCCCGTCGCTGTGCGGCGCTGACCCGACAAATCGCGGAGCAGAATGAGGAGTTGGCAACCCTCCGGGCACGCGAGAGGGCGCAGTTCGAAGAACTGAGCCACCTGGTGAACAACCGGCTGCCCGCCGCCGCTCTGCACCTGATCAGCGATCACCACCCCGTACCCGACGGCCTGTTGAGCGACGACAGCGACTTCGCGACGCAGGCCCAGGCGGCCCACGACCTGTTCGTGGAGACACTGATCGGTGAGCGCGGCCGTATCGACTCCGCCGCCCGGGCGGCACTGCGCGGCGCCTGCACGGCGATCCAGGCCCAGAGCTTCCGGCTGCAGACGCTCATCGACGAACTGCAGCGCGACTGCCGCGACCCGGAGGTCGTCAAGGAGTACTTCCGTATCGACCAGCTCAACGAGCAGGTCCTCCGGCTGGTGCAGAAGGCGGCCATCGTCAGTGGTTCGTGGCCCGGCCTGGTCCGGCCGGACACCCACCTCCCGGACGTCGTCGCGGGAGCCACGTCGCGTCTGAACGGATTCGAGCGGATCCAGGTCCACACCAAACTGCTGGTCGGCGGGGTGGGCATCGTCGGCCGGGCCGCGGAACCGGTGGCGGTGGCCTGCACCGAGCTGATGGCGAACGCGCTGGAGTCCTCACGGGGCGACCTGGCGGTGGAGGTCACGCTGCTGCAGACGGACAACGGCAACGTGTGCATCCAGATCGACGACGCGGGCAAGGGGATGACCCGCGAGTCCGTCGCGCGCGGCACCCGGCTGGTGAGCGGCGAGAATGCCGGCAAGCTGCTGCTCACCGAGCTGGGCGACCCTCCGGCGCTGGGCTTTGCGGCCATCGGGCAGCTGGTCGCCGACCACGGCTTCCACGTGTCCGTCGATCAGGTCTCCCCCTATGGCGGGGTTCGCGCCGTGCTGGCGGTTCCGAAGCATCTGCTGACCACCATCGACGAGCAGGCGGAGCCGCCGTCGGCGATGGCGGCCCTGCCGGCCCCGGCGCCGCGCACACCCGTACCTCCTGCCGCCGCGGTGCCCGGGGAGGGACTGCGCGACGTCAGCGCGCCGTCTCCGCGTGACGCCAGCGGGCTGCCCCAGCGCCGCCGCCGGAGCGGATCCTCCCGTGGCCGCTCTCTGACTCGTACGGCTCGACCGGTGGACCCGGATGAGGCCGGCGCTGCATGGGGTGACTTCGAGCAGGCCGTTGCCGCCGGACGTGACGCAACCGATTCTGAGAACAAGGACAAGTCTTGACCCAGTCAACTCTCAGCGACCAGATCCCCGACCCGTCCTGGGTCCTGGGCCCGATCATCGAGATCGGCGTCCGGCATGCTCTGATCCTCTCCGCCGACGGCATCGTCGTCGGAGCCTCGGGCAGCCTCGGCCGCGATGAATCCGAAGGTATGGCGGCCATGGTGTCCGCCCTGCACGGCGCCGCGCGCGCGGCGGCCGTCGTCTCGCTCGAGGCACCCGAGGAGACTCCGATCTCCACCATCACGGTCCAACTCGACGCCTCTGGAACGCTGATGGTCATGCCGGCCGGCGGAGCCAACGCGTTCATCGCCGCTTCCTTCGGCACCGACGTGCCGATGAACATCGTCGCGCACACCCTCGCGCGGCAGGCGAAGAACCTCGGCGAGGCGCTGATGTCCGTACCCACGCGCTCCCATGGCCCGGCGTCATGAGCCCGGGCCCGGCACGACGACTGGTCCCCAGTTACCTGGCCACGGGAGGGATCAGCGCTCCCGAGCACAGCACCCTCCAAGACCTGACGGCGTTGACCGCCACCGGCCAATCCGCGCTGCCCCATCACACGCCCGCCCATCAGCGACTTCTCGACCTGGTCAGTGACGGCGGGCTGACCGTGATGGAGATCGCGGGCTATCTGCGTCTTCCGATCGGCGTGGTGAAGATGCTCGCCGCGCAGCTGGTGTCCGACGGTCACCTGCGTGCCGCCGCGCCGCTCCCGGACGCCCTTGCTCCCACCGCTCACGCCGGACGGCCCAGCAGGGCCCTCCTGGAGGAGGTTATGCATGGGCTCCTCGCCCTCTAGTGCGCCGGTCTACCTGCCGGACTCGAACCACGAACGGGTGAAGATCCTGGTGGCCGGGCCGTTCGGCATCGGTAAGACCACGATGATCCGCACCCTGTCGGAGATTCCGAGCCTCCACACCGAGGAGGTCATGACCGACGCGGCGGCCCAGGTCGACGAACTGGCGGTCGCGGACAAGAAGACCACCACGGTGGCCATCGACTTCGGCCGTCTCACCATCGCGCAGGGGCGAATCGTCCTGTACCTGTTCGGCACTCCCGGGCAGCGGCGGTTCAAGCCCCTGTGGAGCGACTACGCCCGTGGCGCCCTGGGCGCACTCGTCATCGTGGACACCCGAAGACTGGCCGACTCCTTCGAGGTCATGGACCTCATAGAGGAGACCGGCCTGGACTACGCCGTAGCCGTGAACCAATTCCCCGAATCCCCCGCATATGACGAGGAGACCCTCCGCGTCAAGCTCGATCTCGAGGATCACACGCCCATGGTCATCTGCGATGCGCGCGACTGGGACTCCAGCCTCAACGCGCTGCGAGCGCTGGCCGTTCACCTCGTGACCCGTGCCGGAGGCAATCTGTGACGGCCGCCCCCAACGCTGTTCCGCTGTACGGACCCGAGCACGCCGCCGACCCTCAGCGCAGCTACCAACTGCTGCGCGAGCAGGGTCCGGTGGGCCGCGCCGAGATCGACCCCGGCCTCGTCGTGTGGGTGGTCACCGACTACCGGGCCGCTCTCGACCTGTTGCAGGACCCCGGAACCTGGACCAAGGACACGCGGGGCTGGGACACGACGGTGCCGGCGGACAGCCCGGTCAGGGAGCCCTTGCAGTGGCGCCCCAGCCTGGCCTTCGCCGACGGCGAGGAACACGCGCATCTGCGGAAGGTCATCACCGACAGTTTCGCGCTCCTCGACCCCCAGTACCTGCGAGACGTGACGCTGCGCCACGCGGACACCCTCCTCGACGAGTTCGCCCATACGGGACGTGCCGACCTGGTCGCCCAGTACGCCCGCAGGCTGCCGCTCATGGTCCTGAACACTCTGTTCGGCATGCCGGACGAGGGCGCGGACCAGCTCATGTCGGCGATCGAGGCGCTGATGAGTACGGTCCCCCAGGCCAAGGAGGCGGGTGAGCAGGCCCTCACCGCCTATCTGGGCAGCCTCTACGCCATGAAGAGCGCGCGGCGCGGCCGCGACCTCACCTCCTGGTTCATCGACCACCCGCACGGGCTCGGCCCGGAGGAGGTGATCAACCAGGTACTGATCACTCAGGGCGCGGCCTACGGCACGCTGGCGGGCCTGATCGCCAACACCCTCGCGCAGATCCTCTCCGACCAGCGGTACCGGGGCACCCTCACCACCGGGAGCCTGCCCATCAGGCACGCCATCGACGAGGTGCTCTGGGCGGATCCGCCCCTGGCCATGTACAGCCTCCACCGCGCACGGCGCTCCGTCACCTTCCACCGGCGCGCCATCGAGGCCGGAGAGCCCGTCATGGTCTCCTACGCGGCGGTCAACACCTGCCCCCACACCGGTCAGGTGGCCGACGAGCAGCGCTCCGACCACAAGGCACACCTCGCCTTCGCGGCCGGTCCGCACTCCTGCCCCGCCGAGGACATCGTGTTCGTGGTGGCGGTCGCGGCCATCGAGCGGCTGATGGGCAGGCTGCCGGACGTCGAACTCACCGTCCCGGCTGCCACCCTGACGTACCAGCCGGGCCCCATCTATCGCGTCCTCACCTCACTGCCCTGCCGTTTCACTCCGCAGACTCCGGATTCACGGAGATCAACGCGGGGTAGCGTCCCCGTGTCTGCTTGATCTAGATCACCGACACCAACACCGACAGCTGACCGACCGCCCCCGGGTGCACACCCGGGGGCCGTGTTCTGCCTGTCCACGGGAAAGGGGCGATTTTGCGTGGGATTCTCGCTTCAAGGAAGGTACGTGCGTCGATGGCCGGTACCGCATGGGACACCGATATCCCGACCCTTATATCCGTTCGTGACGATGTAGACGCGGTGCTCGAGGACTTCGTCGACGTGCAGGAGCGGGCAGCGCACGGCCCGGAAATGGCACCGCTGTTCACCACGGCCCGCCGGCTCCTCTTCTCCAACGGCAAGCGACTGCGCCCCTTGCTGTGCGTGGCGGGATGGCAGGCCGCAGGCGCACCGGGAGACCCCCACGCGGTCCTTCGCGTCGCCGCCGCCCTGGAGCTGTTCCAGACCTTCGCCCTGATCCACGACGACGTCATGGACGACAGTGACACCCGCCGCGGACGGCCCTCGGCCCACCGCGCGCTGGCCGCCGAGTACATGAGCGGCGGTGGGCGGCTCAGCAAGGCGGAGGCGCACGGCCGAGGTGCCGCCATCCTCCTCGGTGACCTCCTGCTCGTGTGGTCGGACGAAATGCTGGCGGGCGCGGGGCTCGAAGCCCGGGCGCGGGCCAGGGTCCTGCCACTGGTGGACAGCATGCGCGCCGAGCTGGTCTACGGGCAGTACCTGGATCTGCTGTCGACCGACCGGATGTCCGGGGACGTCGAGGCCGCGCTGCGGGTCGCCCGGTACAAGACGGGGAAGTACACCGTGGAACGGCCCCTGCACCTCGGCGTTTCCCTGGCCGGCGGCGATCCGCGGCTGCTGCAGACCTGCACCGATTTCGCCCTCCCGCTGGGAGAAGCGTTTCAGCTGCGCGATGACCTGCTCAACGTCTTCGGTGACCCGGTGCGGACCGGCAAGCCTGTCGGAGACGACATCCGTGAGGGCAAAGCCACCGTGCTCCTGGCTCTCGCGATCCAGGACGCCTCCGAGGCCGACCTGAAGCTGCTCGGCACCCTGGTCGGCAGCCCGGAACTGGGGAGCGAGGACATCGACCGGTTCCGCACCGTCATGGAGACCACCGGTGCCCGGCAGCGGGTCGAAGACATGATCATCGCCAGGCGCGACACCGCCCTCGCCACGCTGGAAGAAGCAGACCTGCCCCAGGACGTCGCCGAGACGTTGAGGCAGATCGTATGGATGGCCACGGAAAGGCAGTCATGAGCTCCATATCCCACCAGGCGGCCCCGACACGGGCACAGCACACGAACAGCTACGTGCAGCTGGCCCGGCAGTTGGTGACGTCGGTCGACAACGACCCCTGGGGCGACGTGCCTCCCTCCGTGTACGAGACGGCCCGGGTGACCTCCTGGGCGCCATGGCTGGAGGGACACGAACGCCGTCTGGCGTGGCTGCTGGAGCGACAGTCCGCCGCGGGCAGTTGGGGAGAGGGCCCCACGCCGTACCGGCTGCTGCCGACGCTCAGCGTCACGGAAGCCCTCCTGTCCACGTTGCGCCAGAACACGGCCGCGGGCGTCTCGCGCGAGCGGCTCGCCGCGGCTGTGGACAACGGGCTCGCCGCGCTGCGGGACCTGTCCGGCACCGGCGGGTGGCCGGACACGGCGGCCATCGAGATCCTCGCCCCCGACCTGGTCGTCCTGATCAACGACCACCTGGACCAGCCGGAGGTCGCGGCCCTGCCCCGACTCGGCCCCTGGGCCCGCGGGCAGCGCCTGGCTCAGCCGCACGGATTTCAGGCGGCGCTGCCCGACCGCGTGGCCGAGCGGTGCCAGGTGGCCGGCGGTGTGCCACTCAAGCTGCACCACACCTTCGAAGGGGTCGCGCGCCGCCTGCCGCGGATGGTGCCTGGCGTCCCGGGCGGGCTGCTGGGCAGTTCCCCCGCCGCCACCGCCGCCTGGCTGGCCACCGGACCCGACGAGGGCCGGGACCAGGCGGTCACCGCGCTGACCGCCGTGGCGGAGCGCTACGACGGTCTCTTCCCGGAGGCCACGCCGATCTCCGTCTTCGAGCGGCTCTGGATCTCCGTCGCCCTGGCCCGTCCCGGCCTGCCCGCCGCCTGTGTGCCGACCATCCGCGCCTGGGCCGCGGAGATCTACGACGCCACCGGCGTACGCGGCGCCCCCGGCCTGCTGCCCGACACCGACGACACCGCCATGGCCGTGCTGGCGTCCGCCCTCGCCGGCTCGCCCCGCGACCCCTCCCCGCTGTCCGCCTTCGAGGCCGGCGACCACTATGACTGCTATGTCGGCGAGGACACCGGCTCCAGCACAGCCAACGCCCACGCCCTTCAGGCGCTCACCGCCTGGCTGAGCCACCGGCCCGCGACAGGTGACGCTCTCCAGGCCCGTAGGGACCTGACCCGCGACTGGCTCCTCGCCCAGCAAGAATCCGACGGTGCCTGGCGCGACAAGTGGCACGCGTCCCCCTATTACGCCACCGAACGGTGCGTCACCGCTCTCTCCGGGCACACGGGCCCGACCACCCGCGACGCCATCCGCTCGGCCGCCGACTGGGTACTGGACGCCCAGAGCGACGACGGATCCTGGGGCGTGTGGGGTGGCACCGCCGAGGAGACCGCCTATGCCGTGAACATCCTCCTCAACTCCCCGGATCACACGGGCACGCCAGAGGCCACCCAGGCCCTGAAACTCGCCGAGAACGTCCTGCGCGAGGCCGTCCACTCCTCCGGCCATCACCACCCTGCCCTCTGGCACGACAAGACCCTCTACGCCCCCCAGGCCATGGCGCAGGCCGAGGTGATCGCGGCGCTCGAGCTGCTGCAGGCCCGTCGGCCCTGAACCGTTCCGCCGCCCCTTCAGCCCGGACCGCATTCGGAGGAACCACCTGTGAACACCGACCTGCACTTTCCGCCATACGCCCCAGGGCGTGTGCCGTTCATCGGACACGCGGTGCCGTTGGCAAGGGACCGTCTGGCCTTTCTTCAGCGCCTGCGTGAGCACGGGCCGATCGTGCGCATCTCGATCGGTCCGAAGACCTTGACCGTCATCAACTCTCCCGACCTCGTGCAGGAGATGCTGACCAGGAAATCGGGGCAGTTCAGCAAAGGACTCCTGTTCGAGAAGCTGAAGCTCTTCGGCAACGATGCCCTGCCGGTCGCGGAGGGCGGCCGGCACCTGAGGCGCCGCCGCCTGATGCAGCCCGCGTTCCACCACCAACAGGTCGACCAGTACGTGCGGACCATGCAGACCACCGTCGAGCCGATGATCGCGGCATGGCAGAGCATGGGCCCACTGGATCTGAAGACCGAGATGCAGTTGATGACGCAGAACGTCGTCATGGGGGCCCTGTTCTCCACCATCCCCGACCGCAAGACCGGGCACGCGATCCTCGAGAGCGTCGACACCCTGTTCGCCGCGGCGCTCCGCCGTGCCCTGCTGCCACTTCCCCTCCTCGAACGGCTGCCGACCCGGGGGAACCGGCGGGCGCGGCGTGCCGGCCAGGTGATGCGCGCTGCCGTGGGTGAGGTCATCGCCGACCACCTGGCGCGGCCGGACGAGCACGACGACATCGTGTCCCTCCTGCTGTCCGCCCAGGAGCCGGACGGTACGCCGCTGGCCGACGAGGACATCCTGTCCGAGGTCACGGGCCTGCTCGCGGCGGGTTCGGAAACCACCGCGGTCACCCTGACCTGGTTGTTCCACGAGCTGAGCCGTAACCCGGACCTGGAGCGGCAGTTGCACAGCGAGGTCGACGCGGTCCTCACGGACGAGCCCTTGACGACGAAGACTCTGAGCCGGCTCACGTTCACGCGCAGACTGGTCAACGAGAGTCTGCGCCTGTACAGCCCGGCATGGCTGGTGACCCGTCAGACCACCGAGCCCGTGCGGCTCGGAACCGTGGACCTGCCGGCCGGGGAGGACATCGTGTGGAGCCCCTACACGCTGCACCGTGATCCCGGTCTGTACCCCGACCCGCTCCGCTTTGATCCCGACCGTTGGCTGCCCGAGCGTCCGCAGCCCCCGAAGGGGGCGTTCATCCCGTTCGGGGCCGGGAAGCGGCAATGTATGGGCAACGAGTTCGCCGTGGCCGAAGCGACCCTGATCACGGCCCTGATCGCGTCCCGCTGGCGACTGCGGCCCGTCGCGGGACCTGCCGTTCGGCCGGTCGGAGCGATCACCCTGCATCCGTCCACGTTGCGCATGACCGCCGAGGCGCGGACCCCGGTGCGCCGCCACCAGGAGGCCGCATGACCCGCACCGGCGATGCGGTGACGATTCTGCCTCAGCCGGACTTCACCGCCACCTTCCCCGGTCCGTTCCCCACGAGTCCGCACGGGGAACGGACGGAGCGCCAACTCCTCGGCTGGCTGGAGGAGTACCCACTGCTCCCCTCCGCCAGGGCCAGGAGCGTTCTGGTGAACATCACGAGTCACGGAGTGTCGCGCACCTTGCCGACCGCCGACGCGGACGATCTGGTGCTGTTCGCGGAACTCCTGCTGTGGCTCACCGCGTTCGACGACATGCACGGCGAGAGCAACGCCGCCCGCGACCTGGTCGCCCTTGTCGACCGCACCGCGGAGCTGACGCTTGTCCTGGCCGGCGGCAGCCCGCCTCCCCTCACGAACCCGTTCCCCGCCGCCCTGTACGACCTGCTTGCCCGTTTTCGGGCCCGGACCGGTCCGGCCGCGTACCTCCGGCTTGCCGCGAGCCTGCGCGACACCATCATGGCCCTGGTCTGGGAGGCACACCATGTGGCGGAGCCGGAGAGGGTCGCGCTTGAGACCTATCTGGAGATGCGTCCGCACACCGTGTTCGTCAGGACGATCTTCGCCGCGGCGGAGATCGTCCTGGACTACGAACTGACGGACGCGCAGCGGGCGCTGGCGCCGGTACGGCATCTGGAGACCGCTGTGGCCAACCTCGCGGGCTGGATCAACGACTTGGCCTCCTACGAGCGTGAGGCGGCGCGAGGGCCGGCGCAGCCGTTGAGTCTGCCCACGCTGTTGCGGGCGCGGCACGGCGGAAGCCTGGAGGAGGCGTTTGCGCGCGCGGGCGGTATGTGCGAAAACGAGGCAGCCGTCGCCCGGCAAGGGATCACCAGCCTCGCCGGCGACCCCCCGAGCGCGCTCACAGCCCACGCCCGCGCCCTGGAGGACATCGCCCGCTCCTTCGTCTGGCACACCAGCCATGCCCGATACCAGGGCCCCAAACGCGGCGCGGCCCCAACCAGTCGTTGAACCAACGCGGGAGCCACAGCCCCAAAAGACCGCGGAACTGGGTACGTCGGGGGAGGCGTACCGCGTCCACAGATCTCGTGGCCGCACTCAACGGCAGGCTGACCCGGGCCCACTCGGCCGTCGGGCACCTCGCGTACAAGGAGGTGCCCGACGGCCAGGAGTCGGCAGCGGCGGGCTGAGCCGGCCCAGCAACTCGGCTGGACCGCCGACTGAACGACCCACACCGCCTGCCGCACGATCGGCCGTCGCAGGAGCAGCGCCACCCTGGCTGGACTCGGCCCGGTGGTCAGTCGGAGAAGGCTCAGCGGGTGAAAGTCTCGCGGACGGTGCCACCGGCCAGCGCGCACCACGTGCTGAGGTCGGTCCTGCCGGTGGGGCGGAGGTTGTGCAGGCGCTGCATGTCCTGCACCGCCTTCATGGTGTGGTGGTCGTAGGTGCCGGTGATGCCGACGGTGTCGGCGTAGCCCTTGATGGTGAGCAGGTACTGCACCGCCTCGACGGGCAACCCGGAGGAGTCCTTGTCCAGCGGGGGAGCGAGCGCTTCCCAGGTGGGGGTGTCGAAGGTGGCGTCGGGGGTGACGGCAATGCCATGGCTGGTCTGGAAGTCGGCGACGACGGTGTTCATGTCGGTGCTGAACACGCCGTCGATGGGCAGGTCGCTGTAGCCGGCGTTCACCAGCAGGTACTGGGCGACCTGCACCACCTGACTGTCGACGAACCGCCAGATGTCCGGCCATCTCCGTGTCGGCGCGGCGGCAGGCGACACGCCCATGGACTGCAGTACTCGCTTGCGGATCTGGGGGAAGAGTCGGTAGAAGGCGATGCCGGGGCAGTCGGTTCCCAGGCGGAAGTCCCAGTGGCCGAAGATGTCCCACGCATTCAGGTGGAACTGCCGACACACTGCGGTGCACAGTTCCACCAGCGAGTCCAGCAGTGCCGCCGGCGGGGTTTCGGTGATGTAGGTGCCCTCGTTCTCGATCCCGATGGCGTTGCCGTTCTCCCCTGGACAGTGGGCGGCGGTCACCTGGTGCTCGCCGGCGACGAGGGTCTCCAGGCTGCGGTGCCGGCCTTCAAGGACGTAGCCGCCGCGGCTGACGGTGAAGTGCTGCCCCGTGTCCGCCCAGCCGTTGGTGTCCATGTGAAGGTCCTGGCAGTCACGTGCCAGCTGCATGGCGTGCTCGGGGGAGTAGTCCGTGACGTTGGGGAACGCCATGTGATGCAAGATGATCTTGTTGGTGGTGTTGCCGGTGATCTCGGTCGGACTGGACGGCGGGCGCGCGCCCCAGCTGTCGCAGTCGATGATCCAGGGGAACTGCGGCGAGGGCGTGGCGCCGGCGGCGGTCGGGAACGCCACCTCCGTGCCGACGACAGCGGCGACAGCCGTACCCAGGCCGACCCGGAACAGGGTGCGGCGATCGACTTCGTGCTCGTGCATCACCATGAGGACTCCGAAGTGAGTGGATAGCCCAGGAGTGTGGGCGGCCTGTCGGAGACTATGCAGTGAACGTCCGTTTATCCAGGTGCAGTTCATCAGTTTCCCCGCCACCGTGATCTGCTTCCGATCACGGCCCCGATGGCGCGCATGGTCGCACCCGGCCGGCCGAACTCCGCGACCGCATCGCCGAGACGGTACGGAGCCTGGCCACCCGCTGCGAGAAGAAGGTCACTTCCGGTCTTCCCTTGCTCACCACGACCCGAACTCCCCATGATTCAGGACCCTTACGAGCGGGGACGGGGGTCCCCGAGGCGCCGACTCGGAGGTCCGATGGATCCAGCCAGTGTGGGTACGACCGCTCGCATCGCCTCGTCGGTCGCGCGGCCGATCATCGCCAGGCCCTTCGTCAAGGAGAGGCCGGGCGCGGGACGCGTCGACCAGCCGGTACGCCTGTCGCGGCTGGTGAGCTGGCAGGGCGAAAAGCGCAGCCTGACCCATCTCGACATGTGGAAGATCGCCCGAGAACTGGTGAAACTGGCCGTCGAGACGAACCCGCACGAGCCTCCAGTGGCGTCCGACGAGCGCGAGGCCTTGGCGGACGCCCTCGCCGCCACGCTGAGTGCCCTGGACGAGCTGGACATGGACGATGTCCAGGCAGTCCGGCTGGGCCAGGTGGAGTTGACTCGCCGTCTCAAGGCACAACGCCCGGACGCCACCCGCGACCTGTCCGGGAGCTCGACCTCGCGGCCGAGACTGTCATAGGCGCGCGGTACAGTCCGTTCCTCCGACTGAGGGGGATCATGGCGACCAAGTGGAGCTTGACGATCGACTGCGTGTACCCGGCGAAGCTGGCCGCGTTCTGGGCACTGGCGTTGGGCTATGTGGAGAAGCCCGCGCCCCCGGGGTTCGGGAGCTGGGAGGAGTGGTTCTCGGATCATGGGGTTCCGGAGGACGAATGGGATGACGGGGCGTACCTCTCGGATCCGGACGGCGTAGGCCCCACGTTGTCCTTCCTGAAGGTGCCGGAGCCGAAGATGGTGAAGAACCGGCTGCATGTCGACGTGCAAGTTGGTGGTGGCCGTGACACACCGTGGGAGGTGCGCTGGCCGCGCGTGGTCGAGGCGGTGGAGCGGTTGACCGCCGCGGGCGCGACCGTGGTCCGCGAGGACGAGTTGCAGGGCAGGCCGGATCACGTGGTGATGGCGGACCCGGAAGGTAACGAGTTTTGCGTGGTCTGACGGGTCGGTCAGGCCAACGAGAGTCGTCAGGAGGTGCGACTGCGGTTGGGGCCGCCGCTGCGGCGGCTCGCGGCAAAGCGGGACGGGGGCATGCCGAAAGTGCGCGTGAAGGCGGCGGTGAACGCGGCGGGAGAGGCGTAGCCGAGACGGGCACCGACCTCGCTGACGGACGCGCTGCGCAGCAGTGGCACGGCCGCGAGCAGGCGGGCGCGGGCTCGCCAGACGGCGGGGCTGTCACCGGTCTCCCAGCGGAAGCGCCGGGTGAAGGCCCGTTCGCTCATGGCCGTCCTCGCGGCCCATGCGGCGTTGGTGACGCCGGCGTCCGGGGCGGCCAGGTACTCGCGGCAGAGCTTCGCGAGGTCGGCGGCGGCGGGAATCCCGACGTGGAACGGGAGCGGGGCGAGCTCCGCGATCTCGTGCAGGAGGAGGGCGGCAATGGTTCCCTCCCGACCGGACAGGCTGTAATCGATCTCGAACTCGACAGCGGCCAGGAGCAGTTCGCGCAACAGTGGCGGAACGTTCACGACGGTGCACGTGGCGGGCCACCAGGGGATGGCACTCGGCTCGACGTACAGGCTCCGGGTACTCACCCCCAGCATGTGGACCCGGTGCCGGGTGGCGGCCGGAATCAGTACGGCGCGCTCGGGCGGAACGGTCCAGGTGCCCTCGGCGGTGTCGACGACCATGACCCCGGTGGCGCCGTAGAGGAACTGTGCACGCCGGTGTTCGTGCCAGTCCAGTACGTGGCCGGGCGGGTAGTCGGTGCCGATCGGCAGGACGATCCGGTCGGCGTGGTCGACGTCGGCCAGGGAGACGTTCCTCACCCAGCCACCCTACTGGCTGAGACGCGAAGGAATGGTGCCGGACATCGCATGCGGGAAGCCTGTCGGAGCTGGTGGAGTGGGGGCTGTGGATGTTGTGGCATTGATCGGGATCGGGCTCCTCACCGGGGCGACGACGGTGTTGTTCGGGTTCGGCGGCGGGTTCGTCACGGTACCGGTCGTGGTGTGGGCCGACGCCGCGCTCGGCGCCGATGCCATGCAGGTGGCGACTGCCACCTCGGCCCTGGTGATGGTGGTGAATGCGGGTTTCGCGACAGCCGTCACACCACGGCGGGTGCTCCTCGCGCTCCGCGGCAGCGGCACGCTGCTCCTCCTGCTGGCGGCCGGTGCCTCGGTCGGTGCGCTCGCCACGCGCCTCGCCCCGGCCGATCTGGCCCGCTGGGCCTTCGTCGCGTACGTCGCTCTCACCATCGCCGACGTGCTCCTGCGCCCCGGTTTCCTGCGCCCGGCCCCCCGGATCGAGGCGACCTCCGATGCCCCGCGTCCACTGCCGACCGTTCTCGGCGCGCCGGCCGGTGCGGTCGCGGCCTTCCTCGGCGTGGGGGGCAGCGTGATGACCGTCCCCGCGATGCGAAGGGCCGGGCACACGATGCGCGTGGCGACTGCGCTGGCCAACCCGCTCACCCTCGCCATCGCGCTGCCGGCCACCGCAGTGTCTCTGAGCGGCGCCGCCGTCCCAGCTGCCGCTGACGCGCACCTGCACCTGGTGGGTCTCATCGACCTTCGCGCTGCCTCGGCGCTGCTCCTCGGAGCTCTGCCGGTGATCGCGATACTGCGGCGGCGTCCGCCCCGGATCCCCGACCGCACCTACGCCTGGGCGTACATCGGACTGCTTGCCCTGGTGACAGTCGCCATGCTGCTCTCCGCGTAGGGCCTGACCCGCGATTGATCCAACGCGGCTGGTCGACGCAGCCGACGAGCAGGCGCGCGTCGAAGTGCTCAATGAACGGCTGACCCGTGGGACCACAGCGCCCGTCCCTGGTGCTGTCGATTGATCACGACGGTCGGGTCGCTCCGCCGTCCTCCGCCTGGTCACCCTTTCCGCGCTGGTCGTTGTCGCTGAACGTGGGTACGACACCGGTGTCCTGCGCGATCCTGGCCACCATCTCGGCGAGCCGCCTGCATGCCTGCTCGATCTTCTCCTGGGCCTGGTTCCGCTCGGTGATGGCTGCGGCGAGCAGCAGCGCGGTCAGTGCGGCGGCGCCGTTGAATGCCTGCAGAGCGATCATGTTGGCGAGCAGGCTGTGACCGGTGAACGGGCCCGATCTATGGGAGGCGGCGAGGATCGCGAAGATGGATACGGCCAGCGCGCAGGGCGCGGCCCCGGCCCGCTGGAAGCGGAAGGCCGCCCAGGTCAGCAATGGGAAGGCGAGGAAGAGCAGCGGTGCGGCAGAGGTCTGGAGGAGCCCGATGCCGATGGTGGCCGCCCCAAGAAGCGATCCTTCCAACCACCGGGAGAGGGGCGCGTCACTGGGCCGGCGCGCCGAGCGCAGGGCGAGCAGTGCCGGCGCGACCACCAGGACGCCCATCGCGTCGCCGGTCCACCAGACCCACCATGTCGGCCAGAACCCGCCGGGCAGCGCGCGAGTGAGGTGCAGGGTGCCGCATCCCACGGTTGCGCTGATGAGCATGCTGGTGAGCGCGCCGAGGAAGACCAGTGCGAGTGCGTCTCGCAAGCGGTTCATCCGGGTGCGGAATCCGGCGCGGCGAAGGAGTGCGTAGGAGCACAGGGACGCGAGGGTGTCGCTCGTCGTGATCACAAGCACCGCGGTGATCGATGGCAGCCCCAGTGAGATGTTGATCAGGAACGCGCCGAGCGTGACCCCGGGCCAGATGCGCGGTCCGAGGAGGAGTAGTCCGGAAACGGAGATGCCGCTCGCGGGCCACAGCGGTGTGACCTGGCCGCGCACGAGTTGCTGGAGCAGCCCCAGCTTGCCCGAGGCGTAATACAGCGCGGCGACGGCGCAGATCTCCAGTGCCGCCGTGCTCCCGCGCCGGAGCCGGTCGTGGTGGGCGACCACTGGGAGGTCTTTCCTCCGGTCTCGTCCCGTACTCCGTCGTCCGCCGATCACGACCGGTTCACCACGCCGCCGCTCATCTGTGTGGCCTTTCACGAAATGCTCTGTCGGGTTTCGCCCTGTGACTGTTCTGGCCGACATCACGTGCCGAAACCCGTCGTCGTGCTCACCAGGTGACTCCTTTGGGGAGGATCACACCTGATTCATGAGACTCGCGGCGGTTCGCTGCGGGGTGCGCAGGGCGAGGATGGCGATGTCGTCGTGCCCGTCGCCGGGGCAGTGATCGGCGAGCGCCCGGACGAAGTCCGGCAGGGGAAGGGCCGCGTGGGCGGTGGCGAGTTCAACGAGTTCATTCAGGCCCTCGTCGAGGGACCGCCCGGGATGTTCGACGAGCCCATCGGTGAAGAAGACCACGGTCGCATCAGGAGGAAGGGGATGAGTGTGGTCGGGGCGGTGCTGCCCGCTGTCGACGTTCAGAGGCAGTCCGGGTTCGGCGAACAGATATCGCGCTCGCTGGTCGGGGGTGATCAGGAGAGGCGGGACGTGTCCCGCGCTGCTCCAGTGCAGTCTCCATGCCCCTCCAGCAGGTTCGATGCGGGCCAGGCTGGCGGTGGCGATGGGGTTGTCGGTGATGGCCTCGAGGGTGTGGTCGAGGTGGGCCAGGACTGCGCTGGGTGGGGTGCGCAGGTCGAACAGCAAAGCACGCAGCATGTTGCGGGTGGAGGACATGGCGGCTGCGGCATGCAGGTCGTGGCCGACCACGTCGCCGATGACGACCGCCAGCGCGCCGTCGGGCAGCAGGAAGGCGTCGTACCAGTCCCCGCCCAATGGGCTGGGCTCGGCGGCGGGTCGGTAGGTGGCGGCGGCCTCGTAGGGTCGCAGGTCGGGCAGGGTCGGCAGCAAAAGCCGTTGGAACTGCTCGGATCCGGCACGGACCTGCTCGAACAGGCGGACGTTGTCGATCGCGATCCCGGCGGCGCTGGCCAGGGCGACGAGGATGCGCTCGTCATGGACGTCGAAGGGCTGCCCGTCAGTTCGTTCGGACAGGTAGAGGTCGCCGTAGATCTCGCCGCGGACGCTGATGGCGACACCGAGCAAGGTGTGCATGGGCGGGTGGCCGGGCGGGAACCCGGTCGAGGCGGGGTGGGAGGAGATGTTGTCGACCCGCAGCGGTTCGGGGTGATGGATCAGGTACCCGAGCACGCCGAGGCCGCGAGGGAAGTCAACCCCAGCCAGGGCCGTGCGTTCCTCCTCGGTCATGCCGGCGACGATGAACTGCGCCAGGTGATCGCCGGAATCAGCAAGGACTCCCAGCGCACCATAACGGGCGCCGACCAGGTCCATGGCGGTGGTCACGATGCGATGCAGCACCGCAGGCAACTCCATCTCCCGGGTGATGGCCACCACCGCGTCCAACAGGCCCTGAATCCGGCCCTTTGCCGCGGCCAGGGCACGCAACTGCTCGTCGATCCGACCCAGCTCGACGTCCAGCCGCCCCAGCAGGTCACGACCACGCGGCCCCTCCTCCCCGCTGCCGCGTGTCATCACGATCCTCCACTGGACCGGTACTCGTTCGCCACCGCGTCCCCGCTCACCCCGCAGCGGCAGGTCAAGGCCCGTGCCCAGATCCTGCGATCCATCCGGCCATCACGACGGATCCGCTCACACAGACATTCACGCGAGCGGTGCATGCCGGCCTCCTGACACACCCGTGATCAACAAAGACCACACAGCGTCCCACGGCTGAACACCCCAGCCCGCCCATTACTCCACCAGCGGCATGCCCTACCCGAACACACCCTGGCGGCTCCCCTTCTCACTGCCGAAGCAGCGGCTCACGGTCTCGCCGCCCCGACAACTCCCGTCCAGCCTGTAGAAACACTGGCCCAGATACGGCGATCGCCCGGATCAGGGCGCACGCGACCTGGCGCACGCCACCGGTCCGAACACCTCGGGTTCGCAATCGTGGGCCATGCCCAGAAGGTCGCATAGTGGATAGAGAACTGTCCGGGAGGAGCCCCCATGCGCCATCCCGAAGAATTCGACGAGGCGGCCGACCCAACGGAGGTACGCCCGGGTGGTTTGCGGCCGGCCGAACTGCCGGTTGCCGGACTGCGGCTGGACGCCTTGGGCCGCATCGCCCACTGGGACGCGGCGGCCGAGGCCCTGCTCGGCTATCCGGCGTCGGAGGTACTGGGCAGCCGGGGCGAGCGGCTCGTCCGAGTGGAAGGGGGCTCCGGGGCGCCGTCGCTGCTGGAGCAGATCACCGTCGGCGGTACCACGACGGGGCGGTGCACGGCGCGGCACCGGGACGGGCACCCGCTGGAGCTCGCGGTGTGGACCTACCAGGTCCCGGCCAGTGGCGACGTGCTCGCGTTCCTTGTGGACGTTTCCGCAGTGTTGAAGCCGCGGGTGTCTCACGCTGTCCTGGACGGGTTGTTCTGCCACTCGCCCATCGGACTGTCCGCGTTCGACACCGAACTGCGCTTCCTGAACGTCAACACCGCCCTGGAGGCGATCAACGGCGCGCCCGAGGCCAGACACCTCGGTCGGCGGCTGTCCGAGGTGCTGCCCGATGTGAACAGCGCCGAGGTGGAGACCGTGATGCAGGGAGTGCTGGACACCGGCGAGCCTGTGGTCGACTTCCGCGCGACGGGCCGCACGCCGGCGACCCCGTACGAGGACCGGGTGTGGTCCTGCTCCTACTTCCGTCTGGAGGACATCCGGGGACGCCCGTTCGGCGTCGGCGCCTCGGTGGTCGACATCACCGCACGGCTCCGGGCCGAGCAGGCGGCCGCAGCGAGCCGCCGGCGGCTCGACCTGCTCAACGAGGCCGGCACCCGCGTCGGCACCACCCTGGACATGCGGCAGACCGCACAGGAACTGGCCGACGTGGCGCTGCGCGGTCTCGCCGACATGGTCACCGTGGACCTCATGACGGGCGTTGCCGACGACGCTGCCGCGGACTTTGGCAGTGAACTGACCGGCGGCATCGTGATGCGGCGGATCGGCAAGGCCCCGGCCCGGGGCTCGCCCGCCGCCGAGACCCTCGCCCCGTTGGGCGCGACCCTGCACTACCCGGCGGACGCACCGTACACACAGGCCATAGCACGTCGGGAACCCTTCATGGTCGCCGAGGTGGACGAGCGAGCCATCGCCGCCCCCTCCTGCCCCATCTCCACCGTCCGGCGGCTTCGCGAGCTGAGGGTGCACTCCCTGCTGATGGTCCCGCTGCTCGCCCGCGGCAGAGTGCTGGGAGTGACCACCCTTTTCCGGGAACTCCCCGCCCGGCCCTTCTCGCCCGACGACGTGATGCTCGCCCGCGACATAGTGTCTCGCGCGGCCGTCCACCTCGACAACGCCCGCCTGTACACCCGCGAGCACGACACGGCCGTGACGCTGCAGCGCAGCCTGCTGCCGCACCGGCTGACGCCCCCGCCCGGGATCGAGGTCGCCCACTGCTACCGGCCCGCGAGCGACGTCAACGAGGTCGGCGGTGACTGGTACGACGTCGTGGAGATGCCCGAGGGACGGGCCGCCCTGGTGGTCGGGGACGTCATGGGACATGGCATCGCGGCCGCGGCCGCGATGGGTCAGCTGCGCAGCGCCATGCGGGCGCTCGCCCGTCTGGCGCTGCCCCCCGAGCAGCTGCTGCGTCAGCTCGACACCGGTCTGGGGGACCTTCCCGACGCTCCTCTGGCCACCTGCGCCTATGCGGTGTGCGACCCAGCGGCCGGCTCCTGCTCGATCACGCGGGCAGGCCATCCTCCACCAGCCGTCGTCCACCCCGACGGCACCGCGGAACTGCTGGAATTGCCCGCCGGGGCACCGCTGGGAGTCGGTGGCATCGACTTCGCACCCACCGAGCTGCCGCTGCCCCCGGGCAGCATCCTCGCCCTCTACACCGACGGCCTCGTCGAGGCGCGCTACGCGGACATCGACCGGCGCCTGACCCAGCTCCTGGACGTACTGACCGCCAACGCCGGCCTGCCGCTGGACGGCCTCAGCCACACCGTTGTGGACCGGCTCGCCCCCACACCCGACGACGACGTCGCCCTGTTGCTCTGCAGGACCGCCGGCCCTCCGTACTCGGGATGCCGGTGACAGACGCGGGGAGGTTCAATGAAAGTGGACCACCACCTGTGCAGGGGGTGAGGCGTACGAGTACGAGCCCAGTGTCCGAGGTCGCCGCGCGGCTGTCGGGTGACGGAGCGGCGCTGATGCTGGACAGCTACGGGACGGTGCTGGCGTGCACGCCGGGCGTCGTGACGCTGCTTGGCGCGCGGGGCACGGAGCTGATCGGCAGGCCGTTCGCCGACTTCCTTGCCGCCGGGGCGAGCAGGGGGATGCTCCCGCGCGACGGTCGGGCGACGCTTCGCCCCAGTGGCGGCCCAGCGGTGAGAGTGCGCCTGAAGGTGCTGCCGCTCGGCGGCGGCCTGGGGGCTCAGTGCCTGGTGTGGGCGGTGCCGGAGGCGGTGGCCGCGGATCAGGAACAGGACCAGGCTCTGGTGCGCGCCCTGTCCGGGCAGACCGAGATCGGGCTGGTGCTGCACGATCCGGATCTGCGGATCGTGCGAAGCAACCACCCTCCGGGGGCCCTCGGCCCGCCCGCCGACTCCGGGGCCGGACTGCCAGGTGCAACTCTGGACGAGGTGCTGGTCCCGCAGGACGCCGCGGCCGTCGAGAAGCAGTTGCGCCAAGTCGCGCAGACCGGGGTGCCGGTGACCGACCAGGTGCTCCAAGCCCGCTACCGCACGGCGCCCGAGCAGGAGCGCGTCATCTCCCTGTCGGCGTTGCGGCTGGAGGACCGCGACGGCCGCAGCACCGGCGTCGCAGTCCTCTTCCGCGACGTCACCGAACGCCACCAGGCGCAACGCCGGCAGGCTCTGGTCGAGGGGGCCGAGAAGCTGCTGCTGGGCTCGCTCGACATCGTCGCCACCGCCGAGGGGCTGGCCAGGGTGCTGGTACCCGAGTACGGGGACCTGGCGGCGATCGACCTGGCGGAGGCGGCACTGCTGGGTGAGGAACCCGGAGACCTCTCACTCGCAGCACCGCTGCGGCGGGCCGCGGTGGCCGGTTCGTGGCCGGCCGAGCTGCTGCCGGTCGGGGCCCTGGTGCGGGTCCGGGATCCGGAGCGCGAGCCGGTCTACCAACGCCACGCGGTGGCCGTGCCGGACCTGACCGAGCTGCGGGCCGCGCTCGCCGACGACGCCGAGGGCAGCCGCCAGGTGCTGCCGGACGCGGCGACATCGCTGCTGATGATGCCGCTGCGAGCCCGCGGGCAGCTCCTCGGCGCAGCTGTGTTGTGGCGGTGTGGCAACCGGGCGCGTTTCGACCAGGACGATGCGACGCTGGGAGCCCAGGTCGGTGCCCGGGCTGCGATCAGCCTGGACAACGCCAGGCGCTACACCCGCGAGCGCCGCACCGCCGAGATCCTGCAGCGGAGCCTGCTGCCCCAGGCAGACGTCCAGGTCAGCGCGGCGGAAGCGGCCGGGACCTACGTGCCGGCCGGTACCGCGACGGGGATCGGCGGGACGTGGTTCGACGTGATCCCACTGTCCTCGTGCCGGGTGGCGTTCGTGGTGGGCGACGTGCTGGGGCATGGTGTCGAGGCGGCAGCGGCGATGGGGCGGCTGCGTACCGCCGTGCAGACCCTGTCCGACATGGACCTGCCCCCTGAGGAGCTGCTGGCCCACCTCGACGACCTGGTCACCCGACTGTCGCAGGCGGAGCGGGCGGCGTCTGCCCCGCCTGCGGGGCACCGGGTGGGCAGCGTGCTCGGCTCGACGTGCGTGTACGCGGTGTACGACCCCGTCACCGGACTGTGCGCGATCGCCAGCGCCGGCCATCCGCCGCCGGTGCTGTCCGCCCCCGAGCAGTCGGCTTGTTTCGCACAGGTCAAGCCGGGGCCGCCGCTGGGGGTGGGTGGCCTGCCGTTCGAGTCCACGGAACTGGTGATGGAGCCGGGGACGCTGCTCGCCTTCTACACCGACAAGTTGCTGGCCCACCGCCAGGACGGCACCGAGGAGCGGTTGCAGCAGTTGCGGGACCAGGTGCAGGCCGCGGCTCGAAAGGACCGGTCGGCGAAGCAGACCGGACACGTTGTGCTGCGGCACCTGCTGCCCCAGGCACCCGAGCAAGAGGTGGCCCTGTTGATCGCCCGACTGTACGCCCTACCCCTGGGGTCCGTCGCCGCCTGGGAGTTCCCCGCCGACCCAGAGGCGGTGAGCCGAGCGAGGTACGCGGTCACCACCCAGCTGGCCGTCTGGCAGATGGAGGAGCTCGCGTTCACCACCGAACTGCTCGTCAGCGAGCTGGTGACCAACTCCATCCGCTACGCGGGCGGCCCGGTGGGCCTTCGGCTGATCAGGGACAAGACGTTGATCTGCGAGATCTCCGACCCGAGCCAGACCCAGCCGCGGCTGCGCAGAGCCCTGGTGACAGACGAAGGAGGCCGCGGACTGTTCCTCGTCGCACAACTCGCGCAGCGCTGGGGCAGCCGCTACACCAGCCACGGCAAGACCATCTGGGCCGAGCAGCAGCTACCCGTCCACTGACTCTCGCCCCGCGCCTATTCCTCGTTCGATCTCGGGTGATCGCCGGATCCTGCTGGCCGAGGGCCTGCGGTGGCGCGCGCCGCATGTTCTCGTCACGGCTTGGCCGTGCTCGCAACAATGAGCGGGGACTCCCCGCAGTTCGAGTCTCGTCGCTGCCCTCAGCGAGTGGCTTTGACCAGCACTCATCCGACACCGGCCAGGATGATCGCGGAAGCATCAGGAAGACATGACGGCCCGGTCGGAATCGCTGCGCAGAACGCAGAACTCGTTGCCTTCGGGATCGGCAAGGACCGCCCAGCCAGAGCCATCGGGATTCCGGAGATCGGCGACAAGGGTGGCACCGAGGCCCAGCAGCCGTTCCACCTCCTGCTCACGCGAGGTCTCCGGGCGCAGACACAGATGGACCCGGTTCTTGATCGTCTTAGCCTCGGGCACCTGGCTGAAGTACAGCACCGGGCCATCCGCCAGCAACACCTGAACCTCCGGATCACCCGGATTGTCCTCCGGATGCAACGGCCGGCCGGTCACCCTGCTCCAGAACCGGGCCAGTTCGTAGGCATCCACACAGTCAATCGCCACGTTCTGCAATACCGAGACCATGCGCGCGAGTTTTCCTGACTTCCTCCCCAGACGCCACCGAGTTGCGCTCGCTCCTGGCGCGTGCACCTGGCAGCTCTTGCGACACGCCCTGGCGGAGCGGGGAGTGAAGGCCATCGGCGTGGACCCGAGCGAGCAGATGATGGCCGTCGCCCGCGACCGGTGGCCTGAGGCGGACTTCCGGATCACGGATGCGGGCGAACTGCCACTGGCAGGCGTCTCGGTGGACGGCTGCAGGTGCCGGGTCGTCGCACACTCTCTGATCAGGTGCGCGCCGTAGGCGAGGGGGCCGCGGCTGGATGCCGCGGCCCGCTCTCTTGGGTGCGCCGCCCGACGGAGTCGTCACGTACCGCTGGCGGCAGTCCGCCCGTGTCCGGAGGTCAGCCGGTGAAGGCCGTGACTCCCTCCGGGGTTCCCCAGCCGGTCGGGCCGTCGTAGCCGGACTGAGCGGTGCACAGGTACGTGGGGGAGCAGGTGCCGTTGTTGCCGCTGGTGACGTCGTTCAGGGCGGAGGTGCCGGCCGCGTTGTACGGGAACTTCGCGGGGTAGGAGCCGCTGGACGGGGTGCCCGCGAGGGCGTACACACTGGCGATGATCGGCGACGAGGCACTGGTGCCGCCGAAGGTGTACCAGCCGGCCGTGACGCCGTAGGAGTCGTAGACCGAGACGCCGGTCGCAGGGTCGGCGACGGCCGCCACATCGGAGATGGTCCGCTTGGAGCAGCCGGTGTCGGACTGCCAGCTCGGCTTGGTGTCGTAGGCCGAGCAGCCGGAGCCGGTGCCTTCGGTGCTGTTGGTCTTCCAAACGGTCTCGGTCCAGCCGTGGGCGGATGAGGAGGACTTCGACAGGGCGGTGCCGCCGACGGAGGTGACGTATCGGGACGCCGCCGGGTACTCCGCGCCGTAGCCGCTGTCACCGGCGCTGACGGTGATGGCCACGCCGGGGTGGTTGAAGTAGGAGGAGTCGTACGTGCTGTCAGAGGAGGACTCGGAGCCGCCGTAGCTGTTGGAGATGTACTTCGCGCCGAGTGTGACCGCCTCGTTCACCGCCGTGCCGAGGTTGGCCATGGTGGGGGACTTGGCCTCGACGAGCAGGATGTCGCAGAGCGGGCAGATGGCGCTGGCCATGTCGAGATCCAGGGAGATCTCCTCGGACCAACCGGCGTCGTTGGAGGGCAGGGAGGTCGTGGACCCGGTCTGGCTGACCTTCTTGAAGCAGCCGTTGGCGGTGGTGCAGGCCGGCAGGCCGTAGTAGGAACGGTACTTGGCGAGGTCGGACTCGGCGTTCGGATCGTTGTAGGCGTCGACGATGGCGATGGTCCTTCCGGGGCCGTTGGAGGCGGCAGCGGAGGTCAGGCCGTAGGCCGACTGGAGGTCGCTGGGCCCGTAGCCGGACGGGGTGGAGGCGTCGGCGGCCTTGGGGGTGACGCCCTTGGCCTTGCCTTGCGCCTTCTGGTACGCGGTGAGGCCACCGGTGACGCGCAGTGCCTTGCAGGCCATCTCGCCCGCCTTGCTCGGGACGGCACAGGCACGGGTCCACGTCACCTTCGAGGACGTGGTGCCCCGCGGCGTCCGCGTGGACGGCCGTGCCGAATCCGGCGAGGACGAGGGCGACGGTGGCGGCGCCGGCGGAGCCGACGCGGCGCCACCGGCCGTGTAGGGGGGCTCGGTTCGCTCTGGCAGAGGGTGAAGTGCGCAACGTACTGCCTCCTGGAAATGGGTGACAGGGGCTGTGCGAGTGCGTGCGTTACGCCGGTACGGTGTCCCCGGCGACGGGCCGAACAGGCCCGCGAAAGACGATGACTTGTTGGGTACGCGACAACAAGGGCCTTCTGGAATTCTGACTTCCGCCTTACCGGACGAGGGCTGCGCGTGACGCTCCGATGGCCGCCCGATGGCTTGTCGCTACCAGTCGCTTGACCCAACTCACAGGATTATCAGGGAGCTTGAGCGGACGTCGTGCGGCACCGGTGCCTGCACTTGCCGAACACCTCATCCGCCCTGGCGGGAGAGGGCCACGTCCGCTGGAGCGGTGTATCGAGGGTCACTCGGTGAACTCGTTTTGAGGCTGTGTGGTGAGTTCTGTGGCCAGAGTGGTCTCGTCGGCCTCGGACTCGATGGGGTGGAGGCGGGCTTTGGCGAGGAACTCGCGGCCATGTAGCGGCGTTCCTCGGTCCACTTGTGGTTCTGCCCGGCCAGGACTGCGCCGACGAGCCGGATCAGGGCGGTGCGGTCGGGGAAGATGCCGACCAGTCGGGACGGTGCCGGATCCAGCCGTTCGCGGCTCAGCCAAGGCCCGGCGAGCCGGTGCGTTGCAAGAGCCGGCGCACCGGCCACTGCCATCCTCGACCGTGCCCTCCACCCCTGCGGAGTCATCCCTGTCAACGGCCCCAGCTACCGCCTCAAGAACCGACTTGCCGCCATCGAACGGGACACCCAAGTGGCCTGACCATCAACATTTGGGTTGGGAGCCGTGGTCACGCGATCGATCATGGTGTTCTCTGCGCTGAAGTTCGCCGGCGCGCTGTATCTGGTCTACCTCGGCGTCCAGACGTGGCGGCATCGCGGGGAACTGGCCGTCACGGACGCGCGGCAGCGGCCACCCGCAAGCGTGCGACGCATCGTCTGGCAGGGCTTCACCGTCGGGATGAGCAATCCGAAGGGCTTCCTGATCTTCTCCGCTGTGCTGTCCCAGTTCGTCAACCGCTCGGCGGGGCACGTGACGCTGCAGCTCCTGCTCCTTGGCATCGTCTGCGCCGCTGTCGCTCTGGTTTCCGACTCGGCTTGGGGGCTCCTCGCCGGGACCGCACGTGACTGGCTCCGCGGGTCGCCCCGTCGCCTGTCCGGGATTTGCGCAGTGTCCGGGGCGGTGATGGTCGGCCTCGGCCTCCGTCTCGCTCTCACCGGGAATGACGTGTGACAACGGATTCTCGAAACGTTGCGCGGGTCGCCGGATACTGAGACAAGCTCCTAGTCATCAGTGATGGGGTACATGTCGGCATAGGGGTCGGGCTCGCCGGTTTGCGGGTCCAGCCCGGCCACGAGCCGTCGACGTTGCTCGCGCCAGCTGACGAAAGTGTCTGTCCGCTTCCAGAGGGACGCATCGCCGAGTGGGCAGGCGTCGAACCGGCCCAGCATCATGCGGATGATGAACTGGACCATGCCGCAGTCGAACAAGGCCCAAGGCGACTCGCCCCATGAGTGGTGCCGACGCCAGGCTACGACAGGCCACTTGTCCGGATCGGGGTCGTTCATGAGCCAAGCCATCTCGTTGGCATTCATCCCAGAGCCCCAGGGCAGAACGGCATCGGCACCGAGCGTTACGCCCGGGACGCCTGCGTCCTCATCCCAGAGCCCACGCAGGCCGACTGCCATGCTTCCGATGTGACACGCTTCCCACCCGCGCACGTCACTCGGGAGGGGAGGCAGAATGACGAGCTCTCCGATATCGCCCACGCCGTACGTGTCCAGCAGAGTCTTGTAGTCACTCGGCAGCTTGGTGCCCAGCGCAGCTTCGGCCGCATTCCAGTCGATCCGCTCGCCACCTGCCAAGTCTGCCGGCACAAGATCGAGCAGTACGGCCACGTCAGGATGAATGCCCATGGCGGAGTCCCCCTTGAGTAGGTGGTCAGTAACCCTAGTTGTGCGGGCTGACACCGTTGCTCGAGGTAGCCAGGTCGGCGGCGCTGCGAACCCGGTCGACGTGGGGAGCCACCATAACGACCACCGAATGCAGGGTGAGAACCATGCACTGGCGACCTCACCGACATTCCGGCCGAGGCTGGCGACCGCGACCCACCAGCAGGTCGTGCTGCCGGTCTCGTTGCGCACGAGCGTTTCGACAGGCCAGCACCTCAACCAAGAGCATGATCGGCCGGACAGGCGCTAGGAGCCCGTGACAAGCCTCTGACTTCGGTGATGGCATGACGCCCCGCAACGTCGGGGAGCACGCCTCCGACAGGAAGCCGTCCGGTTCACCCTGGCCGACCGGGCACAGGTTTGCTGAGCGTACCCGCGCCAAGCACGCCACGATTCACGCACTGCTGGCCGCGGGCACAGCAAGCGGTCTGTGGCTCGGCAACTCGGCATGAGCCAGTACAGGGTCCCGCAGTTCTCCCGTGCCGACACGCCCGAAGACCGTCTTCGACGGGCGGCGGCAGAACCGGACGTCCGTCCTCGACGAATACAAGCCCTACTTCGACGACGGGTCTCGCCGCGACCGGTGACCGCCCGGCCTCCCACACCGCGGACGGTCGCCGGATGGATGCTCAGGCGTCCGTAAGCCCTCATCCGGAGAGAGGAAGGCATCCGGTGGGGTGGACGCCGCTCGCCACGGCATCTTGATCGGCGCTCCTCGGCTCAACTGACCTGGGCAAGCCATGCGCGGTAGCGAGTGGCGAAAGGTTCGACGCCGTCGCGCAGTGCCCCTGCCAGCCACTCCGCGGCGCTCTCTGCGTGGCCGATGACATGTGGCGGGTAGCCGTAACGCTCCTGGTGGTCGGCGAACTCATCCTCATCGGCGACGTAGACGGATCCGTCTCCGCGCGTCCGGCAGACATCCAGGTCCAGATCGACCGTGGTCACTTCGCCAGTGTTCGCCCACTCGGGCGGCGTGGTGACGTCGCAGTACACGTCGAGCCGCGCGGGTGCCTCCTGAAACATGGCCGTCCACCAGGCACCACAGGGAAAGAGCATGACTCGTGGCTCTTCAGTGACGTAGACCTCGGTCTCCGCGCCTTTCCCGTAGATCGTCCCGATCGGCGCACCGAGCCAGACACCGTACTCGTCCTCGCCGAGCCGCAGCATGGTGTGGTGCCAGTGCAGGCTGCCGTCGAACTTGCGGACGATGACGCGAACCTCTCCTTGATCCATGCTGGGAGGCTACGGTGTGCACGCCAAACCGGTGAACCTCTCCGGTCACGGCACTAGAAATGAACGAAACCAGGTCAGGAATCTCCCTCGATGAGACCGAACCCTTCAGGGAAGCCCTCCAGGAATTCACGACGCGACGGATCTGCCTCCTCCGCGGCCATCGAACCGATCAGATCGATGAACTCGATTCGCTGATCGCTCGTCAACTGTGTCACCAGAGAGGCGACCCCCTCCAGGACCTTGACGGCGTCATCAGAATCCATCTGGTCGTCCTCGCACGCCTCGACGAACCAGAGTACGTCGACCAATGCCTCCGCCAGAGCACGGATCAGCGACGGGTACACGGGCATCGCGATGACCTCCACCGAGCGGTTGACAGAGCGCGGCCATCTCACCACACGGCACTGACATCACTGACGGTGAGCTCCACAGGAAGTGGACCAGAGCCGATCATCGGGGCCCGGATGTCGATGACAAAGGACGGCAGCCTCGTGTCCCGCGACCGGTGACGGTCGTGGGATCGCCCCAGAGGGCTGCCGGATGACGCCGATCACGCACTGTGGCGACCGGGGGCGTCCTGCCGCTCCCGTCCCACCACGCCGGAGCAGGCGTCGTCTATTCCCCTTCGTCCCGTACGGATTTTTCGAGCAGTGTGAACGACTTTGGCTTGCCGCCTGGTTGCGGCTTGCCTTCCTTGCGTCCGACAACCTGATAACCGGCGTTGAGGTAGTACGCATTCAGTCGTGCGTTGCCGGCCAGGCAGTCCAGACGTACCAACGGTCTGCCCGCCTCGGCCACGCGGCGCTCCGCGACGCGCAGAAGCTCCCGCCCTGTACCGGGCGGGACGCTGCCGTGGTCGACCATCAGCCGGTGCACGTAGCCGGCCGTCGGCGGCTGCGGCCCCCAGGCGTCCTCGTCCTCCCACCACAGCTCCCAGGCCCCGACCACACGACCGGCAACCTCCGCGAGCCACAGTTCCCCACTGTGCATGATCCGGCGGAAGTGATCCTCGCCCAGCTCACCAGGCCGCCACTGACCAGTGACGCCCTGGGTCAGCATCCAGCGGGCAGCGCCGTCGCGCAGACGCACTTACAGCGGCAAGATCAGCGTCGTGAGCAAGACGGAAGCGTAGATCGTCCACGCTGCGATCTTCGCACAGGTGTCCGCCCCTGTATCGACACGCCGCCACGATGGTCACGCCGGATCGCCGCCTACAGCCCCGCCTTCGTCCGCGGCGTGACCAATGCCCTTCACCAAGAGCACCTCGATGCTCCCCTGGCAAGAGCGCCCACGCCTCCCGAACTCGTCGACATCGCCCATCGGCAAGCATGGACCCTGACGACCCGGCCGGGTCGATGGTCGTCGTCGGCGGACTGTGTGGCGGCGGGTCGAACTTCAACGTCGTGCCCGCCGACGCCTGGTTCACCGTCGACGGCCGTTTCAATCCCGAAGAGGACCCTCACGCCGAACTGGAGCGGATGCAGACCCTCATCCGCGACACGGCGGCCGAAGTGGACGCGAAGGTCACCGTCGAGGTTACCCAGTTCCAGCCGCCCGCCGGCACCCCGGCCGATCACCCGGCCGGAGCCGCGCTGGCCCGCTGCGTCGAGGAGGCCCGCGGCGAGCCCGCCAGGTTCGAGATGTGCGGCGGAATCCTGGAGAACCGCTGGTACGACCAGCTCGGCATCCCCGCCTTCGGCTACGGCGCCGGCCGCCTGGACGTCTCCCACGGCCCGAACGAGCACGTCGACGAGCGGGAGTTGTTCCGCACTGCCGCCGTCTATGCCCTCTACGCAGCCGACATGCTCGCCTGACCTTCCCTTCTCGGACCGGACGGCCGGTTGTACAGCCCCCCGGCCCGGGCGAGGCGGATACGACGATGCGCGCACCGCCGGTGATCAGCCTGCCGTGTCCCTCTCCAACCCCACCTCCATCGCGCTCACAGCGCGAGCACGTTCGGTCAGGGCCACCTGAATCCTTCTCCTGAGAAAGGAGTCCCTCGTGGAACTGTCCGCCGTCGTCGGATTCGCCGCCCGTGGCGCTGGCCGTGATCGTGGTGCCCGGCCCCGACCGGGCCTGCGCTCTTTGGGGATCACGCCGTGGTCGAGCGCGGCGCGCTCGGCGGGCTCCGGCTCGGTGGCGCGGAGGAAGTCGGCGGCCTTGCCCGGCATGTCGAGGACGCGCGCCCGGCGGCTCCGGGGCCGGGGCGCCCGGGTCGGCGGTCGGTGTCGTGCACGAGGCCGCCGGGTATCGGGACGCGGTCAGCCGCGTAAGCGCACGCGGTAAACCCGGCGACGTCGACGGTCATCCCCGGGATACTGGTCGCCCATGGATGAGGTCAAAGTCGTCGTCGCCCATTCCGAGCGCGCGACCCTGCGCGTCGGCGACGTGTTCTTGAAGGTGGACGCCGATCAGGCGCGCATCGACGTCGAGGTCGAGGCGATGGCCCTGGCGCCGGTTCCGACCCCGGAAGTCCTGTGGCGCAAGCCGCCCGTGCTCGCGATCCCCGCGGTCCCGGGGACGGCGCTCGGCTGCCTCGGCCAGCCGTCGACCGCGTCGCCGGCGGCGTGGGCCGCGGTGGGTGCCGCCATCCGCAAGTTGCACGACGCGCCGTTGCCGCCCTGGTCGGGCCAGGCCGGCCGGGACCTCGACGAGTTGGCGGCGGATCTCGACGGGGAGTGCGAGTGGCTCGTGACGAACGGCGTCTTGCCCGCCGACTTGGTCACCCGCAACCGTCAGGTCGCCGAGGCCGCGCTCCGGCCGTGGACCCCAATGTTCACGCACGGCGACCTGCAGATCACTCATGTGTTCGTCGACGGCGAGGAGATCACTGGCATCATCGACTGGTCCGAGGCCGGCAAGGGTGATGCCCTGTTCGACCTCGCCACCTTGACGCTCGGACACGAGGAGCACCTCGGCGACGTCATCGCCGGCTATGGCACCGACGTCGACCTCGACGTGGTCCGCGCATGGTGGTCGTTGCGAAGCCTGCTGGCGGTTCGCTGGCTGGTCGAGCATGGCTTCGACCCGTTCGCGCCGGGCTGTGAGGTCGACGTGCTGAGATCCCGGATGTGAGGCTGCGCGGGCCCGACTGCCGCGAGTGCGTTCTGACGCATCGAGCAGACCATCTCCTGGGGTGCATCACCTGCCTCACCACGTAGGACACGCTGTAAGAGGCTCGCCAGTAGGTGCGGGACCGAGCAGGGTAGGAGCACTGATGCCTGTCCGGTCAGGAGTGTCTCGCGACCAACTCCTGGAGCACAGTAGGGTCGGTTCTGGGGGAAGGGGACCCATCGAATGGAGCGGTTGCGAGTCCTACTGCTGGACGCGGCTCCTGGCGAACTGCTCGACCGGGAACTGGCGCGTCTGCTCGGCCACGGGCTGGCCGTCACGCTGAACGTGCGGCGGGAGGCCGACAAGGCTGGCACGCGGGCCGCTTGGGTCGGTCGGGTGGACTTCGCCGATTTCGACGCCTTCGACGAGCCGACGCTGATCGCCGAGACCATTCGGGATGGGATCGGCTACCACGCGGTCAAGTCCCGCGCGGGTGTCCCGCTGCGCGCTGCCTTCCTCGCGGCGGCCACCGACCCCGCGCTGGCCAACCGGCTCCGGGTGGTCGGTCGGGCCGGGGCAGGCACCGACCACGTCGAACTGGTCGCCGCCGCCCGTCACGGCGTCGTCGTCACCCACACCCCGGGCTCCAATGCGAACGCGGTTGCCGAGTTCGCCCTGGCCCAGCTCCTCTCCCTGACCCGGAATCTTCCAGCGCACAACGAGGCCGCGCACCAGGGCCGTTGGAGTGCACCAGCTGCTCCCGCCGTGGATTTGTCAGAACTGACGTTGGGCATCGTCGGGTTGGGTCGGATCGGACTGGCGCTGGCCGAACGAGCCACCGCCCTGGGCATGTCAGTCCAGGGATTCTCACGGCGCCCGACCGAGACCTCGGTGCCCCGGGCCAAGTCCCTCAACGCTTTGCTCGCCACCAGTGACGTGATCTCCCTGCACCTTCCGCTCACCCCGCAGACCCGGGGAATGATCGGTCGGGCCGAGCTGGCAATGATGCGGTCCGGGGCGATCCTGCTGAACACCGCCCGGGGCGGAATCGTCGACGAACAGGCACTGGCCGATGCGCTGCGTGACGACGCACACCCGCTCCTGGCGGCAGCCGTCGATACGTTCGCGCACGAGCACGCCGCCTTCGCCTCGCCGCTGTTCGGTCTGCCGAACGCCCTGCTGACCCCGCACGTCGCCGGGATGACCAAGGAGGCCATGGCCACGGCAGCCGTCCGGTGCGCAGACCACATTGCGTCGTTGCTGGCCGGCTGCCCAGACGGTGTGCCCCTAGTGACCGCCTGACGCCTGGTCAACGCCCCGCGAGCGTTGGGCGGTGGGTCATCGGATGCGCGGAGTTCTCGGGCGGCTGTCCCAGCGATAGCGGGTCCAGGCGCGTCGGATGAGGCAGCGGACGGTGATAATGGTGCTGGCCAGGGCGATGAAGCACTCGACCGGGGCCTTGCGTCGCTCGGCGCAGCGGCGGAGCTTGCTGCGGCGTCGAACGGCACACCCTGGGCCTCGCTCCGGACGGCGGCAAGCTCTGCACTGACTGCGCCGGTGGCCTCGGCGACTTCACCTGTGAACAGTGCGGCCAGGAAGCACCACGCTACCGCCGCGGAATCTGCGGCCGATGCGTCCTGGCCGAGCGCCTCCACGAACTCCTCGACGACGGCACCGGCCGCATCCGGCCCGAACTCCTCCCACTGTTCGACACGCTCCGGCAGATGAAACGGCCCCTGGGGCGGGCTGACCTGGACCAACCAGCCGCACGTCCAGCAAAACCTCCAGACCCTGGCCCGCAATCAAGTCCCACTCACCCACGAGGGACTGAGCCAGCTCACGCCGTGGCGATCGGTCGCCTACCTGCGCGACCTGCTCATGCAGTGCGGCGTCCTCCCGCCGGCCGACAGGCACCTGCTGCTGTTCCAGCGGTGGCCCGCCGAAAAACTGCCGGCCGTCAGCGACCCCGAGCACCGCATGCTCTTGGACCTCTTCGCCACTGGCACATCCAACGCCGTCTCCGCACCCTGGCCGGCCGTGGCCCGCTCACCAGCAGCCAGACCCAGCAGGCCCGCAACAAACTCTGCCTAGCAATCAGCTACCTCGGCCACCTCGCCCAGCGCGGACGCGCCCTCGCCGACTGCACCCAGGTCGATGTCGACACCTGGTACGCAGGCCGCTACACCGCCCGGCGCCTCACCCACTCCTTCCTCCGCCGGGCCGTGCATTCCAGGCATATGCCCACTGTCACCATCCCGCACCGCTCGACGGCGAATCCCGCGCCGATCACCCAGCACCAACGGCTCGCGCTGCTACGACAGCTCGTGAACCGCGACGACATCCCGCTCTAGGACCGCGTGGCAGCCGTCCTTGTCCTCCTCTACGCCCAGCCGCTTACGCGGATCACCAGGCTCAGCAGCGACGACGTCCAGCACGAGGACGGCAAAGTCCTGGTCCGGCTCGGCGACCCACCGTCGCCCGTTCCTGCCCCGCTCGACGGAATGCTGCTCAACTACCTGGGGCAGCGGCCGAACACCAAGACCGCGACCAACCCCGATGCCCAATGGGTCTTTCCCGGCCGCCGGGCCCGACAGCCCATGACCCCGGAAGCCATGGCACCCCGGCTCCGCCAACTGGGCTTCCTGACCCGGCCAGGACGCACAGCGGCGATCCGCCGACTCGTCCTCCAAGCCCCCGCCCCGGTGATCGCCCGGATGCTCGGCTACAACGACGACCACACCACTTGTCTCGCCGAAGAGGCCGGAGGAACTTGGAAACGCTATGCCCCCGGAGATCACGCACGGTGACCCGCGCTCAGCGACGGATGCGGGACCGGTCACGCACGACCTTCGTCGTCCCGTAGGTACGCTCCCGCACGCGCCGCGGCCGCGGCGGCCGCGGCGGCCTGGTCTGCGGCGGCTTCGTCGAGACGATCGCTACTGGTCAGCAGGCGGTAGTAGAGGGGAGCGGAGACAGCACGGATCACCTCGCGGACATCGGTGCCCTCAGGCACCTCGCCCCGGTCGATGGCCTGCTGGACGCAGGGCGCCCACTCCGTGACGCGGATGTCGTAGAAGCGGTGCAGGGCCTCGGCCGTCTTCGCCTCACAGGTGGCGGCCGCGATCACTGCCTTGAACAGAGCCCCCTGCCGCGGGTCGGCCAAGGTGCGCTGCACGAGCCGAGCATTGGCCTTGAGGTCACCGAGCAGCGAGCCGGTCTCGGTACGCGGCAGTGACTGCTCGGCCATGTCCATCAGCAGATCGGCCACCAGGCTGGTCACCGTTCCCCAGCGGCGGTAGACGGTGGTCTTGCCCACCTCGGCACGGCGCGCGATGTCGGTGAGGTCCAGGTGGGCAAAGCCATGCTCCGCCAAGGCGTCCCCAGCCGCTTGCAGCACCGACGCCCGCACCCGCGCCGTGCGCCCTCCAGGACGGACGGTCCCCGGATCCGCACCCTCAAACCCCATAACGGGACTCCAGTTTCGTTAATCACTTGCACCTGCTACGTTGAGGCACACGCTAACGGAACTCCAAGCCCATTAGCCAGGTCGGGCGACGAGAGAGGAACAGCCATGGAATACAGGCGGCTGGGCACATCCGGCCTCAAGGTCCCCGCACTGAGCTTCGGCGCCGGCACCTTCGGCGGCCAAGGGCCGCTGTTCGGTGCCTGGGGCAACACCGATGCGCACGAAGCACGCCGCCTCGTGGACATCTGCCTCGACGCCGGGATCACGATGTTCGACACCGCCGACGTCTATTCCAGCGGGGCCTCCGAGAAGGTCCTGGGCGAAGCGATCAAACGCCGCAGGGACCAGGTGATCGTGTCCACCAAAGCCGGCCTGCCGATGGGCGACGACCCAGGCGATGCGGGCACCTCTCGTTCGCGCCTGATCACCGCATGCGAGGCCGCCCTGCGCCGGCTCGGCACCGACTACATTGACCTGTTCCAGCTGCACGCCTTCGACGCCGGCACGCCCATCGAGGAAGTCCTGTCCACACTCGACGATCTCGTACGAGCAGGGAAGGTCCGCTACCCCGGCATCTCCAACTTCTCCGGCTGGCAGGCGATGAAGTCCCTCGCGAGCGCGGAGAGATACGGCCACCCGCGCTATGTCGCACATCAGGTCTACTACTCACTCATCGGCCGCGACTACGAATGGGAGCTGATGCCCCTCGGGCTCGATCAGGGACTCGGAGCCCTCGTCTGGAGCCCGCTCGGCTGGGGACGGCTCACCGGCAGAATCCGCCGCGGCCAGTCGCTACCGGCCAACAGCCGACTACACCACACCGCGGACTACGGCCCACCGGTCGAGGACGAACACCTCTACCGCGTGGTCGACGCCCTCGACGAGATCGCGCAGGAGACCGGCAAAAGCATTCCGCAGATCGCCATCAACTGGCTGCTGCAGCGACCGACCGTCTCCTCCGTCATCATCGGCGCCCGCAACGAGGAGCAACTCCGTCAGAACCTCGGTGCCGTCGGCTGGACGCTCACGCCCGACCAGATGGCGAAACTCGATGCGGCGAGCGGCAAGACAGCGCCCTACCCGTACTTCCCTTATCAGCGCCAGGAAGGCTTCGCCCGCCTCAACCCACCAGTTGTCGCGCCTCCGCCTGCTGCATGACATCGGCGTCAAGTAACTGGAGCGTATTGCCGCGGCACCCCAGACTCGGACTGGGGGATGCTGCCCCGCCCAACGCCTGCCCGGGGCCCGGACAGATGTGGTGAAGATGTGGTGACAGTCTCTCCCTCTGTCCGTCAACTTGTCGGCACGACCACAGACGGTCACCACTGAACCTCACACGCAGTGGAATACGCGACAGCCGAATACGCGAGGTCGCCAGTGCGATCCCCCCTCTACGTGCAAGGGCGCGGAGCGCTGCGCCGGGAGGTGGCCGGTGCTCTGCGCACCGGGCGCGCCCGCCGCAAGCCCCACCGCCAGGCCAACTGTCGGCAGCCGCGCTTCACCGATCCCATGGTCATGATCAGCGACCGCCCGGCTGAAGCGGACGACCGGGCCGTGTCCGGCCACTGGGAAGGCGACCTGATCATCGGCAAGAACAGCGGTTCGGCGATCGGCACCCTCGTCGAACGCAGCACCCGCTACGTGATGCTCCTCCACCTGCCCACCGACCACACCGCGGCCAGCGTCCGAGACGCCCTGACGGAGGCCGCACAGAGGCTGCCACCGCACCCTCGTCGCCCACGAACACAAACGACTCGGCCGCGGCATCGAACTCGCCATGCTCGCCGAGGAACTGAAGGCGAGCGACGTCGGTCTGGAGTTCCTCACCGGAGAACTGAAGGGCTCACACAACCCGTCCGGCATCGTGTTCACCGTGCTCGCCGCCCTGTCCGGCATGGAACGTGAGTACATCCGCGACCGCACCCTCGAAGGCCACGAGTCCGCCCGCAAGCGCAGCTCAGGTCCGTGCCCCGGGCCACGACCTGCCCCTCGCCCCCGGCGTCCTGGGTGACGGCGGTCTGCTCCATCGCCAGGTGCTCTTGGTGGGGAGTGTCCAGTTCGGCCCAGTTTTTCTGCGCGGCGTCCTGGGCGGTGGCCAGTTGCGCGAGGAGGTTCTCGGCCGCGGTCACCTTCCGGTCGGGGTCGGTGGAGTCCTCCAGCAGGATGCCGATCCGGTCCAGGGCGACGCTCAGGCGCCAGGCGCGGTTGCCAACCAGTCGGGCCGGTCGGTGAGCATCGCGGGCCGCACCAGGGACCAGGCGTGCTGGGCGAGTTCCGCACGGGCTCGGTTGTGAGGGGCGCGTAGGGCGGGAGAGTGCCGGCGGGTTCGGCGGTCTTGTCGGTGGGTTCGACGCCGCGGGCGACGCAGTTCGTCGTAAACGGTGTCGCGGGAGACGTCGGCGGCACGCGCGAGTTCGGCGATGGTGCGGGTGCCCGCCCACCAAGCGGCGGCCATGAGGTTGGCGCGGTTGGCGGCAAGGCGGTCGCGGCGGGCGGCCCAGCCGCGCAGGGCCGCCAGGGCGGTGCCGCGCACGTCCGCCGAATCGATGTTGACCTGTCTCAGCGAAGGTTGATGCGATCTCAAGCAATCTGCGCTGATCTCTTCCGTTTCAGCGAAAATTGATGCTTGATGGATTGTCTCAGTGAAGATTGATTAGCTCAGTGCCGGTCGTCTGGGGCCGTGCTCGGTGGTCGGCTGTAGCGCGCTCGCGCGTGCGAAGCTACGGCTACGCTCGTCGGCATGCCGAACCGAGTTCCGTTCAATGAGGCGCTGCTCTCCACCGTGGGCACCCCCAAGCTGACCAAACTCCTGGACAGCAGTCCGCGGTCACGAGTGTGGCGGGTGCGGCTGGCCGACCGGCGGCTGGTGATCGTCAAGCAGATCACCGACGGCGGGGACACGGGCGCCGACGCGAACACGCGCTTCGCGCGGGAGGTCGCCGGGCTGCACCTGGCGGGGCGGGCCTCCGGTCCCGCCGTGGCCCCCGCGGTGCTCGCCACGGACCTGTCCTCGCGGGTGATGGTCCTCGAGCACTTGGACGACCTCGGCAAGACGGACGACTGGATGCCGGGGTACGCCGAGTCGCTCGCCCGGCTGCACGCCCTGACCGGGCCCGCCGACACGGGCGCACTACCGGTCTGGTCGGGGCCCACGGCCACCGACGCGGAGTCCTTCCTCACCCTGGCCAGGGCGCTCGACGTGCCCGTACCGTCCACGGTTCCCAATGAACTCGCCGGTCTCCTGGAGCGGTTGGACCCCACCCCGCACCATGCGCTGCTGCACGGTGACCCCTGCCCCGGCAATGATCTGCGCACCGCCGACGGCGTCCGCTTCGTCGACTTCGAGCGGGCCTCGCTCGGCAACGGCCTGATCGAACTCGCCTACTTCCGCACCGGCTTCCCCACCTGCTGGTGTGCCATGTCGGTCACCGCGGCCCCGCTCACGGAGGTCGAGGACGTCTACCGGACCACCTGGCGCGGCCTCACCGGGAAGGACGTGCCGGGTGACCTCGCCGACGCGTGCGCAGGCTGGCTGATCCAGGGCGACGCGCTCGTCGAGCGGGCCCATCGCGGGACGGTCGACCAGCTCGCCCGGGTGCCTGCCGAGGACTTCGAGTGGGGCTACGTCTCCGCCCGTGAGCGGCTCGTCCACCGCCTGGGCGTGGTCGCCGACATGACCCGCGACCACGATCACCTGCACGCCGTCGGCCGCCTCAGCTCCGACCTGGCCGGCCGCCTGCTCGAACGTTGGCCAGGACTGCGTCCGCTGCCCACGCATGAGGCCCGCCCTTGGTATTAGGCCCTCTGCTTCGGTTGCTCAGGATCGGGCGCGCACCTGGAGGAGCTGCGCAGAGCAAATGCTGCGCGCGCGGATGCCTGCCCGCTCGGGGGCGCTGGCCAAGCTCGAAAAAATGTGTGGGCGGTGATCACGAGTGCTACTCGGACGGCCTGTCAGGTCGCTAGGGTTGCGGGCGGTCTGCAGCGCGATCGTGCAGCAGCGCTGCGGCCGGCCAAGGCCGTCCTCCGGACGGTCCACCGCGATCACGGATAAGGCATGGGCAACCAGGACTCGACCCCCTCCACGTCATCGCACGCTCAGCAGCAGGCCGCTGCCGTCCCGTCGCCCTTCGGCCGGGACACCGTGCTCGAGAAGCTCTCCCACCGGGACCTGTCGCTGGTCCGGCTGGTGGCCCACGCCGCGCTGCTGTGGGCGTCCGGGCTCGGCTGGATCCTCGTGGCGAGCACGTCCGACGGGGACCGCACGATGCGGTTGGCGCTGGGAACGGCGCTGATCGCGGTGGCGGTGGCGGTGACGGCGGGCATGCTCTGGAACGGGCGCCGCGACAGGCAGGCACTGACGGACCGGTTGAGCGCGGAGCGCATGGCGCTCCTCGAACAGCCGCCGCAGCCGTACGCCGGCAGTCCGGCGGGCACCGCTGACCCGCTCGCGGGTCGGTACCGGATGGGTGTCCGGGGACTGCTCTGGGGGGCGGGCAGCACAGCCGCCCTCCTCGCCGGGCTGCTGGGCTTCGGCGTCGGGCTCCTCGGCGTCAGGCAGGCGCAAGGTTCCTCGGCGGTCTTCGGGTTCGGCCTGTGTGTCACGATGAGCACCGCGGGGGCCGCAGGGCTGACCAAGGTGATCCGCCGGTACCGCCTGTCGATCCACGACTACACGTTCCTTGAGACCCGGTACCGGGATTTCGAACTCATCGCCGGGGTCCCGAGATTCGGTGTCACGTTGACCGAAGCGGACCTGGCGGAAGTGCGCGCCACCGGGCCTGGCCGGCTCCGGCATCTCGAACGCCTGGCCAAGGCCCCCACGGACGGTACGCCCGAGAAGGTGCAGTTCTACAGAAAGAATCCCAACTACTGGGTGCTCACCGTTCTCGCCGGCTTCTTCCTCGCCGGAGGCATGCTCCTCGCCCAAATCGGCTCCCCTATGAGGCGCACGGAGTTGGCTGAGGCCGGGATCGTCTGGGTGCTCGTGGTGCTCCTGGTGGGGCTCCTCACCGGCCTGCGGCACATGCATGGGAAGCGCGCCGTGGCCGCCGCAGCCGGCCGGGTCACCGCGCCCGCCGGGGCACGCTGCGCCGTGCCTGCCCGGGTCGACGGGGATGCGGGGCTGCTGGTGCACGACTCGGGCTGGCTGACCCTGCTTACGGCCTCCGGCACCGGCACTCCGTACCAGGTGCCCCTGCAGCGGGTCCGGGCGGTCTTCGAGCTCAATCGCAACCAGACCATGTGGGGGAACCCGGGCGTCTACCTGCTGCTGGACGACGGCGGTTGGATCGACGTCCGTACCCCGCAGGTCGCCCGGTTGCTCGAAGCCTGCGAGGAGTCCGGGCCCCGGGTGCTGCGGCGAACAATCCAGGACGAGAACATCATCGAGGCGATCCAGGGGATCATCCGCAACCTCTCCTAGAGCGGCGAGGCCAGCGGCTCGGGGTAGGCGAGTGGTCAACGTCGCGCTGGGTGCTGCTCATGGGGCCTCCAGGTGGAGGGGAAGTTCAGGCGTGGTCCTTGCCCTTGCCGGCCGTGGGCAGTTCGGAGACGAAGCGGGTCTCGCTGGGGTGCGCCGGCCGGTCTTTGTGCCGGGGTCAGGGTGCGGGCAGGGGTTGAAGCCGGGGTGGGTACCGGCTCCAGGGCCTCGACCTCCCACTGCACCGGCCGGGACGGATCCAGCCCGTATCGGTCCGCGAAACCCGGCCACCGTGGATCCCCAGCTTTGCCGGCCGCCGCGGGCAGCTCGTGCTCACGCACTTGGTCGTGGGTGAGTACAACGCGCTCCACGTGGCTCCAGCAGCTCGTGCGCGCCACCCAGTCGCGCTCGATGTCCGCCCCTGATGCGTCGAAATCACCGACCATTCTCCGGGGCGCCGCAGGTGTGCGGATGGAGTTTCCGCAGCTCAGGAGCGGTCCCGAGCACTGTAGCTGATGCAACATGTGTCGTGTGGTGCACGGGGCCTACTGGTCCCCGTCGTCTTCGGAGGCCGGCATGTCCGCGGTGCGCTGGACGATCTTCTTCACCGCTCCTTGCAGGGAGCGCAGCAGCTCCCGCTCGGCCTCTTCGGTGCGGGCCTCGATGTTCCACTGCCGGACGTCGTCGACCAAGCCCTCGATCGCCTCGTCGAGCCGCTGCCGCAGCAGCCCGGGGCGGAGGGCTTCGACCCCGACAGCGGTGTGCGGATCGATGCCTTCGCGCATGCACTCCTCGCGGTAGCGGGCGAAGTTGACGTCGTGGGTGTTGACGTCGTGGGTGGTGAGCTGGCCGGAGCGGACGTCGTCGGCGGCGATGGCGATCTGTCGGAACTCCAGGTCGAGTTCGCCGTTGCCGTAGCGCTCCATCCGGTTGACCACCGAGCGAGGGCGTCGTCGAGCGAGTCGTACTGGGCCTCCCGCCGGACCATGCGAGTTCCGTCGGTTACCCACTCCCAGGGCAGCCGCCCGGTCTTGGGTGTCCAACCTCCACGGGTAGGTGCGCCAGGAGGTCGCAGCGGCGGGTCTGACCGACCAGTAAGCCAGCCACCACGAGACGCAGAACGCCCCCGCCTCTGGCGGGGGGTGCCGGTCGCCGCCCCGGCGTTCCCGGAGCGCGGACTCGCACCGCGCCGTCCACGGGGCAGCCAACTCCTCGTTCAAATCGCCGAGATGTGCACGATCAAGGCCGCAGAAGGCAGGATGGGACAAGGCCGCGCGGGCCGAGAAGGACGTCACAATCCACTCAACCCGCGCGGCCGTCGTCATGTCACGGCCGACCCCGCGCTACCGCGTACCGAGTCGTTAGTGAGTGGCCGACAGATACACGTAGGCACCCGGCTCCTTCTCCTCCCGCATGTTTGTGTTCTGGATCAGGAGCGTGCCGTAGTCTCCGCCCACGATCCAGGGATAGCCCCTGCTTTCGAACATGGGCAGTTCCTCCCTTCCCGCGATCGCTCCGGTCGACGTGAAGGTGATGACCTGCAAGGGCCGGGGGCTGAACTCGACGACGCGTACCTGGCTAGCCACCACCGCGGGGGACCGCACGTCGGCCCAGCCGTGGGACGCGGGCAGGGTGCGTTGCCACAGCTGCTTTCCGTCAGCGGCCCGGAAGGCGGTGACCCGGCCTTTGCCGTTCTCGGCCACCACCAGGCCGTCGCCTCCGGCCACCGCTCCGACGAAGCCGTCCCCCATCCAGGCCTTGTCGTCGAGGCTCCACACCTCGCGCCCAGTACGGGAGTTGATCACCCGGTAGCGCAGGTACTTGGTGTAGTGGGCCTGCAGGAGCCGGTCGGTACCGACCGGGACGAGGGACCCGTCAGAGAAGTGGGTGAAGCCCGGCAGCGGCCGGCCGGTGTCGGCACCGAGGAGGGTGCTGTACGCGTAGTTCAGCTCGACAGGATCGCCTTGGGGAGGCGTGAACCGCGGGCAGTCGACGTCCAGGGACAGGAACCCGCCTGTGTCGCGGCCCCCGGAACCAGCCAGGCGGTATCCGCACTTCCCGGGGGCCTTCCGGGTCCAGAGACGTCGGCCGGAAGAGGCGTCGTAGGCGTCCACCCCGCGCCACTGGACGACGGCGACCAGAGAATGCCCGCTCCCGTTGGCGAGCCCTGTCACCTTCTTGTCGCCCGTGTCGAGGTCGAAGCCGGCTTCGTAATCGCGGACGTTGGCGTAGGAGCGGTCCGGAAGGTCTACGTGCGTTCGGTGTCCGGTGGGCACGTCGACGACAGTGAGACGGCGGTCACTCCACACGATGGCCGCGTACCGGTCGTCCACGCGTCCGACAGCGGCCACCTTCGCCCGGCCGGGCCTGCTGATTCCCCACCAGGTCTTCCCGGTACGGAGATTCACCGCGCGGACGCCACCGTCGTGCCGCTCGATCAGCGCACCCGCGACCAGAACCGGGTCCATGGCGAACTCATACCGTTTCGCTCCGTGCGCGGGGACGCCTTGCAACGGCGCGGGAGGCGTGCCGTGCGGCCCGGACAGGCGCTCCCACGGGCTGAATTCCCAAAACCCGAAGGCCGTCAGGGCGAGCACCACCAGGACGCACCCGCCCCACGTCAGCCACCGGCGGGTGCGGGCGGTACGGGTAGGCGGCGGAGCTGATGTCTTTGTTGTCGCTGCCGCCGTCACCGATGTCGCGGCTATGGGCACGGTCTGCTCAGTGGCCCCTGTACCTTCGTCGCTCTTCTGTTCCACTCTTCTCCCCGACTCTCTGCCCGATCCGTGGTCACAGAATCACCGAGCGTAGCAGTGGGATTGGTCTCAAATTCGAGGCCGGGTCCGAGGCCGAAACGCCGAACAGCTCACCGCTACCTGCCAGGACGAGAGCAGGTGGCGGTGAGCTGCATGATGCGGGTGGTCCGGTTGCTAAGAGGTCGCTTTCTCCCAATGTTTTATCCCGGCATAGGTGTTTGATCCTGCGGTGTCGGGTCGCGCCAGGAGATGGTGGCTTCGCCGGTGAGGCGGCGGGCCATGAGGTCGGTCATGGCGAGGTGGATCATGGCTTCGGAGCGGGTGGGGAGGGTTTCGTAGTCGCGGGCCAGACGGCGGTGGAGCATCAGCCACCCGTAGGTCCGTTCCACGGTCCAGCGTTTCGGCAGCGGGGTGAATCCCCTGGTGCCGGAGGTGTGTTGGACGATTTCCATGTCGATGCCGAGGTGGGCGGCGTGCTCGACGAGGTGCTGACGGTAGTCGCCGTCCACCCAGGCTTTGCGGATCGAGGGGTGAGCGGCGGCCACCTGGTCGATCAAGTGGGTGCCGGCGACGGAGTCCTGCACGGTTGCGGCCGTGACCAGCACCGCGAGCAGCAGTCCGAGGGTGTCGGTGACGATGCTCCGCTTGCGGCCCACGATCTTCTTCGCCGCATCCGTGCCCTGCCCAGCGGCCGGAACGCTGGTGGAGGTCTTCACGCTCTGCGCGTCGATCACGCACGCGGACGGCTCCGCACCCGTGCCCTCCTTCTGCCGTAACAGCCTGCGCAGCACGCCGGTGAGCTGGGCGAACACGCCGTCCTTCTGCCACTTGGCGAAGTAGCCGTACACGGTTTCCCAGGGCGGGAAGTCGTGCGGCAGGTAGCGCCACTGCACTCCGGTGCGGTCCACGTACAGGATCGCGTTCATGATTTCGCGCAGCTCGTGCTCGGGCGCCCGGCCGATGTTCAGGGCATGTCGGCGCCGCTCGGCCCGCCAGGCCGCCAGGACCGGCTCGATCAACTCCCAGCGGGCATCGGACAGATCACTCGGATACGCACGGCGTTCGGTCATGACCTGGGCATACCGCTCAAGTCCGAGTGCGCCCAGGCGCGCGGCAGCGCCCACGGAAGCACAGCACAGATCCGGGCGTCCCGGAATGAGACAGGCGTAAGTCGCCCCCAGCCCCGGCTGTCACCCCACTGGGCCCATAAGGGCCGATCAACCCGGCAGCCTCTTCAGCACCACAACATCACGCGGAAGAAAAACGGTGATAGCAGGATGTTAAAGATGAAAACGACCTCTCAGTGGCTGTTTCTGAAGGCTGTGTCCAGAAGACGGCGGAGGCCGCTGGCCAGTCTTGCTGGCCAGCGGCCTTGAAATTTCACTGAGTGGTGCTCTCAGCGGTCGAGCCGCGTCAGGACGGCGAGAGGACGAGCTGAATGGCGAGTGCGGTAATCAGGCCGCTGGAGAGCACGGTGGTAACGAGCCGGCCACGGCTGCCAGTCAACGTTCGGCCCAGCAGTGCTCCGCCGCTGGCGAGCAGCAACTGCCAGCTGGCGGACGCCGCGAGCGCAGCGAAGACGAATACAGCCTGCTCCACGCGAGTGGCAGCAGTTGCGATGTTGCTGCCGAGCACAAGCGCCGCGAAATAGATCACGGTCAAGGGGTTCATCATCGTGATCGCAAGTAGTCCCACGTAGGCCCGTACAGGCGTGAGGGGCGTCTTATCGGTTCGGATCGCCGTCTGCTGCTTGCGGAACTGGCGGATAGCCGTGGCACCACTCCAGAGGGCCAACAGAATCAGCACTGAGGCGGAAGCCCATCGCAGCGGAAGGACGACTGGCTCGATGAGGGGAGTAATCGTTGAGCCCCCGGTCACGGCGATCAATGCATAAAGGCCGTCAGCGGTTGCGACACCCAGTGCGGCGAACACACCGATCCTCAGAGATGTCCGGGCCGTCAGGGCCACCAGGTATGTCGCGACCGCTCCCACTGGCATGGCAATGCCATAGCCTGCGAGGAGCCCCGCGATCAGGACGGCGATCACGAGCGAGGGAAACTCTGCCTTCGCAGTCGGCCCGGCTGCTGCTGGAATCGCACCGGCCGGGCGGTGGAAGTCAGCGGTAGGAGGGCGACAGTCGTAGTCATGGGCGGATCCTGTCGGCGACGTAGGCGCGCGGGCAAATTATTTTTGGGTTGCGGTCCGGGCCACGCTCACTGCCACTGATGACGTGAGGGGGCGATTGGCTCCACGGGTGATGCGGCGGGTCATGAGGGTGATGGCGGCCCAAGTGATCAGAGTTTCGGAGTGCTGGACGAGCCGTTCGTAGTCCCTTGCGTGGCGGCGGGCGTGCGTCATCCAGGCCCAGGTTCGTTCCACGACCCAGCAGCAGGGCAGCACGATGAATCCGGAGGCGTCCTTGGGCCGGATCACGGTCTTGATCGTGAGACTGAGGTACTTCTTTGCCCAGGCCGCGAGCTTTCCGGCATAGGCGCAGGAACCGGCGGAACTCGGTGAGTTTTCCGGTGAGGCGGTTCCGTTGACGGCCTTCCGGTGGTGATGGGAGGATTCGGCCCAGGCCCGAGGAATCGGGAGGTTTCTGGGTGGCGGTGGTGAGCGTGACCGTCGTCTGGTCAGTCCCGGTGGGCTTCGCGAGAGTCCGGCTGACCGCTCCTGCGGGAGCTTCGGCGGGTGATTCGCCTGGTCATGAGGGTGATCGCGGCCCAGGTGATGAGCGATTCCGAGTGCTGGACGAGCCGTTCGTAGTCGCGCGCGTGTCGGCGGGCGTGCATGACCCAGGCGTGTCAGCGTTCGACGACCCGGCGCCGGGGAAGAACGACGAAACCGGAAGCGTTCTTCGGGCGGCTGACGGTCTTGATCGTCAGGTTCAGGTAGGTCTTCGCCCAGGTCACGAGCTCTCCGGCGTAGGCGGAGTCGGCCCAGACGATGGTGATCTCGGGGTGCATCAGCCACAGCCGGAATAGGACTTCCTTGGCCGCGTTGCGGTCGGTCGTGTCGGCCGGGGTGACCATGACGAACAGGGGCAGGCCCTTGGTGTCCACGACCAGGTGCCGTTTGCGGCCGTTGATCTTCTTGGCGGCGTCGTAGCCGCGGGAGTCCTTGCCGACGGTCTCGGCGGCCTTGATCGACTGGGAGTCGATGACGGTGGCGACCGCTCCGGGTGCTCTGCCCATCTCGCGCCGGACGCGCTTGCGGAGCTGGTCACGGATCTGTCCGACGACGCCGGCCGCGGCCCATCGGGCCATGAACCCGTAGCACGTGCGCCAGGGCGGGAAGTCCTTGGGCAGGGCCCGCCACTTGCAGCCGGTGTCGACCACGTATCTGATCGCGTCCACGATCTCCCGGCGGGGATGTTTCTCCGGACGGCCGCCCGACCTCGTTTCGCAGGCGGGCGTCGGCAGCAACGGCTCGATCAGGGCCCACTCGTCGTCCCAGGTGTCGGAGGGATAGCAGCGTCGCCGCGGCAACTTCCCTCCTTCCGGGGGCGGGTGGGGCCTGGCTGCTTCGCGACCGGCCCCACCGGTCAGGCGTCGATGTAGTCGGCGATCACGCCGAGCGTGGACTCGACCGAGCTGAGCTGGGTGTTGAGGTGTTTGATCCACCGTCCCTTCGGTTGCAGGGCGGCGTGAGGGGCGACGACGCCGGTGATGAACCGGCGGATCTCGGTGAGCTTTTCCCGGATGACCGCGACCTCGTATGCCTGGAGCTCGGCGGGGTCCGAGCAGAACTTGTAGCCGTCCGGCCTGGTCCAGATCAGCGGCGGCCAGCCGCGTTCGGCGATGATGTCCCGCAGGCAGGCCAGGCCTGCGCGGGCCTGGTGGGACGACAGCTCAAAGGCTGGCCGCGGGCGGTGTTCTACGAGCCCGTCCTCGCCCTTGTTGTTGGGCCGGGGCGTGATGCGGCTCCCCGCCGTTCCCGCCGCCCGCAGGGCGCGCTGCAGCGGGGGGCGCTTCCTCGGCATCGCGCCACGGCATTCACCCGGTACGACGCACCGTAGGAGCGATCCCGTGGGCTGGAACGTAGCGTCGTAATGCCTGGCGCTGGCAGGACGCCAGGGCACCAGGCGGCCCCCACTCTGCGCCCTGAGTGGGGGCCGCCACATCAGCTTCGCACTCCGGCCAGGATGCTCGGCGCAGCAACCCGTACGTACGGACTCCTCAATCTTGAAGTCCCCGACCTCGATGCGTGGGTTGGTCACCAGCGGCTTGAGGAGGACAGCCCGTTGGTGCAGTGGGTGGATCACGTCGGGTCGGGGATCGCGGAGGTCAAGCGGTGTGTGTCCTTCCGGTTGGTCGAGGGTGTGTCAGACCAAGGTCGTGATGCAGAACGGGTGGCCTGCGGGGTCCAGCAGCACCCGCCAGCGTTCCGGCTGCGGCTGGAACGCGGGCTTGACGGCGCCCAGGTCGAGCAGTCGCTTCTCGGCGATGTCCAGGTCGTCTACGCCCAGCTCGATGTGCGCCTGCTTCTCCTGGGCGGGGTCCGGCCAGGTGGGCGGGCGGTAGTCGGCCAGGCGGTTGAAGCCGAGTCCGGTCGCTCCTTCCTTGCCGAGCAGGACGAAGTCCTCGCTGGAGAAGAGGACTGACATGCCGAGCAACTCGCCGTAGAAGTGGGCCATTTCGGTGGGGTCGGCGCAGTCGAAGGTGACAGCGGCGTAACGGAACGCGGGTGCGGAAGTGGTGTCCGTGCTCATGGAAGGGACGCTATGCCGTGACCCGGACAGTTCTGGTCCTGGTTGCGGCGTGGATGTGGAAAGCTTCCGTGAGTGATCAGCTCCTCCGCCCGCCTGCTACGGCTGCTGTCCCTGCTGTCCTCCCGGCTGTCGTGGACCTGCGGCGAACTGGCCGAGCGCATGGAGGTCACGGATCGAACAGTCCGCCGGGATGTCTCCCGGCTCAGGGAACTCGGCTACACCGTCGACTCCGAGGCCGGGCCGTGGGGCGGTTACCGCCTCCGCGCCGGCTCCCGGGTGCCGCCGCTGATCCTTGACGACGAGGAGGCGCTGGCCGTAGCGGTCGGACTACGGGAGGCGGCGATGAGCGACGCCCTGGGGGGTGACCAGGCCGCGCTGTCCGCCCTGCTGAAGCTGCGCCAGGTGCTGCCTCGGCGGATCGCAGAACGATTGGGTGAGCTGGACGACGCGTTCGTCAGCCTCCCCGGGGCCGACGGAGCGCAGATCAGGGCGGGCCTGTTGCTGGAATTGGCAGTCGCCTGCCGACGAGGCGAGCGTGCCCGGCTGTCCTACGTCGACGCAGAGGGACGGGCCACGGTCCGGGACGTCGACCCGTACCATCTCGTCCGCACTGGACGTCGCTGGTACTTCGTCGCGCGGGACGTGAAACGAGGCCAGTGGCGGACGTTCCGTGCCGACCGCGTCGACCGTCTCCAGAGCACCGGCCAGCCGGCGGATCTCACCGACCCGCCCGACCCGGCACGGCTGGTCTCTCGCAACATCGCGAACGGCCCCTACCCGTTGTCGGCGACCATCCGGCTCCCGCTCCCCATGGACGCGGCGCTGCGCGTCGTCCCCGCAACGGTCGGTACCCATCGCCCCGACGGCCCGGACGCGACCCTGGTCGACATAGGCGGTCCCGATCCGGACGGCCTCGCCCGCTACCTCCTCAGCCTGGGAACGCCGCTGCGGGTCCTCGCTCCGGAGTCGGTACAGCAAGCCCTGCTGCGTCGCACCCGGGAACTCCTCGAGGCCCACGGATGAGGGCTGAACCGCGGGGAGTCACCTATGGATGCCGCATTGCCTGTTTTGGGCTCGGACGGAGAAAGGGCTTCTGTCGATCCTGCCGCAGCGCAACGCCGTCGGTTACAACATCGGGTACAACGGCGGCGGCCCGCACGCCCTCGCCGCCTACCTCACCCAGCTCGCCGCCACCGACGGCCAGAACACGGCCGCCGTCACCCCGTATGAGATGGCGCACCCCGCGATCCTCGCCTGGACCCAGGGCAGCGCGGCCGACCGCGGCACGAACGAGCTGCTCCTGCGCGACCTCAAGGCCATGCAGCAGAGCTGACCGACGCTGCGCGAGCAACAGGCCGAAGCCGACGAACGCGAGCACCAGGAGCACGAGCGCCGCCACCAGGAGCAGGAAGCCAAACAGGCCGCCCGGAAGGCCGACGGCTGGCTCTGCCGCTTCCGTGCCTGACCCGGGCAAGCCTTCCGCCGGCGGCGTGGCCGGGTCTACGGCCACGACCACGACGATCCCAACCCGGTCCGCTTTCGCACCAGACGTACGCCACGCTCATAGGCGGCCCGCTGGACGGGCTGCTGCTGGACATCACGAGCTGGCGGCTGGATGAAGTCGACGACGGCGTGGCCCTGTCCACCGAGCTTGGGCAGTTCGTCGGCGGCCGCGATCTGTACGACCCGTGCCCCGGCGAGGCGCGCACGCCTGGTCCCGGCGTCGCGTGCCGTTTCTACCATTTCGGCGACACGCCCTGACCGTAGCCCCGGCCATGGGCTCGACCACGGCAGGTCAGCGCGCTGAGGTACCGCGCCGGCCGCCCGCGCGCCCGGCGGTCCTCGAGGAAGCTCTCGGTGAGGGTGCCTTCTTCGCGGGCTTGGCCGGCACCTCGGGCACATCCGTGTCGCCGCGCGCCGTCCGGGCCTTGTCGACGGACTCCTGCAGCGCGGCCATCAGGTCCACCAGCTGCCCCGGCCGGGCTGTCGGCTCGGGGGGCTGCGGCAGCTGGCGGTCTTCCTGCTTGGCCTCGATCACCGTGTGAAGGGCTTCGGTGTACCGGTCGGTGAACTCCGGGCCGGTGAGATCGTCGCGGGTCATGGCCTCGATCAGTGCCATGGCTTCGTCGACCTCGTCTTCGTCCAGCTGGACCGGAGGCGGGACTATCGCGGCGGGGTCGTGGATTTCGTCCGGCCACAGCAGACCGTGCAACGCGATCACGTCGCCCCGGACCCGCAGCAGACCGAGCCGCTCGCGGCCGTGCCACGCGTACCGCGCGAGTGCGACCCGCGAGGCGCGCTCCAGCGCGTGCCGGAGCACCAGGTACGGCTTGGCGGCGACGGCGCCCTGCGGCTGGAGGTAGTAGCCGGGGCCTATGCGCAGCGGGTCGACGGCGGAGGCCGGGATGAACGCGATCAGCTCGATGGCGCGCGCCGTGGGCAGCGGCAGGGTCCGCAGCTCTTCGTCCGTGACCGGGATGACCCGGCCGCCCGGCAGTTCATAACCGCGCCCTGTTTTTCCGAAGGTGACCTCGCGGTCTTCCACCTCGCACCAGTAGCGGTTGCGCACCAGACCGTTGTCGGCGGTGTGGATCCTCCGGAAGTGGACGCTGTGGTCTTCGGTCGCGCTCAGGACCGTGATCGGGACGCTGACCAGCCCGAACGAGATAGCGCCGTTGAAGATACTCGTCGGGGAAACCGCCAGTGCCGAACGGTGAGGTCGGGCTGCGGGAGCGGTTCGCCAGGCAGCGAGCCGAGGAGGACGAGATCGCTCGTCTGCTCGGACGCGAGTAGCCCCCCACCGTTTGGAGTGAGGGGCTACCGGGCTGCTGGGTGCGTCAATCTTCTCGGCCCTCGCCGGCTGGCTGCCCTGGGGAAAGACATCGACCCAGCTCTCTCTACCTCAGCCCCCCTCGCCCCCTGCTGAACCTGAGACGCCTCAGACAGTCCTCGTCGTACGCGGGGGTGATCACCTTCTGAGGTCTGGTGAACAAGGAGGCGTGCGGTGAAAACCTCGGCGCGAGACCAGGGCCAACGCAAGGGACGGCCCAGGCAAGAAACAGACCCGAGCAGCAACGGTGAGATCAGGGCTGTGAAGCACCAGGGTGCCCGGCGGCACCAGGCGGAACGGGTAGTGATGGGTGCGCGACTGGATTGTCGCGGTGTGCTGGCACTACGAGTCCAGAGCCGGGAAGCGGCTGCTCCACGATCACGCGGTGGTGTCGATCCGCGCCCGGCGGCCGGACGCCAAGGGGACGTGGGGGAATCTGTCGGCGGACTCGATGCTGGACCACATCGTTGCGGCCGGCACCCTCTACACCCCGTACTTCATGGAGGAGGTGTCCACCCGGCTCGGGTGGGCGTGGGAGCCGCGCGAGGTGGCACCCGGCCGCCGGCCGGTCATGGAGATCGCGGGCATCGACCAGCGCCTCATCTGCTGGCAGTCGACCCGCCGCCAGCAGATCGAAGACGCGCTGTCCGTCCTCACGGCCGACTACGAAGAGAGGCAGGGGCACCCGCCGGGGGAGCGGGCCGCCTACGCGCTGGGCTGCCAGGCCGCCGACCAGACACGCCCGCCGAAGCGCACCGTGCCGCTGTCGCTGACCGAGCTGCGCGAGCGGTGGCGCGGCTCAGCGATCCGGGCGTTCGGCGCCTGCACCATCTACCGGCTGGCGGAGCGGGCGCGAGCGGCGGCCGCGGCCGTGTGGGCGCGAGACCGGCCGGTGGTCGACGTCGCCTTGGCCGCCGTCGATACCGTCGCCGTGGTGTACGTGATGCGCGACGCGTTCAAGCGCCACCACCTGCTCGCCGAAGCCCGCCGCCACCTCGCCTACGCCCTGCGCGGCCGACCCCACCAGCCCGGCCTGGACGAACAGATCGTGCAGGCGATCGTCGACGACTACACCCGCCCGGCCGGCCGACGGATGTCGCCACCGTGCATGCGTCGAGCGTCCGCGCCGCCGATGTAGTCCGCGGCCGCCATCGGGACCGGTACGCCGAACTGACCGCACGGGTCGGGCAGGAGTGGTTCGGGCCTCGCGGGCGTACCCGATTTACGGTCACCGTGCACGGTCCCGACACGCTCACGGCCCGCTACGTGGCGGCCTGCGACAGCGGTCGCAGCAGCATCCGCAAGCGCACTCGGGCGGGGACAGGGTGGTGACGTCGCCGCCGGACTCGGGCTCCGGTCGACAACAACCGAGGTATGGGCGGCCCCGGACCAGGGCGCGGACGGGGCCGCCCAGTCCCTGCCGTCCTGTCACAGAGCAAGGCACTTCGACGTGAGAGCTCGGCGCCAGTCGGAGCCCTGTTCGATGAGTCGTCCGGGTGAGTTTCAGCCCTCCGGCCTGCACGTCCGAACCCCTGGGCCATGACAGGCAGGGCCCCGATGCCGCTGGTCACCCGGAGGCCTGCGAACCACGCGGCGAGCACAGGCGCGATCACCAGCGCCTTCGCCCGACCTCAACCCCGTGGAGGCCGTATGGGCGCACGTCAAACGCAGCTTGGCCAACCTCGCAGTCGTCGCTCTCGATCGGCTCGAGGCCCTCGTCCGCAACCGGCTCAAACGCCTCCAGTACCGGCCCGACGCCCTCGACAGCTTCATAGCTGGCACCGGCCTGACTCCCGGTGATCCAACGTCACCTTGACCAGCCGAAGTCAGTATCGTGTGCGCGAAGGTCGAGGAGAGGGGTCGCCACGGTGACGGGCAACAGCTTGGGGTGGATCGGCGAGCACTGGTACAGCGGCGCGATCGCCAAGGACGGGATGCTCTCGGACATCAGCCTCACGGCGGTGCGGGGCGTGGACCCGGTGGACTTCGTGGTGAGCCTCGGCGCCGACCGCGGCATGGCCGAACGGCCGCCGCTGTTCAAGGACTTCGACAGGCGAGGCGTGCCCCTGGGGGACAGTGTGGCGATGTTCGGTCGCAGCGGGGGGTGGACGTACGTCCTGGAGGTCGAGCGGTCCACCTGGCACCTCGTCTTCCTCGACCGGCTGGGCCAGGACACCTTGGTGGAGCAGGGCGACGAACTCGTCTGCCTGGACCGCTTCCTGCACGAGCACCCGTGGGTGTGCTGCGTCGACGCAGTTGGCGAGGTGAGTTCCGGCGAGCCCGGTGACAGCCTGCGGGAGACCGCGGTCCCGACCAGGGACCGGCTGGGGACGTTCGCGGCACTGGATGCGGCCATGCGCCGGGCCGGGGCGGTGCGGGACACCTTCCCCGGCTGCGAGGACCCCGAGGACGAGGACGAGGAGTTGGCGAAGCGGTTGTTCGCGGCGGTGGGCGAACATCTCGGGCTGTCGCTGCCGCGTCGGGAGATCGAGCTGGGGCTGCTGCCCGCGGTGCACCTGCCCTCGCCAGTGTGAACCGGTAGCAGCGGGGACGCCGCGCCCTCTCGGCGCGGCGCCCCCTGTGAGCGGGGTGGTGCTACTGGTTGTTCGCGGTCATGGTGCACTTCACGGTCGTGCTGTCGGCGGAGCACGACGCGCTCATGTTCGTGTTCAGCCAGTACGGGTCACGGTCCAGCAGTCGCTGGTTCGCGTTGAAGGCTGCGAACCCGGCCATCGAACCGCTGTTGTCGTTCCCGGAGATCGCGGACCGTCCGCAGACCTCCTTCCAGGTCGGCACGAGGCCGTCGATGTTGAACAGGTGCACGGTGCCGTCCTGCTTGCTCGCAAGGGTCTGCACACAGGCGTCCCCGCTGCTGACCGGGTTCAGGCCACCCGCGAGCGACGGCATCCCGCCGCTGTTGTAGGTGGCGTTGAACGCGAACTCGTCGCAGTTCAGCTCCTTGTCCGTCGCGCCGTTGAGGGCGCTGGTGTCGCCGTTGGCCGCCGCCCATCCGGTGGGGCAGATCACCGCCCGGTTGCCGCTGATGTCACCGTCGGGCAGGAAGTACAGCGGCTTGCTGTCGGCCTTGCTGCCGGGGTGGTTGGTCAGCTTGTGCTGGATCAGCCAGGCGTGCGACGAGGCCTGCGGATACTTCGCCGCGTTGAAGGTGTAGGTCGGCACGTAGTTGTGGAACGCGCAGCCGATCGTCGGCACCTTGTTGATGATCTTGGTGTTGTCGCATCGGATCTGGTCGGAAGCTCCGCCGTTCTCCAGGTCGCCGCCCACGACGTCCATGAAGAAAGCGGGGGTCGTCTGCACCGTCCGGCCCGGGATCTTCGGGTTGCCCTGCAGTGCGACCGCGACGCCGAGCTTCATCACCTGCGGGTCGGTGGTGGACGGTCCGGTCAGGGTCGGCCCCCAGAGGTAGGTGGCATCCGCGGTCACGGTGTGGTGGTCGCCGGGCACCCATGCGGCCGCGCCCGTCCAGCCGCTGACGTTCTGGACGCCGCAGTTGCCGGAGGGCTCGCAGTCGATCTCCGGGGCATCCAGGGTGAACGCGGGGATGGTTGCCGGAACGTCCACGTCGGTGACGTTGATCCGCTCGGTGATGTTCCCGGACTTCGGGTCGAGTTGACGCTCGTTGACCACCAGCGCCTTCACGGTGCCCACGGGGACGTCGTTGAGGGACGCCTCCCACTCCATGGTGAACGACGAGCACTCCTCGAAGCGCGTGGTCCACAGCCCCGCCCGCGGGTTGGCCGGGTCGCAGCCGCTGACCAGGGACGACTGCGCGGCGGCCTTTGCCTGCGCGCCGGTGCCGCGGTGGAGGGTGAAGTTACGGCCGTCGTAGGGCTCGGCCTTGCCGCACACCTTCACTCCGTCCGAGGAGGTGGTGCAGTGGGTCGGGAACAACTCGGGGTCGGTGGAGCGGTCGCGGTTCGGAGCGACCGTGGTCGTCCACGGAGAGGGCGGTGCCATCGTGTCCGTGTACGGCTGGGCGGACTGGTCCGGGTTCACCGCCGAGGCGTTGGGGTTGGGCAGGGTCAGGTCGACGGGCATCGTGACGCGGAATCGCGCCCACGGCGACCACGACGTCTCGTACAGGCCGCTTTCCTTGGCGTAGGCGGAGGTGTGGAACACGTAGTCAACGTTCGGCTTCAGGTATCCGGCCCCGACGGTCACGGAGGCGGTCGAACCGGAGTTGACGAAGCCGGACACCATGACGCCGTACTGGTCGCCGCTGATCGGCACCTGGGTCTTGGCGTTCCCCGAGGAGTCGGCGGTCCAGACCTCGAAGGTGAGGTCGGCCGTGCCGCCGTCGGCATTGGTCACGGTGTTGCTCAGCTTGACCCTGGGCGTGGTGACCTGCCAGACACCGGAGGCGTCCTTCGTGCCCGGCCCGGCCGTGGGGTTCTTGCCCGACACAGGCCGGGACGCTGCCGCGGTCATGGGTTTCATCGAGGGCCCGGCGGCCGGTCGGCTCGACGGTGCGGCATTCGGATTCGTGTTGCGATCGAAGCCGCCGCCCCCGGCTGCGGTCGCGGTCGCCGCCCCGGATCCCAGGAACAGCAGCGCCGCGGTGCCGATGGCTATCCGGCGAAGGATGAGCTTTCCTCTGGACGGACCAGGCAATGTGTTCCCCCTCCGGCCCTGCCCTGAAGGTGTTCCGGGGCGGAGCTGGACCCTTCTTAAGTTCTTGCCATTCATGGGTGTTGGTCCTCTCACGCGGGTGGGCGTCCACCAGCGGCGACTCTTGGATGGCTGCGACATCCGTTCGGTGTCGCAGCACCTTCCTATGTGACCTGGACATGACATGCCCACCAGATAAAAACGCTCGGAACCGGATAATGAGGACCCAACTCGACTGTGATCATCTCCACGGTTTGACCGTTGTTGTGCTGCGATCTGCGAAGGTTCGTGGGGATCTGGATAGCCGAGGGCGACGCGGCCGGAGGCTCGGTGTCGCTTAGGACTCCTAGCAAAATGAACGGCTGTTGCCTTGGAATGACAGGCAGTCAGCTGACGCTTTGCCTACATCCGATGGATCGGATCGGGATGGGCATGGGCCAGCGGAGGCCGTGGGAGGTTGATGACGGGCTGTGGGAGCGGATTGCTGCGCTGCTGCCGGTGGTCGAGCGTCGCACCCACGGCGTACTCGTCGACCGCCACTACCTCACAGCGGTCGACGGTGGGCGCGTCATCTTGCCCCTGCCCAAACCGTGCTTCGAGGAGCGCGACGGCAAGACCACGGTGGTGCGCTACGAGGTCACCCGCTACGAAAGCGCCTTCGCCCGTCTGGTTGACCGCGCCGAACCCAGCGGGGAATTCGACCGGTATTACACGGAGGCGGGTTTCGTGACGTTCGACAACCGTTCCTGACCCGCGGTGCGAGGGGCTGTGCCACGGTCAGCACGGCCCCTCGCCCAAAGGTATGGGAGCAATTGTCAAGAGTTGTGGATCACTCGACTCCGGCGGCTTGTGAAGCTTCCCCGCGGCCCTCATAGCGTTCCGTCGGTGGCCTAGAAAATCGGTTCCGGGTTGACGTCGCCGTCTCTAGAGTGCGCCCGTGGACATCACCTACGAACGCTTCAGGTCCACCAACGCAGAAGAGTTGGTCGACTTCCTCTCGGGCGACACGTGGCCGTTCCATGGCTCGAACGTTGTCAGCCAGGCCGAGGTCCGGGAAGGGATCAGAGAAGGGCGCTACGACAACGAGGGCAACCGGACGTTCTGGATCACGGTTGCCGGCGAACGGACCGGCCTTGTCCGGCTAATGGACTTGGGCGACGACACGCCGCTGTTTGATCTGCGGATCCGCTCCGAGCACCGAGGGCGGGGTCTCGGCCGACAGGCCCTCACCTGGCTCACCAGGTACGTCTTCACCGAGGTCCCCCCGGTCCAGCGGATCGAGGGAACCACTCGCCAGGACAACGTGGCGATGCGCCGTGCTTTTCAACGGTGCGGCTACGCCAAGGAAGCGCACTATCGCGACGCATGGCCGACAGTCGACGGCAAGGTTCGTGACGCCGTCGGGTACGCGATTCTGCGACGTGACTGGCTCTCCGGCAGCACAACCGTTCCTGACTGGGACGACGAGCCCCTCCCTGGTTCAGGTGGCGCTTGATCAGGCTGCCGCGCTCTGTTCACGCTCGACCAGGATGCCGTTCTCGAACCTCGCGCCGGAGCGGACCAGGGCGACGAGATGGGCGCCGGTGATCGCGCGCCAGCGTTCCTGAGCGGACTCGACGAGCTTGAACACCATCGCCAGGGGCCGCGGCCGGGCTGCCGGCGCCGCGGGTGACCTTGGTGCGGAGCTTCACGGTGGAGAACGTCGATTCGATCGGGTTCGTCGTCCGCAGGTGGATCCAGTGCTCCGCCGGGAAGTCGTAGAACGCCAGCAGCTCGTCGGTGTCACCGGTGATCTTTGCGACGGCCTTGGGCCACTTGGCGCCGTAGGTCTTGGCGAACGCCTCTATCGCCTGCTCGGCGCGGGCGCGGTCCTCGGCGTTGTAGATCTCCCGCATCGCTTTTGATGGCGCCCGGTTGTGCAGACTTCGGCAGGGCATTCGTGATATTCCGGGCCTTGTGAAGCCGTAAGGAATCAACCTGTCGGTGTGTCGTCTTCGCTATGTGCGACAGCGAGGAGATCAGCTGCGGATCGATAGCGGACGGTCGCCGGAGGCGGGAGGAGCCCGCCTTCCACGAGCAAAGGTCGGATCTCGCGGACGACGTTGCCGATCAAGGACCTGCTCACGTCGCCCAGCGCGTCGGCGAGGACGTCCAGGGTGCACAGTTTCCGCAGGTAGAGGACGGCGAGGACGACGCGCTCCTTGTCGCCGATCTTTTGGGGGAAGACGCCGCCGCGGCTGCCCGGCTGGCGATCGGCGCCCCGGCGCTGGTGGGAGGCGCGTTCGATCTGAGCGGCCTGGCGTGGGGCGAGGCGCCGGGCGAGTGTGTCGAGGTCCTCGTGGGACATGCCGGTCAGGCGTGGATGGGACAGGCTCTCCATGATCCGGGTGCGTGGTGGGGCCGTTGAGGTGTCGAGGAAGGCCAGCAACTCGGCCGCCGTGGTGAACCGGGTGGGGGCGTATCCGGGCTGGTGGCCGTGGTCCTCCAGCGCGCGGCGGGTTTCGGCGACGAGGTGGCCGATGCAAGTGGGGGTGACCTCCAGCATGTCGCCCAGCAGCTTCATCGAGCAGACCTGCCGCTGGTAGAGGAGGGTGAGCATCACCCTGGCCGCGTCGTCGAACAGCGGCTTGGCCCGCTGGTTGCCGGTGGCCCGCCGGGCGCGTCCGCCGCGCTGCTTGCTGTAGCGTTCCTGGGCCCGGGCGGCCTGAAGTGGGGCCAACTCGACGCTTAGATCGGTGAGTTGCATGCTGTTCAGCCCGGTCAGCCGTGGGTCGGACAGGCGGGCCAGGAGTGCGCGGCGCCGGTCGGCGACACCTTGCGTCTCGCCGGTGGCGGGCAGAGCGTTCGCGGTGTCGGCGGGGGTGGGCAGCAGGGTGTAGTTCCACTGGCCGTGGGTCTCATGCTTGACCAGGGGCAGGGGGGCGAAGCGGTCCTTGCTGATCGCGATGCCGGTGGGATAGTCGCCGCGGTCCAGGCGGGCCTCGACGCGTAGTCCGGCCCGGGTGCGGGTGGCGGCGATCGTCTCGATGACGACGTCGTGGCTGGTCAGGGGGCGTCCGCGCCAGTTGTGGGTGATGTGGGAGAACAGCCGGTGCTCGATTTTGTTCCACTTCGAAGTGCCCGGAGGAAAGTGGCAGACGGTGATCGTCAGGCCGGTTTCGGCAGCCAGTGCGGCCAGCTCGCTCTTCCAGACCCTGTAGCGGTAGCCGTTGGAGCCCCCGGCGTCCGCGGTGATCAGCAGCCGGGTGGCCTTGGGGTGGTCGCTGTGGCCGCGGGCCTTCCACCAGCGGCGGATCGACTCGACGGCGAAGGTGGAGGTGTCGTGGTCGACGCCGACGTTGATCCAGCCGGTGTTGCGGGCGATGTCGTAGATCCCGTAGGGGATGGCCTGCTCGACGTCCGGTCCACTGAAGAAGAAGTGGTGGTCCTCGACCTGTACCGGATTACCCTTGGGGCGCCACTCGCGTCCGGGCATGGGCAGGCGCCCGATCTGCTCGCGCTTCTTGGTGTCCACGCTGATCACCGGATCACCGGATCACCGGATCACCGGATCGCCTGCCGCCTGGTGCTGCTTGACCTGCTCGTTGAGGTAACGGAACTGGGCGTCCCGGTCGGGATTTTGGGCTCCTTCGAGGGTCTTGGCGTTGGCTTGCAGGCTGAAGCCGGCCTGCTTCAGCAGCCGGCCCACCGTCGGCGCGGAGACCGGGTGGCCCTGCCGGGTCAGCTCCTCGGCCAGGTGGCGCAGCGACTTCGTCGTCCAGCGCAGCGGGGATTCCGGATCGCCGCGCTCGTCGGGCTCGACCAGGGCCATCAGCGCGTTCACCAGGCCGGAGTCGATCTCCTCGGCCGGTTTGCGGCCTCCGCCTTCGGCGCGGATGCGTCCGCCGGGCAGCGGCCCGGCGCCGGCTTCCAGTTCCGTAATCCCCCGGCGCACGGTGGTCTCGCTGACCGCCGCTGCCCGGGCGGCGTCGCGCACCCCGCCATGGCCGAGCAGCCTCGCCTCGGCCGCCACCGCCAGACGCCGCTGCCGCTCGTTCAGATGGGGCAGCAATGCCGCGAAGCGGCGGTCGAGTTGGGACAGCATCTCCTCCGTGATCGCCATACAAGGCCAACGAGCCGCTGACCGCGAAGCGACAGGTTGATTCTTGACGGCTTCTGTGGACGCAGCAGCGCTGGTGCCGGGCGACGGGGCACACCTCGGCCAGGGCCTTCCACAGGCCCATCGCGCCGTCGCCGACGACGAGTTCGGGGTCGCGCATGCCGCGGCGGCGGCAGTCGCGCAGCAGGTCGGCCCACGACTCGGTCGACTCCCGCAGCCCCTCGGCCAGCGCGATCAGCTCCTTCGTGCCGTCCAGCCGCACCCCGAGTAGGACCAGCACGCAGGAGTGCACCTGGCCGAGGCGGACCTTGGGGTGCACGCCGTCGGCCCACACGTAGACGAAGTCGCGGTCCGACAAGTCCCGGTCGCAGAAGGCGGCGTGGTCGTCCTCCCACTGCTTGGTCAGCCGGGTCACCGTGGCCGGCGACAGCCCGGCCGTCGAGCCGAGGAACTGCTCCAGCGCGGGCACGAAGTCGCCCGAGGACAGGCCGTGCAGGTAGAGCAAGGGCAGCACCTCAGAGATCTTCGGGGACTTGCGGCACCACGGGGCCAGGATCTTGGACGAGAACCGCTTGCGCTCGCCGATGGCCTCGTCGATGCGGCGGTCGTTCACCCGGGGCGCTTTCAACTCCACCGGCCCGGCGGCCGTGACCACAGTGCGGGGCCGGTGGTGGCCGTTGCGGACCACCAGGCGGTGTCCGCGTTCGTCCCGCTCGGCGGCCAACTCGGCTATGTACTGGTTGACTTCCGCCTCCAGCGCTGCAGCAAGCATCCGACGGGCGCCCTCGCGCACGATCTCGTCGATCAGGGAGCCGGACTCGGTGGAACCCTCGGCATTCACTACGCTGAGCACGGGCGTGCCTTCCCGACCCGCGCTGCGAACGCGGGCCTACTCGGAGACCTTACGGATCATTCGGGAAGGTACGCCCTCCGCGTGTCCTCCCGGGGCCGATCCACAAGTCCTGAGCATTGCTCCGACCACATCAAGATGGGCCTGGTCATTTTCAGGCAACTTTCCGGAGCCTGATCGGAGCGTCAGCCGTCACTCAGCGTGCGCGCATCACGGAAAGCGAGCCAGAACCCGTTCTCGTGAACAGAGCCATCCTGGTGACGTCCACATCTCCCGTGCCGGGCCTGCACGTCTACAAGCTGCCCGACACCGTCAACTGCGGTGATGTCTAACGGTGGCGCATCGGCCACCACTCCGGAGTGGCACTCGCCATCGCCGAGACTGAGGCCCACGCCCTGAAGGGCGCTGCGGCCCTCGAGGGCCTCACTGACTGGACCCAGGACAGGGACAGCCTCGCCGTCCGTGGCGCCGAGGTGACCACTCGACTGAAGCGGGCCCGCTGCTACCGGGCCGGCTACTGAGCCGCCGGAGCATGGCCGTGAAACCTACGCTCCCGTGGATGAGCCGCTCCGACCGGCGCTGCTGGCGGTCCGCCCAAACTGTCGCCGACCTTGGCGCGCTGATGGCGTTATGGCTGGAGGGCGACCTGCGGTCCTGGCCCGGCTACATGCCAGGTTGTGGCCCCGATGAGGAGACCGCGCACCTGGTCCCCTCCCTCGCGGCGCTCAACCGCGCCGGGTTCCTCACCATCGCCTCCCAGCCCGGCGAGGCCGGGGTCGGCCACGACGGGTCGTGGTGGGAGCAGCGTGCCGCCGTGGAGGGCTTCGTCAGCGACCGGACGCTGTACCACCGGCTGCTGGACGCCGCCGAAGCAGCCGACCTGACCGTCGCCGTCCACGACGCCCAGGCCGGCGTCGACGACCCCGCGATCACGGTCACCACCGTGGATGGCGAACCGTACACGGCCTTTGCCAGCTGGCTGTGTAGGTGAGCGCTGGAGCGCTGAGAGCGGGTGTCGGTGTGTTCTGGCATCGGCTTTTGATCGAGATGCCGGGAGATGTCGGTGGGAATCGAGAGCACCCGGGAGGGCGTGTCGGTGGGGCGGGACGTGTGGGGCCCCCGGCCGGGTGGGTGGTTCGGCAGGGGCCCGTAGGGGTGTGCCTAATGGTTGTGCTGCGGCGTCACCAGCGCGGGCGCACCGTCAGCGTGAGGGTTTCGGGGTTGCCGCTGTTGCCCTGGTAGACGGTGTCGCCGCTGTAGACGGCCGTGATGGTGTGCATGCCCGCCCCGCACCTACCCGCTACCGCACCGCGGACGAACTCTTCGCCGCAGTCCCACCGGATAGCGACACGCCAACAGGTTGATTCTTTACAGCTTCACAGCAGCCGGCTCCGGCTCGGCGTGTCGACCCCCAGGCATCGCAGTCCAAGAACTGATCGGTTCTTGGACGCCGCCGGCACACGGACACCGTAGGCGGTTTACGTGGCCCGGCGCGCTGCCGACTGCAGCAGCTCGGTTGTGACGAAGGACAGGCTGGCTGCGGAGGGGGCGGAGAAGGGCGCTGGGCCGGTACGCCGTCGACCCCGCCGGAATCGGGCCGCTCGCCGTACTGCCGCCGCCACATATGCGCGAGCGTGAGCAGACCGCACCGCCACCGTGGGTTGCGGGGGAGCAGCTGCTGCCGCGATGTGGCCGGGTCCGTCGTGGGCGCTCCGCTCAGCGTGCCGCGTCGTGCTGACCCGTCCGTCGAACCCGCCGCGGGGCACTCGCCAATTGGCGACGAGGTGGGTGCGACCGCGCGGCCGCCGCTTCCTGATTTGGCCTCTCAGATGAGAGCCGAGTTTTAGAACTTCCGCAGGTCAGGAGGGTAACAGTCGCAGCGGACTGTTACCCGGAGGCAGTCGAGCACGACCCCGCAGTCGCCCAGGTCCCGCGTCAGCCGGGCAGGCCCAGGTCGGGGTGCCGGTAAGAACTCGAGATGCCGGGAGATGTCGGTGGGAATCGAGAGCACCCGGGAGGGCGTGTCGGTGGGGCGGGACGTGTGGGGCCCCCGGCCGGGTGGGTGGTTCGGCAGGGGCCCGTAGGGGTGTGCCTAATGGTTGTGCTGCGGCGTCACCAGCGCGGGCGCACCGTCAGCGTGAGGGTTTCTGGGTTCCCGCTGTTGCCCTGGTAGACGGTGTCGCCGCTGTAGACGGCCGTGATGGTGTGCATGCCGACGCTCCGGAACGAGGTGATGACCATCGCGGCGGCGCAGTTCCGGCGGAAGGGCCTCAGGGGAGCTGTGCCCAGGGTGGTGTGGTTGGTGGTGTCGGTGAATACCACGGTTCCGGTGGGCCTTGTCCTGGCGCTCCTGGCGGTGGGGCAGACCACATCGCGTAGTTGCACCGTCTTGCCAACTCGTGGGGTCCGGTGCGGGCGCGAGACCAGATCCGTGGTCACGGGCTTGCCCGGGGTGAGGTAGCTGATGGTGATGCCCGCGGCGGCGCTGGTCACCGTGGGGCCGGTGCCGCCGGTGGGGACCAGGGACGAGCCGCCGCCTCCGCCACCCCCGCCGCCGCTCGGAGTGATGAAGGGGTTGATGTTGCCGCCGCCGCCTCCGCCGTAGTAGCCCCCGCCTCCGCCGCCACCGGTCAGGGAGTTGCCCGGGCCGCCGCCGGTGCCGCCGACACCGAGCGTGCCGGGGCCACCGTCGAACACTCCGCCCCCGCCGGTGCCGCCGGTCCCGCCGTGGGTGGACGTGCCCGCCCCGCCGCCGTCTCCTCCGCTGCAGGTCGCGTCCGCGCCTGGCTGACCGGCGTCTCCGCCCGGGCTTCCGGTGCACTGGCCGGCCCAGCCGGCTCCGCCGCCGCCCGCGGCCACGATGAGGCGGGAGTCGGTGGTGGTCAGGGGGGTGGTGCCGGGCTGGGTGCGGACGTCGGAGGCACCGCCGCCTCCTCCGCCGAAGTGGGTACTGCCGCCGCCGTTGAAGCCACCGGCGCACTGCGCGCTGCCGGCGCACGAGCCGTTGGTGGGGGTGCCGCCGACTTCGACGTAGAGGGTCTGCCCGCCGGACAGCCCGGTGAGCGTGCCGGACACCTGGGCGCCCCGGCCGCCGCTCACGCCGTTGTCCTCCACGCCGCCGCCGGCGCCGATCGCCATGACGTCGACCTGCGTGACACCGCTGGGCACGGTGAAGGTTTGCTCGGCGCTGGTGAAGGCGAACGTGCAGGTGGTGGTGGGGCCTGAGACCGTACAGGTGCCCTGCGCGTGGGCGGCCCCGGACAGCGCCACCGGAGCGATGGCGGCGGTACAGAACACGCCGGCCGCCACGGCCAGCGCCCGGCCCCGGGCGGCGGCCGAGCCGGCACGATGCCCGGCACCAGGTCCCGACCGGCGGGCAGCATCCGACAGTGAGAACGTCACGATCCACTCCAGAAGACGGAAGAGGTCCTCTCGGCGGAGGATTTCCTTCCGCCACTGTGGATCACCCGGCCACGGCCACGGCCCGCCTTCGGCCTGACACACCGTCGGTTCAC
>NZ_JBQRUW010000043.1:0-153447 GCF_052663305.1 Streptomyces cyslabdanicus
CGTCCGCCGCTTGGATCGGGTGATCATCCGGTTCGCGGGTGACTCGGGTGACGGTATGCAGCTCACCGGTGACCGCTTCACCTCGGAGACGGCGTCGTTCGGGAACGACCTGTCCACGCTGCCGAACTTCCCGGCTGAGATCCGGGCCCCCGCGGGCACCCTGCCGGGTGTGTCGTCCTTCCAGCTGCATTTCGCGGACCACGACATCCTCACTCCGGGGGACGCGCCGAACGTGCTGGTGGCGATGAACCCGGCGGCGCTGAAGGCGAACGTCGGAGACCTGCCGCGTGGTGCGGAGATCATCGTCAACACCGACGAGTTCACCAAGCGCGCGATGCAGAAGGTCGGCTACGCCGCCTCCCCGCTGGAGGACGGCTCGCTGGACGGCTACCACCTGCATCCGGTGCCGCTGACCACGTTGACGGTCGAGGCCCTCAAGGAATTCGACCTGTCCCGCAAGGAGGCCGAGCGCAGCAAGAACATGTTCGCGCTGGGCCTGCTGAGCTGGATGTACCACCGGCCGACGGAGGGCACGGAGAAGTTCCTGCGGACGAAGTTCGCCCGGAAGCCGGACATCGCGGCGGCGAACGTGGCGGCGTTCCGCGCGGGCTGGAACTTCGGTGAGACGACGGAGGACTTCGCGGTCTCCTACGAGGTGGCCCCGGCCGCCAAGGCCTTCCCCGTCGGCACGTACCGCAACATCTCCGGGAACCTGGCCCTGGCCTACGGTCTGGTGGCGGCGTCCCGCCAGGCGGACCTGCCGCTGTTCTTGGGCTCGTACCCGATCACCCCGGCCTCGGACATCCTGCACGAGCTGTCCAAGCACAAGAACTTCGGTGTGCGGACCTTCCAGGCCGAGGACGAGATCGCCGGCATCGGCGCCGCACTCGGGGCCGCCTTCGGCGGGTCCCTCGCCGTCACCACCACCTCCGGCCCCGGCGTGGCCCTGAAGTCGGAGACGATCGGTCTCGCGGTGTCGCTGGAGCTGCCGCTGGTGGTGGTGGACATCCAGCGCGGCGGCCCGTCCACCGGCCTGCCGACCAAGACCGAGCAGGCCGACCTGTTGCAGGCGATGTACGGCCGCAACGGCGAGGCACCGGTCCCGGTCGTCGCCCCCTGCACCCCGGCGGACTGCTTCGACGCCGCCCTGGAGGCGGCCCGGATCGCGCTGACGTACCGCACCCCGGTGTTCCTGCTCTCCGACGGCTACCTCGCCAACGGCTCCGAACCCTGGCGCATCCCGGACCTGGACGAACTGCCGGAGCTGAGCGTGCAGTTCGCACAGGGCCCCAACCACACGCTGGACGACGGCACCGAGGTGTTCTGGCCGTACAAGCGCGACGCCGAGACCCTGGCCCGCCCGTGGGCGATCCCGGGCACGCCGGGCCTGGAGCACCGGGTCGGCGGCATCGAGAAGCAGGACGGCACCGGCAACATCTCCTACGACCCCGCCAACCACGACTTCATGGTCCGCACCCGGCAGGCCAAGATCGACGGCATCGAGGTCCCCGACATCGAGGTCGACGACCCGGACGGGGCACGCACCCTCGTCCTGGGCTGGGGCTCGACCTACGGGCCGATCACGGCAGCGGTGCGCCGGCTGCGCGCGGCCGGGGAGTCCATCGCGCAGGCCCACCTGCGCCACCTCAACCCCTTCCCGAAGAACCTCGGCGCCCTCCTGAAGCGTTACGACAAGGTGGTGATCCCCGAGATGAACCTCGGCCAGCTCGCCACTCTGGTGCGGGCGAAGTACCTGGTGGACGCGCACTCGTACAACCAGGTCAACGGCATGCCGTTCAAGGCGGAACAGCTCGCCACGGCTCTCAAGGAGGCCATCGATGGCTGAGACGTCCACGGAAGGCACGGGCACGGCCGAGGCGCTCTCCCTGGTGCCGAAGGCCCAGGCCCGGCAGTCCATGAAGGACTTCAAGTCGGACCAGGAAGTGCGCTGGTGCCCCGGCTGCGGCGACTACGCGATCCTGGCGGCCGTCCAGGGCTTCATGCCCGAGCTGGGGCTGGCCAGGGAGAACATCGTCTTCGTCTCCGGCATCGGCTGCTCCTCCCGCTTCCCGTACTACCTGAACACCTACGGGATGCACTCCATCCACGGCCGCGCCCCCGCCATCGCCACCGGCCTGGCCACCTCGCGGCGCGACCTGAGCGTGTGGGTCGTCACCGGCGACGGCGACGCGCTGTCCATCGGCGGCAACCACCTCATCCACGCCCTGCGCCGCAACGTCAACCTCAAGATCCTGCTGTTCAACAACCGGATCTACGGTCTGACCAAGGGCCAGTACAGCCCCACCTCCGAGATCGGCAAGATCACCAAGTCGACGCCGATGGGCTCCCTCGACGCCCCCTTCAACCCGGTCTCCCTCGCGATCGGCGCCGAGGCGTCCTTCGTCGCGCGCACCATCGACTCCGACCGCAAACACCTCACCGAGGTGCTGCGCCAGGCCGCCGCCCACCCCGGCACGGCGCTGATCGAGATCTACCAGAACTGCAACATCTTCAACGACGGCGCCTTCGAGGCCCTCAAGGACCGGCAGCAGGCCCAGGAGGCCGTGATCCGCCTGGAGCACGGGCAGCCGATCCGCTTCGGCGCGGACCGCGAGCGCGGTGTCGTCCGGGACGCGCGCACCGGTGACCTGTCCGTCGTGGACGTCACCCCGGACAACGAGTCCGAGATCCTCGTCCACGACGCCCACGCGGCCTCCCCCACCACGGCGTTCGCGCTGTCCCGGCTGGCCGACCCCGACACCCTCCACCACACCCCGATCGGCGTCCTCCGGTCCGTCGACCGCCCGGTCTACGACACCGCGATGGCCGACCAACTGGACGAGGCGATCGAGCAGCGGGGCAAGGGCGACCTGGCCGCGCTGCTGGCCGGCGGGGACACCTGGACGGTCGTCGGCTGAGCGGCCCACTCCGTCTCACGAGGCCCGGGTCCGTGCGGCCCGGGCCTCGTCGTCGCGCCCGGGGCTGAGCGGCACCGGGGAAGTACCGGGGAGGACAGCGGGAAAACCGTCACCCGCCCGTCATGACCGTTTGGCCATACGGACATGACAGGCGGGGGCGCGTGGCGCTACCTTCTTTGATGCCCGTCGCACGGCACGCGGCCGGCACGAAGGAGGAACGAGTGAGCGAGAAGCCGAGGGGTGAACGGCGCACAGGACTGCTGAACGGCATCGCCGCCTACGGGATGTGGGGCCTCGTCCCCATGTTCTGGCCGCTGCTCAAACCCTCCGGGGCGATCGAGATCCTCGCCCACCGCATGGTGTGGTCCCTCGCTTTCGTGGCCGTCGCCCTGCTCGTCGTACGCCGCTGGGCCTGGGCCGGTGAGCTGCTGCGCCAGCCGCGCCGGCTGGCCCTCGTCGTGATCGCCGCCGCCGTGATCACCGTCAACTGGGGCGTCTACATCTGGTCCGTCAACAGCGGGCACGTGGTGGAGGCCTCCCTCGGCTACTTCATCAACCCGCTGGTCACCATCGCGATGGGCGTGCTGCTCCTCAAGGAGCGGCTGCGGCCCGTGCAGTGGGCGGCGGTCGGCACCGGCGCCGCCGCCGTCGTCGTGCTCACCGTCGGCTACGGCCGCCCGCCGTGGATCTCCCTCTGCCTCGCCTTCTCCTTCGCCACCTACGGCCTGGTGAAGAAGAAGGTCAACCTCGGCGGCGTCGAGTCGCTGGCCGCCGAGACCGCGGTCCAGTTCCTGCCCGCCCTGGGCTACCTGCTGTGGCTGGGCGCGCACGGCACCTCGACGTTCGCCGCCGAGGGCGCCGGGCACGCCGCCCTGCTCGCCTCCACCGGCATCGTCACCGCGCTGCCGCTGGTCTGCTTCGGCGCGGCCGCGATACGGGTGCCGCTGTCCACCCTGGGCCTGCTGCAGTACATGGCCCCGGTCTTCCAGTTCGGGCTCGGCGTCGCCTACTTCCACGAGTCCATGCCGGCCGAGCGCTGGGCCGGCTTCGCCCTGGTCTGGCTGGCCCTGACCATGCTGACCTGGGACGGACTGCGTACCGCCCGACGGGCGGCACAGCTCAGGGCCCGGCTCGCCGCCGCCCCCAGGACCGCGGCGACGGCGCAGGCCGACCCGGTGGACGCATAGCCGCTGCCGCGGACGTGCCGCGGGCGGCGCGTCCGCGGCACGCTAGGGCCTGTCGGGATGGCCCGCGTCGAGCGTGCGCGGGGTGCGGGCGCGGTGGGCTCGCACCTTCTCCCGGTTGCCGCAGTGCTCCATCGCGCACCAGCGCCGCCGGCCCGGACGTGAGGTGTCGACGAACAGCAGGTAGCAGTCGTGGGCACCGCATTCGCGGACGCGGTCGGCGTGCGGACCGGTGAACAGGTCGATGGCGTCCCGGGCCACCGTCGACAGCAGCCGCGTGCCGGTGGCGCCTGGCGCCCAGATCCGGGTGCCGGCCGGGGTGAGCCGGGAGACGAGGGACGGTTCGGCCGCCGTCTCGTTGACCGTGGCCACGTGGCCCGGCTGGAGCGGACGGCCGTGCGCGCGGTCGGCGGTGAGCAGGAACAGGGCGTCGCGGAAGACGCGGGCGCGCTCCACCTCGTCCTCGCCGACCGTCAGTTCCAGCCCCGGGGCGAGCCTGCTGCGACCGGCCCAGGCGACCAGGTCGGCGGGGCCGTGCAGCATCTCGTAGCGGGCGAAGGCGCCCGGGCCGCCCGTCGTCAGCAACTCCAGGCACAGCGCCCCCGGATCGAAGCGGTAGGGCTTTCCGTCGTGCGAGACGAGCGTCAGACCGGTGGCGGATTTCCGCGTTTCCCTGGCACGCGCACTCATGTAACCACTATAACTGGTTACATGACTCGGACACCCACGGGCTCCGCGCCCGCCCCGCTGCACTGGAAGCTCGTCGTCGACGCCGCCGACCCGCACGCGCAGGCCGACTTCTGGGCCGCCGCGCTGCACTACGAGGTGGAGGACAACAGCGCGTTGGTCGAGCGGCTGCTGGAGCTGGGGGCACTGCCGGGCGCGGCCACCGTCGAGTTCCACGGCCGCCCGGCCTTCCGGGACCTGATCGGCGTACGGCACCCGGACGACCCGTACGACAAGGAGCGCGGCACCGGTCTGGGGAGGCGGCTGCTGTTCCAGCGGGTACCGGAGGCCAGGTCCGGCAAGAACCGGCTCCACCTCGACCTGCACCCCGGTGAGGGCCGGCGCGCGGACGAGGTGGAGCGGCTGAAGGACCTCGGGGCACGGGTGCTGCGGCACGTGCGGGAGCCCGCTGGGGAGTGGACGGTGCTGGAGGACCCGGAGGGCAACGTGTTCTGCGTGGCGTAGGGCGCCGCTCAGCCTGTGGGCGGCGGTGTCGCGGTGCGGGCCCGCTGGGCCAGGCGGTCCATGCGGGCGCGGGCGGACTCCAGTTGTTCGATGTCGTCGGCGGCCGGGCCGTCCTCGGCGGCGAGTTCGGCCCACAGGTCGATCAGGTCGCGGCCGAGCCGCAGGCCCTGCTCGGGGTCGCGGACCGCGCGCCAGGCGGCCGAGGCGCTCTGCACGTCGCCGTAGGCGGCATCCGTGTCCCGGGCCCGGTGGCGGATGCGGGCGAGGGCGAGGGAGATGCCGAAGGAACGGAGCGGATCGCCCGCCAGGTAGGCGATGTAGGCGGTGAGTTCGCGCACCCGCAGCACCTCGGGATGCTCCGGGCCGAGCGTGCCGGACGCGTCCGCGACGGTGCGTTCGGCCAGGGTCGCCGCCTCCTCGATCCGGCCCTCCTTCACGGCCTCGTTGACGCGCGCCAGGGGTTCGGCGAGCAGGACGACGCCCGCTTCCCCGGCCGCGGTCCTGGGATCCTCCCCGAGCACCGCCTCAGCCACCGCGTCGAACCCCCGGGCGGGGGTGGGCTTGGGATCGGGTTCGAGCGGCTCGGGTGCAGCGCGGTCAGGTACAGCCCGGTCGGGCACAGCTCGGTCAGGTGCGGCTCGGTTGGGCACGAGCGGATCAGGTGCGGCCCGGTCGGGTACGGCCTGGTCGGGCACGGCTCGGTCGGGGTCCGTGCCCGGGTGCGGGTGCGCATGCCGGGGTGGGTGGGAGGTCGCGGCTGCCCCGGGGACGGCGGGCGCACAGGCCTGGCAGCCGGACGCCGGGTCCTGATCGGCGGGCGCGAGGTCCCGGTCGGCAGACACGGGGATCTGATCGGCGGGCGTCAGAGTCCGGTCGAGGGGCGCGGGGATCTGATCGGCGGGCGTCAGAGTCCGGTCGAGGGGCGCGGGGATCTGATCGGCGGGCGTCAGAGTCCGGTCGAGGGGCGCGGGGATCTGATCGGCGGGCGCGAGAGTCCGGTCGATGGGCGCGGGCGGTTGCGGGTTCGGGTCGGCCGGGCTTGCGTCCATCGCCGGGGGCGGGCCGAACACCCCTGTGGGGGCGACGGCCGTGCCGAAGGGCGTGTCGCTCGGCGGTTCCGGCAACGCCGGCGAGGCGAACGCCGGTGCCACCCCGGTGGACGGCGCCTGCGGCTCGGGAGCCGCCCGCAACGGGAAGGTGGGCGCGTTCCCGGCATGCGGGGTCCTGCCGGCCTCCCGGGGCTCGCGAGGCGGTTCCGGGAGCTGCTTCAGGACGTGCGTCACCCTGTCGTCCTCCGGCCGCGCGGCCGGGCCCGGTCCGGGTACGCCGGCCGGCGGGTCCGGCGGTGCCGTGCGCAGGGGCTCCGCCGCGAACGCGCTGGAGCCGTCGGTGCGGACCTGGAGGGGGACGACGTAGCCGATGCGCTCGTCGGTGACCGTGGCGAGGACGGGGTGGCCGCAGGTGAGGGCGATGCGGTGGAGGTGGTTCAGGACGGCCTGCTGGACCTCCTCACCGGGAGCCGGCTGGACCGGTACGCCGCCGACCGAGGCCCCGGCGCCGTCCGCCGGCACATGGACGGCGACCGGCGTCGCCACGGGTGCTGCCGACTGCGCGGCGCGCTCGTGTTCCCGCTTCTTCCCGCGGCTCAGTCGAGACATCGGCTCCCTCACTCGGATGAGTGTGCCATCCGGTCGTTCGCGTCCATTCGAGTCTCTCCGCCCGCCTGCCCTGCCCGCGTCACCACGACGTCACAGCCTCGCACCAGGAACCGTGCTCCTGTGACGCGGGTAACGTTTCGCGGGCGAGGATCGCCGGGATGGCGCGGAAGGGGGACGGAAATGCGAACAAACGCACGACAGGGGCCGGAGATCTGGGTCCGCGGACCGGTGCCCGACACCCGCGCCGAGCCCGGCGGGTGGGAGGACGGGCCCGAACGGCCCGCAGGCCGGTCCGTCACGCCCCGCCGGTTCTCCTGGCTGGCCACCCACGGCGGCGCGGGCACGACCACGCTCGCGGTCGTCTACGGGGGTCACGACTGCGGACGCGCCTGGCCGGAGCCCGGCGCCCCCACGTCGGTCCTGCTGGTCGCCAGGACCCACGCGGCCGGGCTGGACGCCGTCACCCGGGCCCTGGAGGTGTTCCGCGGGGGCGAGGCGCCCGCCGGGCTCGACCTGGACGCCGTGGTGCTCGTCGCGGACGCGCCGGGACGGCTGCCGCGGCGGCTCGCCCAGCGGGTGAAGCCGATCGAGGCCGTGATCGACGTCTACCGCGTCCCGTGGATGGAGGCCTGGCGGGTGGGCGACCTGAGCGGGGCGCCGCCACGGGAGAGCGAACCACTGGCCCGTCTCACCGGGGCGGGGAGGACCCGCGCGGAAAACCCCTGACCCCTGGCGCGGGCGGCCCCTAGGCCGTGATGTCCTTCGCCGTGAACCGCGCCCACGCCGCCGACCCGAACACCGCCGCGTACAGGGCCTGCAACTCCAGGTTCTTCAGCAGGCCGTCCCAGTAGACCGGCTCACGCATGAGGTCGGCGAAGGACAGCCAGTAGTGGGGGAAGAGGTACGGCTGGATCGCGTGCAGCTGGGGGATCTGGTCCACGATCTGAACGGTGATCAGCAGGCCCACGGTCGTGGCCATCGCCGCGATCCCGCTGTTGGTGAGCGTCGAGACGAACAGGCCGAGTGCGGCGAGGCCGATCAGGGAAGCGGCGACGACGAGGGCGATCAGCACCGCCCGGCCCAGTCCGTCGGCGAAGCTGATCCGCGTGCCGGAGATGGTCGTCAGATCGCCCAGGGGGAACAGCAACGCGCCCACGAGGAGCGCCGAGACGGCGACCACGAGGGTGGCGACCAGGCAGAAGGCCATCGTCGTGGCGTACTTGGCGAGCAGCAGGCGGGTGCGGCCGGCGGGGGCGACCAGCAGGTAGCGCAGGGTGCCCGCGTTCGCCTCCCCGGCGACGGCGTCACCCGCGATCACGCCCACGGCCATCGGCAGGAAGAACGGCAGGGTGGCGGCCAGTGCGGTGAAGACCAGGAACAGTCCGTTGTTGGTGACCTGCGCGATGAACGCCGGTCCCTCGCCGCCCCCGCCGCCGACGGACGAACCGCCCCGCGTCTCGATCCTGACGGCCACCCCGACCAGGACCGGCACACCGGCCAGCACGCCCAGCAGCGCGACGGTGCGCCAGCGCCGGAAGGTGGTCACCAGCTCGCTGCGCAGCAGTCCGAAGGTCCACAGCGGACCGGGGGCGCGGACGGCCCCGTCCGCGGTCCGCCCCGGCGAGACCTCAGCCCGCGACATCGAAACCCTCCCCCGTGAGTGCCACGAACGCGTCCTCCAGCGAGGCCCGTTCGACCCCGAAGCCGCGGACGCGCACGCCCGCCGTCACCAGTGCGGCGTTCACGTCGGCGAGGTCGCGCTCCGGGGGATCGCCGGTCACCCGGCCCTCGCCCACGACGACGTCGCCGGCGCCCTGCTCCTTCAGCACCCGGGCCGCCTCCCCCGTGTCGGGCGTGGTCACCACCAGCCGGCCGCGCGCTCCCGCGGCCAGCTCCGCCACGGCTCCCTGGGTGATCAGCCGCCCCTGCGCCATGACCGCCGCATGGCTGCACACCTGCTCGATCTCGTCCAGCAGATGGGAGGAGAGGAACACGGTCGTCCCGTCGGACGCCAACTCCCGGACCAGGGAGCGGATCTCCCGCATGCCCTGCGGGTCGAGACCGTTGGTCGGCTCGTCCAGGACGAGCAGTCTGCGCGGCTGGAGCAGCGCGGCGGCCAGGCCCAGGCGCTGTTTCATGCCCAGGGAGTAGGCCTTGGCCTTCTTGCCCTCCGCGGCCGTCAGGCCCACCCGGTCCAGGGCGGCCGCGACCCGGCGGCGCCGGGTGCGGGGGTCGGCGGTCGGGTCGGCGGCGTCGTAGCGCAGCAGGTTGTCCCGGCCGGAGAGGAAGCCGTACAGAGCCGGGCCCTCGATGAGCGCGCCGACCTGTGGGAGCACGGTGCGCGAGGACCGGGGCATGGGGCGCCCCAGCACCCGCGCCGTGCCGGACGTGGGCTCGATGAGTCCCATCAGCATGCGGATGGTGGTGGTCTTGCCCGAGCCGTTCGGGCCGAGGAAGCCGAAGACGCTGCCCGCCGGGACGGTCAGGTCGAGGCCGTCGACGGCGAGCTGTCCGCCGCGGTAGCGCTTGGTGAGCCCCCGCGTGTGGATGACGCCGTCGTCCTCTTCGTCCATCGGCTCCCCCGATCCTCGTGCCCGTCGGTCCTTACTTCCCGGCGTTCGCCGCCTTCACCAGCGTGTCCTTGGTGACGGCGCCGACGTACACCTTGCCGTTGTCCGTGATCAGGGCGTTGACCAGGCGGGTGGAGAAGACCGTGCCCTTGCCGAACGAGCCGCTGACCTGGTCGCCGAGCGAGTCGAGGAACCCGCTCAGGTCGCCCTTGCCGGCGGAGGACGGGACGCCGCCCTTGGTGCCGGTGTCGAACACGGCGATGGAGTTCCAGCCCTTGCCGAGGACCTTCGGACCGTTCTCGGCCAGGCCCTTCTCCTGCGTACCGGGCTCGTGGAACGGGCGGCCCGGGCCGGTCTTCCGCCCGCTGTCCTTTCCGGCGTCCTTCCTGGCGGCCTTGTCCGCGTCCTTCCCCTCGGTGATCTTCGCGCCCTTGGGCGGGGTGAAGTCGAAGGTCGAGGCGGCCGGCTTGGCGAAGCTGATCCGGGTGAAGCCCGCGTCCAGCACGGCGGCGCCGCCGCTCGCCGGGGTGAGCGTGAACTTCAGCGGCAGCCCGGTCTTGGCGTCCACCGCGATGCTGATCACGCCGACCGTGGTGCCGGAGGCGTGCTTCGGCTCGATGACCAGCCTGTAGGCGTCGCGTCCGGCGACCTGCGCGGTGCCGTCGACCTTCACCGAGGTGGTGTCGTCGACCGACTTCAGGGCCTCGTCGGCGAAGTTCTTGGGCGTGGCGGGGGCCTCGTCCCGGTGTTTGCCGGCGCTGTCGCCCGCGGTGCTGTGGAAGACCTCGTTCGACTTGCTGTCGTAGCCCCAGACGTCCTTGCCGTTGTGGATGAGGCTGTACTCGGCGGCGCTCTCGATCAGCGAGACCTTCTGCCGGTCCTCGCCGTCGGACGCGACGCGCAGGGTGTGCGTGCCGGAGGCCAGCTCGGGCAGCTTTGACGCCGGGTCGGCTGACGAACCGTCACCATCCCTGGCCGCGCCGGAGGCCAGGCCGCTTTCCAGGCCGCCGAGGTTCGGCAGGCCGAGGTCCGTGCTGACCTTGACGGTTCCGGACAGGTGCTGGACGTCCGACTGGGCGATCTTCTCTATGAGTTGCTGTGCGCTGATCTTCGGCAGGTCGGGGTCGCCGGACGCGGCGAGTGCCGGGACGAGCCCGATGGTCGCCGCCGCCACCCCCACCACCGTGACCGGGACGACGTAGCGCGCGGCCTTGCGGCGCCCCGCGCGCAGGTCGTCGGCTTCGGATCCGTTCGGTGCCATGTGTGCCCTACCTCCGTCTTCGGCGGCGGCTGTCCTTCTGCACGGGGATGTCACCCTCAGCCGCCATTCTCACCCAGATCGGTGAGGAGTGGTGTGTGGTCCGTGGTGTCCATCTGACCAAATCGGCCGGGTGAAAGCGTCAGACCGCGGAGCCAACTCCGTGTACGCCTGCGGTATGACACGCGAAGGGCGACGCCTCCCCCACCCCGTAGGGGTCAGGGTGGAGAACGCCGCTCGAAGGGGCCGCCCGGCGGGGGTGTCCGGCGGGGGTGTCCGGTGAGGTCGCGGAGCCGGACAGGCGTCAGCCGGCCCGGTGCACCACGGCGTCGCAGAGCTGGAGCAGCGCGGCCTTCGCGTCGCACTCCCGCAGCGGCGCCAGCGCGGCCCGCGCCTCCTCGGCGTAGCGCACGGTGTCCCGGCGGGCCTGTTCCAGCGCCGGGTGCACCCGCAGTGCCGCCAGCGCCTGAGCGTGCCGCGCGTCGTCGGTCAGGTCGGAGTCCAGCAGCTCGCACAGGGCGATGTCCTCGGGCAGCCCCAGCCGGGCCGCGCGCTCGCGCAGCCGCAGCACCGGCAGCGTGGCGATGCCCTCGCGCAGATCGGTGCCGGGCGTCTTGCCCGACTCGTGCGAGTCGGAGGCGATGTCCAGGACGTCGTCCGCCAGCTGGAAGGCGACGCCCAGCCGCTCGCCGTACTGCGTCAGCACGTCCACGACCGTCTCGTCGGCGCCGGACATCATCGCGCCGAACCGGCACGACACCGCCACCAGCGATCCGGTCTTGCCGCCCAGCACGTCCAGGTAGTGGTCGACCGGGTCCCGGCCGTCCTGCGGCCCGGCGGTCTCCAGGATCTGCCCGGTGACCAGCCGCTCGAACGCCACGGCCTGCACCCGCACGGCCTCCGGGCCGAGGTCGGCGAGGATCTGCGAGGCCCGGGCGAACAGGAAGTCGCCGGTCAGGACCGCGACGGAGTTGCCCCAGCGGGTGTTGGCGCTGGCCACCCCGCGACGCACGGCGGCCTCGTCCATCACGTCGTCGTGGTAGAGGGTCGCCAGGTGGGTCAGCTCCACCACCACGGCCGACGGCACGATCCCCGGCGCGTACCGGTCCCCGAACTGGGACGCGAGCATCACGAGCAGCGGCCGGAACCGCTTCCCACCAGCCCTGACGAGGTGCTGGGCGGCCCCCGTGATGAACGGGACCTCGCTCTTGGTGGCTTCGAGCAGCCCTTCCTCGACAGCCGCCAATCCGGCCTGGACATCGGCTTCGAGAGCCTGGTCCCGCACGGTCAGCCCGAATGGCCCGACGACGGTCACGAGGGGTCTCCTGTCTGCTGGTGTCTGCTGGGATTACACGGTTTGTCGATAGGTCGCTGCCCTCACTCAAGTCAGCGTATCCGGTCACGTTTCGATCACCGATATCGCCCACCTATACGGGCCAGGGCACATCACCCGACGTGACCACCGTCACGCACCCGCCCCACAGCTCCCTCCGCGCTCACCCATGCGGTCCGATTTGCCCCTATTGGGGTTTCAATTCTCTTTAGTGGTAATTGCCCGTCAGGCGCCCACCCCGTGAGTTGGGTCACGCCGCCCTCCGTTCACGTCACCCCTCGCACTCCTTCACATTGCCTTTACGCGCAGCCGAGTTGAACCCTGGCAGCCACAAAGGATCAAGCACCACATACACGCCGGACCAAGGTCAAATAGTGCGATGTGTGATTCCGGCACTTGTTCGGGACATCTGGTCTCGCATACGTTCCCGGCCATCGGGCGGAACGCCGAATCCTGCCGCCGCCCGTAACCCCAACGACCGAACGAACCATGGCAGGAGCGGGGGACCCAGGTAAGTCGCCGGGCCGGGCTCGTACGTCCTACGTCGTACGCCGCGCCGGAACGGCTCGGGGTGAAGCCGCGCCTTTCGGGGCGCGGCCGGGCACCTCCCCGCCCGAACCCGACAGCTCACCTCGCAGGCGACGGAGAGGAACACCCCCATGCCTGCAAACGGTCAGCGCCGCTCTACCCGTACCGCCCGCCTCGTTCGCGCCCTCGCCGTCACCGGCACCGGCGCAGCCGTCCTCGCCGTGCCGCTGCTCGGCGCGACGACCGCGTCCGCCGCGACCCCGGTCTCGTCCAACGTGACCACCCTCAAGACGGCCTCGAACCTCGGCTACCCGAACAACCTCGACGGCTGGATCCGGGCCTCCCTCCAGGTCATGGCCGAGAAGGGCATCCCGGGCTCCTACAACGGCATCTACCGCAACATCATCCGCGAGTCCTCCGGCAACCCGCGGGCCATCAACCTCTGGGACTCCAACGCGGCCAAGGGCATCCCGTCCAAGGGCCTGCTCCAGGTCATCGACCCGACCTTCAGGGCCTACCACGTGAACGGCACGTCGTGGGACATCTACGACCCGGTCGCCAACATCACGGCCGCCTGCAACTACGCGGCCAAGCGGTACGGCTCGATGGACAACGTCTACAGCGCCTACTGACAGGTCCGCTGCCGGCCCGCACACCGGCTAGCCAAGCAATCGTTCGAGGACGACGGCGATGCCGTCGTCCTCGTTCGACGTCGTGACCTCGTCGGCCACCGCCTTGAGCTCGGGGTGGGCGTTGGCCATGGCGACCCCCCGGGCGGCCCACCGGAACATCGGGATGTCGTTGGGCATGTCGCCGAAGGCGAGGGCGCGCTCGCGGCCCAGTCCCAGGTGTTCGGCGGCCAGCGCCAGTCCGGTCGCCTTGGTGATGCCGCAGGGCTGGAGTTCGACGGTCCCGGGTCCCGACATGGTGACGGTGGCGAGGGAGCCCACCGCGCCGCGGGCCGCCGCCGCCAGCTCGTCGTCGGACAGCACCGGGTGGCGCAGCAGCACCTTGCTGATGGGCGCGCGCCACAGGTCGTCGCGCCGTTCGACCCGTACGGCGGGCAGCGCCGGGTGCGGCATGAGGTACCCCGGCTCGATGAGCGTGAGCCCCTCGGCCCCGTCCTGGTCGACCGCGGCGTACACCTCCCCCACCTCCGCCTCGATCTTGCCGAGCGCGGTCTCGGCCTGTTCCCGGTCCAGGGTGACCGACCACAGCAGGCGGTCGCTGCCGGCGTCGTAGAGCTGTGCGCCCTGACCGCACACCGCGAGTCCCGTGGTGCCGAGGACGCCGAGCAGTTCCCGCACCCTCGGCGCCGGCCGTCCGGTCACCACGAGGTGCCGGGCACCGGCGGCCGCCGCCCTCGCGAGCGCGGTGAGGGACCGCTCGGAGACGGTGTCGTCGCCGCGCAGCAGCGTTCCGTCCAGGTCGGTGGCGATGAGGTCGAATGCGAGGGCGGCCATGATCAGAGAATACGGATGCCCCGGCCCGCCGACTCGACCGGAGCCGGACCACCGCGGCGGTCACCGCGTTCCCGGCTCCCCTCCCTCCAACTCCCTTACTGATGAGGGTCCTTGAGCGTGACCGGCGAGGTGGCGCTCAACCGTGGGTCGCCGCAGGACGGCCGGCCGGCCGTCGCGCCGCCGCGTCGGTTGGTCCGCCACAGCTGATAGAGGTGCCGGGCGCCCGGCCGCACGAAGCGCGCGAGCATCGTGACGAACGGCAACGGGTCGTCCCCCGCGAACCAGGCCAGCTCCGTGCCGCTCGCCCTCGCCGGCGCGTGCGGCGTCGTGTAGCCGCTGCGGCGGTAGGCGAGGAGGGCGGGCAGGTCGATGTTCTCCACGACATACCGGTGGCCGGCGCGCTGCCCGCCCTCCGGAACGGGGCGGCCGGTCAGGTCCAGGTGCATGGCCCGTACGACGTCCACGCCCGACCCGCTCTCGAAGAGCCGGAACTGCGCGCCCATCCGCGGATTGAAGTCGAGGAGCTTGTACTGCCCGTCGCGCCGGTCGTAACGCAGGTCGAGGTCGACGATGCCGGTGAAGCCGATCTGCTTGATGAACCGTGCGGCGAGGTCGGCGAGTTCCGGGTTGTCGACGACGTACGCGTTCGCCGTCATACCCGCGTGCGGCGGCCAGGAGCGGACCTTGACACCGGTGAACATCGCCAGCGGCGTGGAGTCCCGGTCGAAGTAGGCGTGCACGATCCAGTCCTCGGCCTCCTCCCGCGGCAGGTACTCCTGGAGGATCACGCCGGGCCGCTCGCCCCAGTCGCGCGCCAGGGCCAGCAGGCCTTCGCGGGTGTTGATCCTCGTGGTGCCGTTCACCGCGGGGCTGCTGCGCCGCACGAACGCCTCGCGGTTCTTGGCCACCACCGGGAAGCGGGTCTTCTCGGCGAACGCCACGATGTCGTCGTACGACTGCGGGAAGGCGGCCGCGGGGCTCGGGATGCCGTGCTCCACGCACAGTTCGTGCAGGCCCTGCTTGCTGGCCAGACGGCGCGGCAGGCAGGGGGCGACGGGCGGGAAGAGGAAGGGGCCCCGGAGCGCGTCCTGGTGCTCGGCGATCAGGACAGCGGCCTCCTCGTCGGTGGGCACCAGGACAGTGGGCCGGCCGATGCGGCGGCCGATCCGCAGCAGGCCCTCCACCAGACGGTCCGCGCCCTCGGTGCCCCTGGTCGGCCAGACGAACGCGCGTTTGAGATAACGGGAGGAGGCCGCCGGTGTGTAGGCGTCCTCGGTGATCGCGTACATGGGCACGCCCAGGCGGCCGAGGCTGCGGATCGCGCCCACCCCGCCGTGGTGCAGCGGGTAGTCGCCGAACTTCACGATCAGGCCGGGGACCTCACGGTCGGCCCGGAAAGGCACACTGACGGCATTCCTGGCCACGGGTCCCCCCACGTGTCCCCCCTATGGAGCGGACCCACCCCGTCCGCGTCCTCAGAGGACGCTAAGCCGGAATTACCCCCTCCCACAAGACCAATTCGGGCATTGCAAACTCTTTAGGCCCTGCCCAAGACATGGGACGCCCCCGTAACGTGTGGCCCGATCACATGGAATTCGGGAAAGGAAGGCAGCACCCATGCCCCCCTTCGAGGTCCCCGAGGGCGACCCCTTCGGCCCGCACAACCTTCCCTACGGCGTCTTCTCCCGCGCCGGGTCGACGGAGAGGACCGTGGGCGTCCGGCTCGGCGACCACGTGCTCGACGCGGGGGCGGCGGCGCGGGCGCTCGGTTCTCCCCACGCCGGCCTGCTCGCGCAGCCGAACCTGAACCCGCTGCTGGCCGTGGGCCGCGCCGCGTGGTCCGACGTGCGGCGCGCGCTGACCTCGTGGCTGACGGAGCCGGCCCACCGGGAGACCGTCGCCCCCTTCCTGCACCCGCTGTCCTCGGTGACCCTGCACCTCCCCTTCGAGGTCGCGGACTACGTCGACTTCTACGCCTCGGAGAACCACGCCCGGAACGTGGGCCGGATCTTCCGCCCGGACGCCGAGGACTCGCTGACCCCCAACTGGAAGCACCTGCCGATCGGCTACCACGGCCGCTCCGGCACGGTGGTGGTCTCCGGCACGGACGTGCTGCGCCCGTCGGGCCAGCGGAAGGCCCCCACGGACCCCGCGCCGGTGTTCGGCCCGTCGGTCCGGCTGGACATCGAGGCGGAGGTCGGTTTTGTGGTGGGCGTGCCCTCGCGGCTCGGACAGCCGGTCGCGCTCGGTGACTTCCGCGAGCACGTCTTCGGGCTGTGCCTGCTGAACGACTGGTCGGCGCGCGACATCCAGGCCTGGGAGTACGTCCCGCTCGGGCCGTTCCTCGGCAAGTCCTTCGCCACGTCGGTGTCGGCGTGGATCACTCCGCTGGACGCGCTGGAGGAGGCGCGGGTGGCCCCGCCGCGGCGCACGCACCCGCTGCTGCCCTACCTCGACGACTCCGCGGACGAGCCCGGCGGTTACGACCTGCGGATCTCCGTCGCGATCAACGGCCATGTGGTGTCCGAGCCACCCTTCTCCACCATGTACTGGACGGCCGCGCAGCAACTCGCCCACATGACGGTCAACGGCGCCTCCCTGCGCACGGGCGACCTGTACGGCTCGGGCACGGTGAGCGGATCGTCCGAGCGTGAGCGCGGCTCACTGCTCGAGCTGACCTGGAACGGCCAAGAGCCCCTGGAACTCCCGGACGGCAAGCGGGCGTTCCTGGAGGACGGCGACGTGGTGACACTCTCGGCCTGGGCGCCGGGCGCGGACGGCGCCCGGGTGGGGCTCGGGGAGGTGACGGGGCGGGTCGTGTCGGGCTGAGTCAAGGTCCTGCGGCCCTTGCCTCGCGGGGAAATTGATGGTCTCGGACCCTGACTCCCGGTGTCCGCGGCCGTCATACTGGCGGCAGGCCGTGCGCGCCCCACGCGCCGGCCGGCCGCACAGCACGCTTCACCGCACGACCCCGACACCCGCCCACCTCCGACGAGGATCCGGAGTCCGAGGCATGACCGCCTGCCTGCTCCTGCTGAGCGCCGTCGCACTGACGCTCGCCGTGCCGGTTCCCCGCACGCTGGCCCGGGCGTGGTGGCCCGAACGGGAGCCCGTCGTCGCGCTGTGGGTGTGGCAGTGCCTGGTCGCCACCGTCCTGTTGTGCTGCCTCGCGGGGCTCGTGCTGGGCACCGCGGCCGTCTTCGGCACTGTCCACGACCGGGTCTTCGCCCCCGCGCCGCCGGCCGTGACGGCCGCCTACGACCTGTCGGTGGCGCCCGTCTGGGCCGCCGGCCTCACCCTGCTGCTGGCCGGCGGCGCCGCCTGGACCACCGCGATGCTCGCCCGCGAGTTCGTCGAGGCCCGCCGCCGGCGCGGCCTGACCCGCGCGCATCTGCGCGAACGCGCCCCCGATCTGCCGGCAGGCCTTCCGGCGGCCCGCGGACCGCTGCTGGTGCTGGAGGACGAGTACCCCGACGCCTGGTGGATGCCCGGTCATCCGCCCCAGCTCGTCGTCACCACCGGCGCGCTGCACCGGCTCACCGGTCACCAGCTCGACGCCGTCCTCGCGCACGAGCGCGGCCACGCCCGCGCGCGCCACGACTGGCTGCTGCACCTGTCGACCGCGCTGGCGACCGGCTTCCCGCACGTCCCGCTGTTCGCGCAGTTCTGCGAGCAGACCCACCGCCTGGTCGAGCTGGCCGCCGACGACACGGCCTCCCGCCGCCACGGCCACCTCACCACGGCCCTCGCCCTGATCGAGCTCAACCAGCACCGCGGGGTACTGTCCTGCGCCTCCAGCAACCGCCTGCTGAGCGAGCGGGTGGACCGTCTGCTGAAGCCCCCGCCTCGGCTGGCCCGCAGGCGCCGTGCGCTGGCCGCCGCGGTGGCGGCCCTGGTGCCGCTCCTCCCGCTCCTGATCACGTTCGCCCCGGGCCTGACGGCGCTGGGCTGAGCGGCGGGCCCGCCCGCACCGGGCCCGTGACCGGTGCGGCCCCGCTACATCCAGTCCTCCGGTTCCGGCTCGGGCAGATCCTCCACGGGTTCCGGTTCGTCCGCTCGGCGCATCCCCGTCCCGGCCGCGGAGCCGTCGGACGGCCCGGCCAGCGACTCCAGCACCGCGAGCACGCCTTCCCCGTACGTCGCCAGTTTCTTCTCGCCGACGCCGCCGACCGTGCCGAGCTGTGCCACCGACGTCGGCCAGATCGTGACGATCTCCCGGAGCGTGGCGTCGTGGAAGATGACGTATGCCGGGACGCCCTGCTCGCGGGCCTGTTCGGCGCGCCAGGCGCGCAGGGCCTCGAAGGCGGGGAGCAGTTCCTCGGGCAGCTCGGCCGCCGCCGCCTTCGGCTTGCGGTCGTCCCGGGTGCCCGAAGCCCGCGCGGTGGCGGCCGGCTTCTTCGGCTCCTTGCGCAGCGGCACCTCCCGCTCGCCGCGCAGCACCGCCCCGCTGCCGTCGGTCAGCACCAGCGTGCCGTACTCGCCCTCGACCGCGAGCAGTCCCTGCGCCAGCAACTGCCGTACCGCACCGCGCCATTCGCCCTCGGTGAGCTCGTCGCCGATGCCGAACACGGACAGCTGGTCGTGGTCGAACTGGATCACCTTGCCGGTGCGCTTGCCGAGCAGGATGTCGATGATCTGGCCCGCGCCGAACTTCTGCCCCCGCTCCCGCTTCAGCCGCACCACCGTCGACAGCACCTTCTGGGCCGCGACCGTGCCGTCCCACGTCTCGGGCGGGGTCAGGCAGGTGTCGCAGTTGCCGCAGCCGGCCGGGCCCGGTTCCTGGCCGAAGTAGGCGAGGAGCTGGCCGCGGCGGCACCGGGCCGTCTCGCACAGGGCGAGCATCGCGTCCAGGTGGGACTGGGCGCGGCGGCGGAACGCGTCGTCGCCCTCACCGGACTGGATGAGCTTGCGCTGCTGCACGACGTCGTTCAGGCCGTAGGCCATCCAGGCCGTCGACGGCAGGCCGTCCCGGCCCGCGCGGCCCGTCTCCTGGTAGTAGCCCTCCACCGACTTGGGCAGGTCGAGGTGGGCGACGAACCGGACGTCGGGCTTGTCGATGCCCATGCCGAAGGCGATGGTGGCGACCACGACCAGGCCGTCCTCGCGCAGGAAGCGGGACTGGTGCGCAGCACGGGTGCCCGCGTCCAGGCCGGCGTGGTACGGCACCGCCTCGACGCCGTTGCGGGTGAGGAACTCGGCCGTCTTCTCCACCGAGTTGCGCGACAGGCAGTACACGATGCCCGCGTCGCCCGGGTGCTCCTGGCGCAGGAAGGTCAGCAGCTGCTTCTTGGCGTCGGCCTTGGGCACGATCCGGTACTGGATGTTCGGCCGGTCGAAGCTGGCCACGAAGTGCCGGGCCCGCGGCATGCCCAGCCGCTGGGTGATCTCCTGGTGCGTGGCGTGGGTGGCCGTCGCCGTGAGCGCGACCCGCGGCACGTCCGGCCAGCGCTCGCCCAGCAGGGACAGCGCCAGGTAGTCGGGGCGGAAGTCGTGGCCCCACTGGGACACGCAGTGCGCCTCGTCGATGGCGAAGACGGAGATCTTGCCGCGGGAGAGCAGGTCGAGCGTGGCGTCCAGGCGCAGCCGCTCCGGTGCCAGGTAGAGCAGGTCGAGCTCGCCGGCCAGGAACTCCGCCTCGACCACCCGGCGCTCGTCGAAGTCCTGCGTGGAGTTCACGAACCCGGCGCGCACGCCCAGCGCCCGCAGCGCGTCCACCTGGTCCTGCATCAGCGCGATGAGCGGCGACACCACGATGCCCGTACCCGGTCTGACCAGGGACGGAAGTTGGTAGCACAGCGACTTTCCGCCACCGGTGGGCATGAGCACGACGGCGTCGCCGCCCTCCACCACATGCTCGACGACCGCTTCCTGCTCACCCCGGAAGTCCTCGTACCCGAAGACCCGGCGCAACGTCGCGAGCGCCTCGCTCTCCGTCACTGCCATGCCGGTGACACCACCCGTCGCGCCCATCGCCTCGTCCCCCACACCTCGCTCCACAACCACTGCCTCCACGATAGGGGTCCGCACGGACAGCCCCGGACTTGTCCACAGGCCGGCCCCATGGCCCCGGTCAACGACACGACCGTCGTTCACACGTACGCGGGAACCCCGCCCGTCCCCGGCCGGCGATGTGAACGCACGGGCGAGACTGCCTCCCGTGGAAGCCCCGACGAACACCGCGCCGAAGGCCGCCGTGCCCGCCTGGCCGGTCCCCCCTGAGGGCGGATGGACCGCTGATGACCTGGACTGCCTCCCGAACCTGCCGGCACACACCCAGCTGATCGACGCGACTCTGGTCTTTCCGTGCCCGCACTCGGTCTTTCACGAGCGCGCGATGAGCTTCTTCGGCCGGCAGCTCGGCAGCGCCGCGCCACCCGATCTCGAGGCGCTCTGCAGGTTCACCGTCGACATCGACCGGCAGAACAGACCCGAACCGGACGTGGTCGTTGTACGAAGGGACGCCCTGGGCAGCCACGACCGGACCCGAGTCCCCGCGACAGCTGTCGTACTGACCGTCGAGGTCGTCGGACCGGACTCCGTCTCCCGGGACCGCGAGACCAAGCCGCTGAAGTACGCGCGGGCGAAAATCCCCCACTACTGGCGGGTCGAGAACGAGAACGACCGCGCCGCGGTGCATGCCTTCGAGCTGGAACCCACGACCGGCGCCTACACCGGCGTCGGCATCTTCAGGGAGCGGATGAAGGTGGACGCGCCGTTCTCCGTGAACCTGGACCTCACCGGGATCAGGGCGCGCCACGGCAAGGGCAGGTAGGTCCGGACACGGCGGAACGCGGTGGCCCGGTCCCCCCAGGGGGCCGGGCCACCGCGTTCCGGTGGTGGCTCAGCGCACGAACACTCCCGCCTGGTTCGCCAGGTCCAGGAAGTACTGCGGGGCCACGCCGAGGACCACCGTGACCGCCACACCCACGCCGATCGCGGTCATCGTGAGCGGGGACGGGACCGCCACCGTCGGGCCCTCCGGGTGCGGCTCGCTGAAGAACATCAGCACGATGACGCGGATGTAGAAGAAGGCCGCGATCGCCGACGAGATCACACCGATCACGACCAGCGGCACCGCGCCGCCCTCGGCCGCCGCCTTGAACACCGCGAACTTCCCGGCGAAGCCGGAGGTCAGCGGAATGCCCGCGAAGGCCAGCAGGAACACCGCGAACACGGCCGCCACCAGCGGGGAACGCCGGCCGAGCCCCGCCCACTTGGACAGGTGCGTCGCCTCGCCGCCCGCGTCGCGCACCAGCGTGACCACGGCGAACGCGCCGATGGTCACGAAGGAGTACGCGGCCAGGTAGAACAGGACGGACGAGACGCCGTCCTTCGAGGTCGCGATGACACCGGCGAGGATGAAGCCCGCGTGGGCGATCGACGAGTACGCGAGCAGCCGCTTGATGTCGGTCTGGGTGATGGCGACGATCGCGCCGCCCAGCATGGTGACGATCGCGACGCCCCACATGACCGGCCGCCAGTCCCAGCGCATCCCCGGCAGGACGACGTACAGCAGCCGCAGCAGCGCGCCGAAGGCCGCCACCTTGGTCGCCGCCGCCATGAACCCGGTGACCGGGGTCGGGGCGCCCTGGTAGACGTCCGGCGTCCACATGTGGAACGGAACCGCGCCCACCTTGAACAGCAGACCCATCACGATCATCGCGGCGCCGATGAGCAGCAGCGCGTCGTTGCCCATGGTGCCCGCGAGCGCCGGGTCCATGGTCGCCACCTTGCCGTCGACGACCTGCGCGATCGTGGCGTACGACACCGAGCCCGCGTACCCGTACAGCAGCGCGATGCCGAACAGGGTGAACGCGGAGGCGAAGGCGCCCAGCAGGAAGTACTTGACCGCGGACTCCTGCGACATGAGCCGCTTGCGGCGGGCCAGCGCGCACAGGAGGTACAGCGGCAGGGAGAAGACCTCCAGGGCCACGAACAGGGTCAGCAGGTCGTTGGCCGAGGGGAACACCAGCATGCCGGCGACCGCGAACAGCAGGAGCGGGAAGACCTCGGTGGTGGTGAAACCGGCCTTGACCGCGGCCTTCTCGCTCTCGCTGCCGGGTACGGCCGCCGCCTGGGCGGCGAAGGAGTCGACGCGGTTGCCGTGCGCCGCCGGATCCAGTCGCCGTTCGGCGAAGGTGAACAGGGCGACCAGGCTCGCCAGCAGGATCGTGCCCTGGAGGAAGAGCGAGGGTCCGTCGACGGAGATGGCCCCCATGGCCGCGATGTGCGCCTTCGTGGTGCCGTATCCGTCCGCCGCGAGCGCGACGACCGCGGCGAACGCGGCGGCGAGCGCGACGACGGACACGAACACCTGCGCGTAGTAGCGCGACCTGCGCGGGACGAACGCCTCGATGAGCATTCCGACGATCGCCGCGCCCACGACGATCAGGGTGGGCGACAACTGCCCGTATTCGATCTTCGGCGCCCCGATCTTCGAGATCGGGTCGGCCGCGGTTGTCCACAGGCTGTGGACGGCTGCTCCGCTCACTTGGCCGCCTCCACTGCGGGCTTCGGGTCGGTCTTGTGTACGTCGGACATGGTCTGCTTGACCGCCGGGTTGACGATGTCCGTGACAGGCTTCGGATAGACGCCCAGGAAGATCAGCAGCACCACCAGCGGGGCCACGACCACCAGTTCCCGCACCCGCAGGTCCGGCATCGCCGAGACCTCCGGCTTGACGGGGCCGGTCATCGTCCGCTGGTACAGGACGAGCGTGTACAGCGCGGCGAGCACGATGCCGAAGGTGGCGACGATGCCGATCGCCGGGTGGCGCGTGAACGTGCCGACCAGGACCAGGAACTCACTGACGAAGGGCGCGAGCCCCGGCAGGGACAGGGTGGCGAGGCCGCCGATCAGGAACGTGCCGGCGAGCACCGGAGCGACCTTCTGCACACCGCCGTAGTCGGAGATGAGCCGCGAGCCGCGCCGGGAGATCAGGAAGCCGGCGATCAGCATGAGCACGGCCGTCGAAAGGCCGTGGTTGACCATGTAGAGCGTCGCCCCGGACTGGCCCTGGCTGGTCATCGCGAAGATGCCCATGATGATGAAGCCGAAGTGCGAGATCGACGCGTACGCGATCAGGCGCTTGATGTCCCGCTGGCCCACCGCGAGCAGCGCCCCGTAGATGATGCTGATCACGGCGAGGACGAGGATGGTCGGCGTCGCCCACTTGCTCGCCTCCGGGAACAGCTGGAGGCAGAAGCGGAGCATCGCGAAGGTGCCCACCTTGTCGACGACCGCGGTGATGAGGACGGCGACCGGCGCGGTCGACTCCTGCATCGCGTTGGGCAGCCAGGTGTGCAGCGGCCACAGTGGCGCCTTCACCGCGAAGGCGAAGAAGAAGCCGAGGAACAGCCAGCGTTCGACGTCGGTCGCCATGTGCAGCGAGCCGCTCGCGCGGGCCTGCGCGATCTCGGTGAGCGAGAAGCTCCCGGTGACCACGTACAGCCCGATCACCGCGGCCAGCATGATCAGACCGCCGGTCAGGTTGTAGAGGAGGAACTTCACCGCCGCGTACGACCGCTGGGTCGACGCCGTCTCCTCACCCCGCGCCCCGGTGGCGGCAGAACGGTACGAGCCGTGGGCACGGTCCCCGAAGCCGCCGATGAGGAAGTACATCGGGATCAGCATGGCTTCGAAGAAGATGTAGAAGAGGAAGACGTCGGTGGCCTCGAACGAGATGATCACCATCGCCTCGACGGCGAGCATCAGAGCGAAGTAGCCCTGAGTGGGCCGCCACCGCTTGCTGCCTGTCTCCTGCGGGTCGGCGTCGTGCCAGCCCGCCAGGATCACGAACGGGATGAGCAGGGCGGTCAGCCCGATCAGCGCCACCCCGATGCCGTCCACGCCCAGTTCGTACCGGACGCCGAAGGACGCGATCCAGGCGTGGGACTCGGTGAGCTGGTAACGGGCGCCGCCCGGGTCGAAGCGGATCAGGACGGTGACGGCCAGCGCGAGCGTGGCCAGCGAGGCGACCAGCGCGAGCCACTTCGCGGCGGTGCGCCGGGCGGCCGGCACGGCCGCCGTGGCGACGGCCCCGAGGGCCGGGAGCACCGCCGTCGCTGTCAGCAGAGGAAAGGACATCGGTATCAGACCGCCCTCATCAGCAGGGTCGCGGCGACCAGGAGTGCCGCACCGCCGAACATCGAGACCGCGTAGGAGCGCGCGAAGCCGTTCTGGAGCCGGCGCATCCGCCCGGACAGGCCGCCGACCGAGGCCGCCGTGCCATTGACGACTCCGTCGACCAGGGTGTGGTCGACGTACACCAGGGACCGCGTGAGGTGCTCACCGCCGCGGACCAGGACGACGTGGTTGAAGTCGTCCTGGAGCAGGTCCCGCCGGGCTGCCCGGGTGAGCAGCGACCCGCGCGGGGCGACGGCCGGGACCGGCTTGCGGCCGTACTGGGCCCAGGCGAGGGCCACGCCGACGACCAGGCACACCATCGTGGCGCCGGTGACCGTCCACGCGCTGAGCGGCGAGTTGCCCTCGCTGTGCCCGGTGACCGGCTCCAGCCAGTGCAGGAAGCGGTCGCCGATGCTGAAGAACGCGCCGCCCAGGACCGAGCCGACCGCCAGCACGATCATCGGGATCGTCATGGCCCTGGGCGACTCGTGCGGGTGCGGCTCGTTGCCGTTCCCCGCGGCGGAGCCGCTGTCGGACGCAGTGGGCTGCCAGCGCTTCTCGCCGAAGAACGTCATCAGCATCACGCGCGTCATGTAGAACGCCGTGATGGCCGCGCCCAGCAGGGCCGCGCCGCCGAGGATCCAGCCCTCGGCGCCGCCCTTGGCGAAGGCCGCCTCGATGATCTTGTCCTTGGAGAAGAAGCCGGACAGGCCCGGGAAGCCGATGATGGCGAGGTAGCCGAGGCCGAAGGTGACGAAGGTGATGGGCATGTACGAGCGCAGCCCGCCGTACCTGCGCATGTCCACCTCGTCGTTCATGCCGTGCATGACCGAACCGGCGCCGAGGAACAGCCCGGCCTTGAAGAAGCCGTGCGTCACCAGGTGCATGATCGCGAAGACGTAGCCGATGGGGCCGAGGCCCGCGGCCAGCACCATGTAGCCGATCTGCGACATGGTCGAGCCGGCCAGCGCCTTCTTGATGTCGTCCTTCGCGCAACCGACGATCGCACCGAACAGGAGCGTGACCGCGCCGACGACGGTGACCACGAGCTGGGCGTTCGGCGCCGCGTTGAAGATCGCCGCGGAGCGGACGATGAGGTAGACGCCCGCCGTCACCATGGTCGCGGCGTGGATGAGGGCCGAGACCGGGGTCGGGCCCTCCATCGCGTCGCCGAGCCAGGACTGCAGCGGCACCTGGGCCGACTTGCCACAGGCGGCGAGCAGCAGCATCAGCGCGATGGCGGTGAGCTTGCCCTCGGAGGCGTCGCCGACGTGACTGAACACCGGTCCGAAGGCGAAGCTGCCGAACGTCACGAACATCAGCATGATCGCGATGGACAGGCCCATGTCGCCGACCCGGTTGACCAGGAAGGCCTTCTTCGCCGCGGTCGCCGCGCTGGGCTTGTGCTGCCAGAAGCCGATCAGCAGGTAGGAGGCGAGACCGACGCCCTCCCAGCCGACGTACAGCAGCAGGTAGTTGTCGGCGAGGACGAGCAGCAGCATCGCCGCGAGGAACAGGTTGAGGTAGCCGAAGAAGCGGCGGCGCCGCTCGTCGTGCTCCATGTACGCGACCGAGTACAGGTGGATCAGCGAGCCGACACCGGTGATCAGCAGGACGAACGTCATCGACAGCTGGTCCAGCCGGAACGTGACGTCCGCCTGGAAGCCGGACACCGGGATCCAGCTGAACAGGTGCTGGGTCAGGGTTCGGTGGTCGGCGCTTCTGCCGAGCAGGTCGGCGAAGAGGACCAGGCCGATCACGAAGGAGACGGCCGCGAGCAGGGTGCCGAGCCAGTGGCCGACGGCGTCGAGTCGCCGGCCGCCGACCAGGAGGACGGCCGCTCCGAGCAGGGGCGCCGCGATCAGCAGCGCAATCAGGTTCTCCACGATTCTTCCGACCCCTTACAGCTTCATCAGGCTGGCGTCGTCGACCGAGGCCGAGTGGCGGGAACGGAACACCGACACGATGATCGCGAGCCCGACCACGACCTCCGCTGCGGCGACGACCATCGTGAAGAACGCGATGATCTGGCCGTCGAGGTTGCCGTGCATCCGGGAGAAGGTGACGAGCGTGAGGTTGCAGGCGTTCAGCATCAGCTCGATGCACATGAAGACCACGATGGCGTTGCGCCGGATCAGTACGCCGGTGGCGCCGATCGTGAACAACAGGGCGGCGAGGTAGAGGTAGTTCACGGGGTTCACTTCGACGCCTCCTCGGACTGCTTGAAGGCCGTCGGCTCGATCTCGGTGCGCTCGAGGCGTTCCGCGGCGCGCTGCTCCAGGGCCTTGAGGTCGTTGAGGGCCTCGGCCGAGACGTCACGGATCTGCCCGCGCTCGCGCAGCGTCTTGCTGACGGTGAGCTCGGACGGGGTGCCGTCGGGCAGCAGTCCGGCGATGTCCACGGCGTTGTGCCGGGCGTAGACGCCGGGCGCCGGCAGCGGCGGTACGTGCGTGCCCTCACGCACGCGCTGCTCGGACAGCTCGCGCTGGGTCCTGGCCCGCTCGGTGCGCTCCCGGTGGGTGAGCACCATGGCGCCGACGGTGGCCGTGATCAGCAGGGCGCCGGTGAGTTCGAAGGCGAAGACGTACCGGGTGAACAGGAGGGAGGCCAGACCCTCCACGTTGCCGCCCGCGTTGGCCCTGCCGATGCCGTTGAACTCCTTCAGGGAGGCGTTGGCGATGCCGGCGACGAGCAGGATGCCGAAGCCGAGCCCACACAACAGGGCCAGCCAGCGCTGGCCCTTGATGGTCTCCTTCAGGGAGTCCGCCGCGGTCACGCCGACGAGCATCACCACGAACAGGAACAGCATCATGATCGCGCCGGTGTAGACGACGATCTGCACGATGCCCAGGAAGTAGGCGCCGTTGGTGAGGTAGAACACCGCCAGGACGATCATGGTGGCGGCCAGGCACAGCGCGCTGTGCACGGCCCGCTTCATGAAGACGGTGCACAGGGCGCCGATCACCGCGACGGTGCCGAGCACCCAGAACTGGAAGGCCTCTCCGGTGGAGGTGGAGTAGGCGGCGAGCTGCGCGCTCATGCGTCAGCCCCCTGTTCCTCGGGCCTCTCACCCTTGGAGACGGCGACCTGGCGCACCGTGCCCGGCGCGGCCTCCGTCACCAGGCCCCGGTAGTAGTCCTGCTCGTCCGTCCCCGGGTAGATGGCGTGCGGTGTTTCGACCATGCCCTCTTCGAGACCGGCGAGCAGCTGCTCCTTGGTGTAGATGAGGTTGGCGCGGCTGGAGTCGGCGAGTTCGAACTCGTTGGTCATCGTCAGCGCGCGCGTGGGGCACGCCTCGATGCACAGGCCGCACAGGATGCAACGGGCGTAGTTGATCTGGTACACGCGCCCGTACCGCTCGCCCGGCGAGTAGCGCTCCTCGTCGGTGTTGTCGGCGCCTTCCACGTAGATGGCGTCGGCGGGGCACGCCCAGGCGCACAGCTCGCAGCCGACGCACTTCTCCAGGCCGTCCGGATGGCGGTTGAGCTGGTGCCGTCCGTGGAAGCGCGGAGCCGTGGTCTTCTGCTGCTCCGGGTACTGCTCGGTCAGCCGCTTCTTGAACATGGCCTTGAAGGTCACACCGAAGCCGGCCACGGGGTTCAGGAAACCGGGTTTGGTCTCCTTGGGCTCCTCAGCCATCGGACGCCTCCTTTCCATCCAGAGGTCCGTCACTGGCAGTGTCCGACCCACCACTGACAATCAACTCCCGCTCTCCCCCACGCTCGAATTCGCTCGCGCGGGGGGACCCCCTCCGCGAGCGGCGCCGCGGCACCGGCGGCAGTTCCTGCCCCGGCAGCGGCGGTACGGGGAATCCGCCGGCCATCGCGTCGAAGGCGGCCGGCCCGGCCTCGGGCTTCTCCGCGTCCTTCGCCCGCTCGCGGAACATGTCGGCGACGAAGGACAGGATCAGCACCGTCAGCACCGCACCGGCGACGTAGAGGGCGATGTCGGTGAAGCCGTAGTTCTGGTTCCGCAGCACCCGGACGGTCGCGACGAGCATCAGCCAGACCACGGAGGCCGGGATGAGGACCTTCCAGCCGAGCTTCATCAGCTGGTCGTAGCGGACCCGCGGGAGCGTGCCGCGCAGCCAGATGAAGAAGAACAGCAGCAATTGGACCTTGATCACGAACCAGAGCAGCGGCCACCAGCCGTGGTTGGCGCCCTCCCAGAAGGTGCTGATCGGCCAGGGGGCCCGCCAGCCGCCCAGGAAGAGCGTGGTCGACACCGCGGAGACCGTCACCATGTTCACGTACTCGGCGAGCATGAACATCGCGAACTTGATCGACGAGTACTCGGTGTTGAAGCCACCGACCAGGTCGCCCTCGGACTCCGGCATGTCGAACGGCGCGCGGTTGGTCTCCCCGACCATCGTGACGATGTAGAGGACGAACGAGACCGGCAGCAGCAGGATGTACCAGCGGTCGTGCTGCTGCTCGACGATCGTCGACGTGGACATCGAGCCCGAGTACAGGAAGACCGAGGCGAACGCGGCGCCCATGGCGATCTCGTAGGAGATCATCTGCGCGCAGGACCGCAGGCCGCCCAGGAGCGGGTAGGTCGATCCGGAGCTCCAGCCCGCCAGCACGATGCCGTAGATGCCGACGGAGGCGACCGCGAGGATGTACAGCATCGCGATCGGCAGGTCGGTCAACTGCATCGCGGTGCGGTGGCCGAAGATCGAGACCTCGTTGTTCGCCGGTCCGAAGGGGATCACGGCGATCGCCATGAACGCCGGGATGGCCGCGACGATCGGCGCGAGGACGTAGACCACCTTGTCCGCGCGCTTGACGACGACGTCCTCCTTGAGCATCAGCTTCACGCCGTCGGCGAGCGACTGGAGCATGCCCCAGGGCCCGTTCCGGTTGGGGCCGATGCGCAGCTGCATCCAGGCGACGACCTTGCGCTCCCAGACGATGGAGAACAGCACGGTCACCATCAGGAAGGCGAAGCAGAACACCGCCTTGACGACGACCAGCCACCAGGGATCGGTGCCGAACATCGACAGGTTCTCAGCGGCGAGGTACGGGCTCATGCCTCCACCTCCTTGGGGGCCTCGGTCGAGGACGTCGCCGGGCCGATGCGGACGAGGGAGCCGGGCAGCGCCCCGGTGTCGGAGGTGACGCCCCCGCCGACGGAGTTCAGCGGGAGCCACACCACCCGGTCGGGCATCTCGGTGATCTCCAGCGGGAGTTCGACCGTTCCGGCCGGACCGGTCACGGCGAGCACGGCGGAGTCCGCGACGCCCGCCTCGGCGGCCGTGGCGGCCGACACGCGCGCGCGTGCGGCGTGCCGGGTTCCGGCGAGCGCCTCGTCGCCCTCCTGGAGGACACCCTGGTCGAGCAGCAGCCGGTGCCCCGCGAGCACGGCCTCCCCGGCGGCCGGCCGCGGTGCCGGGCCCGCGCTGCCCTCCGGGTCGGTGGCGCGCGGCCCGGTCCAGGCACCCAGCCGGTCCAGCTCGGCGCGCACGGTCCGCAGGTCCGGCAGACCCAGGTGGACGTCCATGGCGTCGGCCAGCATCTGGAGCACGCGCGCGTCGGTGGGCGCCAGGGTGCGGGTCATCTGGTCGGGCTTGAGCGCGGCCTCGAAGGAGCGGACCCGGCCCTCCCAGTTGAGGAAGGAACCGGCCTTCTCGGCGACGGCGGCGACGGGCAGGACCACGTCCGCGTGTGCGGTGACCTCGCTGGGCCGCAGCTCCAGCGACACCACGAAGCCCGCCTCGGACAGGGCCGCACGCGCGCGTGCCGGATCGGGCAGGTCGGCGACCTCCACGCCGGCGACGAGCAGGGCCTGGAGCTGGCCCGCCGCCACGGCCTCGACGATCTGTCCGGTGTCGCGGCCGTAGCGGTGCGGGAGCTCGGCGACGCCCCAGAGCGCGGCGACCTCCTCCCGCGCGCGCGGATCGGTGGCCGGGCGCCCGCCCGGCAGCAGCGACGGCAGCGCGCCGGCCTCGACGGCGCCGCGCTCACCGGCCCGGCGCGGCATCCACACCAGCTGTGCGCCGGTCGCGGCGGCGGCCCGTACGGCGGCGGTCGGGCCGCCGGCGACCGAGGCGAGCCGCTCGCCGACGACGATGACCGCGCCCTCGGCCCGCAGGGCCTCGGCGGCCCGGGTGCCGTCGTCCTCCAGTCCGACGCCGCCGGCCAGCGCGTCCAGCCACTCGCTCTCGGTGCCGGGCGCGGCCGGCAGCAGGGTGCCGCCCGTCTTCTCCAGGCCCCGGGTGGCGTGCGCGGCCAGCGCGAACACCTTCTGCCCGTGCCCCCGCCAGGCCTTGCGCAGCCGGAGGAAGACGCCGGGCGCCTCCTCCTCGGACTCGAGCCCGACGAGCAGCACGGCGGGCGCCTTCTCCAGCGCGGTGTACGTGACACCGCCGCCGTCGAGGTCCCGGCCTCGGCCGGCGATCCGGGAGGCGAGGAAGTCGGCCTCCTCGCCGCTGTGCACGCGCGCGCGGAAGTCGATGTCGTTGGTGTCGAGCGCGACGCGCGCGAACTTGCTGTACGCGTAGGCGTCCTCGACGGTGAGCCGGCCGCCGGTGAGGACACCGGTCCGCCCGCGCGAGGCGAGCAGGCCCTGGGCGGCGATCTCCAGCGCCTCCGGCCAGGACGCCGGCACCAGCTCGCCCTCGGGGTTGCGCACCAGCGGTGTGGTCAGGCGGTCCTTCAGCTGCGCGTACCGGAACGCGAAGCGCCCCTTGTCGCAGATCCACTCCTCGTTGACCTCGGGGTCGTTGGCGGCGAGCCGCCGCATGACCTTGCCGCGCCGGTGGTCGGTGCGGGTGGCGCAGCCGCCCGAGCAGTGCTCGCACACCGACGGCGAGGAGACCAGGTCGAAGGGGCGGGAGCGGAAGCGGTACGCCGCCGAGGTGAGCGCCCCGACGGGGCAGATCTGGATGGTGTTGCCGGAGAAGTACGACTCGAAGGGGTCGCCCTCGCCGGTGCCGACCTGCTGGAGCGCGCCCCGCTCGATCAGCTCGATCATCGGGTCGCCGGCGATCTGGTTCGAGAACCGGGTGCAGCGGGCGCACAGCACGCACCGCTCCCGGTCGAGCAGCACCTGCGTGGAGATCGGCACGGGCTTCTCGTAGGTCCGCTTCTTGCCCTCGAAGCGGGACTCGGCGTTGCCGTGCGACATGGCCTGGTTCTGCAGCGGGCACTCGCCGCCCTTGTCGCAGACCGGGCAGTCCAGCGGGTGGTTGATGAGCAGCAGCTCCATCACACCGTGCTGGGCCTTCTCGGCGACCGGAGAGGTGAGCTGGGTCCTGACGACCATCCCGTCCGTGCAGGTGATCGTGCAGGAGGCCATCGGCTTGCGCTGGCCCTCGACCTCCACGATGCACTGGCGGCAGGCGCCGGCCGGGTCGAGCAGGGGGTGGTCGCAGAACCGGGGGATCTCGATGCCGAGCTGTTCGGCGGCCCGGATGACCAGGGTGCCCTTGGGCACGCTGATCTCGGCTCCGTCGATCGTCAGCGTCACGAGATCGTCCGGCGGGACCGCCGCCTCTCCCCCGCCCGCGGGAGCGTTGGTGGTCACGGTCATGGGTTCACCTCCGTGCGATCGGCCCAGGCCGTGGACTTGGCCGGGTCGAAGGGGCAGCCCCGGCCCGTGATGTGCTGCTCGTACTCCTCGCGGAAGAACTTCAGGGAGGAGAAGATCGGGGAGGCGGCACCGTCACCGAGGGCGCAGAAGGACTTGCCGTTGATGTTGTCGGCGATGTCGTTCAGCTTGTCGAGGTCGGACATCGCGCCCTTGCCGGCCTCGATGTCCCGCATCAACTGCACCAGCCAGTACGTTCCTTCACGGCACGGCGTGCACTTGCCGCAGGACTCGTGGGCGTAGAACTCGGTCCACCGGGTCACCGCCCGCACCACGCACGTCGTCTCGTCGAAGCACTGGAGGGCCTTGGTGCCGAGCATCGAGCCCGCGGCGCCCACGCCCTCGTAGTCGAGCGGCACGTCGAGGTGCTCGTCGGTGAACATCGGCGTGGAGGAACCGCCCGGCGTCCAGAACTTCAGCCGGTGCCCGGGGCGCATGCCGCCGCTCATGTCGAGCAGCTGACGCAGCGTGATGCCGAGCGGGGCCTCGTACTGGCCGGGGTTCGCGACATGGCCGCTGAGCGAGTAGAGCGTGAAGCCGGGGGACTTCTCGCTGCCCATCGACCTGAACCAGTCCTTGCCGTGGTGCAGGATCGCGGGAACCGACGCGATGGACTCGACGTTGTTCACCACAGTGGGGCACGCGTAGAGGCCGGCGACGGCCGGGAAGGGAGGACGCAGCCGCGGTTGGCCACGGCGGCCCTCGAGCGAGTCCAGCAGCGCGGTCTCCTCACCGCAGATGTACGCGCCGGCGCCGGCGTGCACGGTGAGGTCGAGGTCGAGGCCGCTGCCCAGGACGTTCTTGCCGAGGTAGCCGGCCGCGTAGGCCTCGCGTACGGCCGCGTGCAACCGCCGCAGTACGGGGACGACTTCGCCCCGCAGGTAGATGAAGGCATGCGACGACCTGATGGCGTAGCACGCGATGACGATGCCCTCGATGAGGCTGTGCGGGTTCGCGAAGAGGAGCGGGATGTCCTTGCAGGTCCCGGGCTCCGATTCGTCGGCGTTGACAACGAGATAGTGCGGCTTGCCATCGCCCTGGGGAATGAACTGCCACTTCATTCCCGTGGGGAACCCGGCGCCGCCGCGGCCGCGCAGACCGGATTCCTTGACGTACGCGATCACGTCGTCCGGCGACATGGCGAGCGCCTTGCGGAGTCCCTCGTACCCCTCGTGCCTCCGGTAGACGTCCAGCGTCCAGGACCTGTCCTCGTCCCAGAAGGCCGACAGCACGGGTACGAGCAGCTTCTCGGGGCTGCTCTCGTCGATTTCCGGTGCCAAGGTCATCCCTCCCCCTCCTCTCCGACTGCGTCCTGCGGTGCGGCGTCCTGCGGTCCGCCGTCACGGGGGTGGACCACGCGCGCGGGTGCGGCCTCTCCCTTGGCCAGGCGCAGGCCCACCAGCGAGGCGGGTCCGGCGCTGCCGCCGGACTCCGTCGCCCCTTCGCGCTCGTCGGGGAAGCCGGCCAGGATCCGGGCGGTCTCCTTGAACGTGCACAGGGGCGCGCCGCGCGTGGGCGTCACCGCCCGGTCCGCGCGCAGGTCGTCGACCAGGCGCTTGACGGTCGCCGGGGTCTGGTTGTCGAAGAACTCCCAGTTGACCATCACGACCGGCGCGTAGTCGCAGGCCGCGTTGCACTCGATGTGCTCCAGGGTGACCTTGCCGTCGTCGGTGGTCTCGCCGTTGCCGACGCCGAGGTGCTCCTGGAGGGCCTCGAAGATGGCGTCGCCGCCCATCACGGCGCACAGGGTGTTGGTGCAGACCCCCACCTGGTAGTCGCCGGACGGCTTGCGCCGGTACATGGTGTAGAAGGTGGCGACGGCGGTGACCTCGGCCGTGGTCAGGCCGAGCACCTCCGCGCAGAACCGCATCCCGGCGCGCGTGACGTAGCCCTCCTCCGACTGCACCAGGTGCAGCAGCGGCAGCAGGGCGGACCGGGAGTCGGGGTAGCGGGCGACGATCTCGCGCGCGTCCCGCTCGAGCCGCGTGCGGACGTCGTCCGGGTAGTCGGGCGCGGGCAGTTCGGGCATGCCCAGGCTGACGCCCCGCTCCGAAGGACTGGTGGTCACCGGTCGACGCCTCCCATCACGGGGTCGATGGACGCGACGGCGACGATGACGTCGGCGACCTGGCCGCCCTCGCACATCGCCGCCATCGCCTGAAGGTTGGTGAAGGACGGGTCCCGGAAGTGGACCCGGTAGGGGCGGGTGCCTCCGTCGGAGACGACGTGCACTCCGAGTTCGCCCTTGGGCGACTCGACCGCCGCGTACGCCTGTCCCGGCGGGACGCGGAAGCCCTCGGTGACCAGCTTGAAGTGGTGGATCAGGGCCTCCATGGAGGTGCCCATGATCTTCTTGATGTGGTCGAGGGAGTTGCCCAGTCCGTCCGGTCCCAGGGCGAGCTGGGCGGGCCAGGCGATCTTCTTGTCGGCGACCATGACCGGGCCCGGCTCCAGCCGGTCCAGGCACTGCTCGACGATCCTGAGCGACTGGCGCATCTCCTCCAGGCGGATCAGGAAGCGGCCGTAGGAGTCGCAGGTGTCGGCGGTCGGGATGTCGAAGTCGTAGGTCTCGTAGCCGCAGTAGGGCTGGGTCTTGCGCAGGTCGTGCGGCAGGCCGGTGGAGCGCAGGATCGGGCCGGTGGCGCCGAGGGCCATGCAGCCGGCCAGGTCGAGGTAGCCGACGTCCTGCATCCGGGCCTTGAAGATGGGGTTCCCGGTGGCGAGCGCGTCGTACTCCGGGAGGTTCTTCGTCATCTTCTTCACGAACTCGCGGATCTGGTCCACCGCGCCGGGCGGCAGGTCCTGGGCGAGTCCGCCGGGCCGGATGTACGCGTGGTTCATCCGGAGGCCCGTGATGAGCTCGTAGAGGTCGAGAATCATTTCACGATCACGGAATCCGTAGATCATGATCGTGGTGGCGCCCAGCTCCATGCCGCCGGTGGCGATGCACACCAGGTGGGAGGAGAGCCGGTTCAGCTCCATCAGGAGCACCCGGATGATCTTGGCGCGCTCGGTGATCTGGTCCTCGATGCCGAGGAGTTTCTCGACGGCGAGGCAGTAGGCGGTCTCGTTGAAGAAGGACGTCAGGTAATCCATGCGCGTGACGAAGGTGGTGCCCTGCGTCCACGTGCGGAACTCGAGGTTCTTCTCGATGCCGGTGTGCAGATAGCCGATGCCGCAGCGGGCCTCGGTGACCGTCTCGCCGTCGATCTCCAGGATCAGCCGGAGCACGCCGTGGGTGGACGGGTGCTGGGGGCCCATGTTGACGACGATGCGCTCGTCGTCGGCGCGGGCCGCGGACCGGGCGACCTCGTCCCAGTCGCCACCGGTGACCGTGTAGACCGTGCCCTCGGTGGTCTCGCGCGCCGAGGCGGACGAGGGGGTGTGCGTGCTCATGAGTACGACCTCCGCTGGTCCGGAGCCGGGATCTGGGCGCCCTTGTACTCGACGGGGATGCCGCCGAGGGGATAGTCCTTGCGCTGCGGATGGCCCTGCCAGTCGTCCGGCATCATGATCCGCGTCAGGGCCGGGTGGCCGTCGAAGACGATCCCGAAGAAGTCGTACGTCTCGCGCTCGTGCCAGTCGTTGGTCGGATAGACGGGGACCAGCGACGGGACGTGCGGGTCGGCGTCGGGGGCGCTGACCTCCAGGCGGACCAGCCGGTTGTGGGTGATCGAGCGCAGGTGGTACACGGCGTGCAGCTCGCGGCCCTTGTCCTGCGGGTAGTGGACACCGCTGACGCCGGTGCACAGCTCGAAGCGCAGGGCGGGGTCGTCGCGCAGGGTGCGGGCGACGCGCACCAGGTGCTCGCGCTCGATGTGGAAGGTCAGTTCGCCGCGGTCGACGACCGTCTTCTCGATCGCGTTCTCCGGGAGGAGGCCCTGCTCCTCCAGCGCGCCCTCGAGTTCGTCGGCGATCTCGTCGAAGGCTCCGCCGGGGCCGCCGTAGGGACGGCTCGCCGGGCCCGGGAGCCGGACCGAGCGGACCAGGCCGCCGTAGCCGGAGGTGTCGCCGCCGTTGTTGGCGCCGAACATGCCGCGCTGGACGCGGATCTCCTCGCCACCCTGGCCGCGCTGGCCGGGGAGGTTGTCGGCTGACAGGTCCTTCTCGGGGTTCACCCCGTTCGCGGACCCGTTCACGTCCTTGCCGTGTCCGTCGCTCATCGCAGCAGCCCCTTCATCTCGATCGTGGGCAGGGCCTTGAGCGCGGCCTCCTCCGCCTCGCGGGCGGCCTCCTCGGCGTTCACGCCGAGCTTGGTGGACTGGATCTTCTGGTGCAGCTTGAGGATCGCGTCCATCAGCATCTCGGGCCGGGGCGGACAGCCCGGCAGGTAGATGTCGACCGGCACGATGTGGTCGACGCCCTGGACGATCGCGTAGTTGTTGAACATGCCGCCCGAGGAGGCGCAGACGCCCATCGAGATCACCCACTTGGGGTTGGGCATCTGGTCGTAGACCTGCCGCAGGACCGGCGCCATCTTCTGGCTGACCCGGCCGGCCACGATCATCAGGTCCGCCTGGCGGGGCGAACCGCGGAAGACCTCCATGCCGAAGCGCGCCAGGTCGTAGCGGCCGGCGCCGGTGGTCATCATCTCGATCGCGCAGCAGGCGAGGCCGAAGGTGGCCGGAAAGACGGACGCCTTGCGCACCCAGCCCGCGGCCTGCTCGACGGTCGTCAGCAGGAAGCCGCTCGGCAGCTTTTCTTCGAGTCCCATGTCGTTAAAGGCCCCTCAGTCCCATTCCAGGCCGCCGCGCCGCCATACGTACGCGTACGCGACGAAGACGGTGAGCACGAAGAGCAGCATCTCCACGAGCCCGAATACACCCAGGGCGTCGAAGGTGACGGCCCACGGGTAGAGGAAGACGATCTCGATGTCGAAGACGATGAAGAGCATCGCCGTCAGGTAGTACTTGATGGGGAAGCGCCCGCCGCCGGCCGGCGTGGGGGTCGGCTCGATACCGCACTCGTACGCCTCGAGTTTGGCGCGGTTGTACCGCTTCGGTCCGATCAGCGTGGCCATGACCACGGAGAAGATCGCAAAGCCTGCCCCGAGGGCTCCCAGTACGAGGATGGGCGCATACGCGTTCACCGCTCCTCGCTCCTCTCAGTCGGCACTGACTGCTGGCGGTCGCTGGGCCCACAGCCGCCTCACCGGCCCCCCGATCCCCGGCCCGTTCGACCAAGATCGAGAACATGTGAAGCAGGTCACAAGCCCAACTGCCTCGCATCCTATGCCCGACGCTCTGTGATCTGCGACACGGGGTATTGCATGGACTTTGTGATCTCCACCACCTGACGAACGATCATCAAGTCGGATGAGCGGTGATCTTCGCACGCGAAGCACCTGTGTGATCACTACTGGTCACATTTTACCTCGTATTTGCAGGTCGGAGAGGGTGTGCACTATCAGATGCACGGAGTCCGGCGCAAAGTGGCGAACGGTGTCAAGACCTTGATATGGGCCCTCTTTTCACACATCAGAGGGACGGCGGCGCGGGATGTGGACACGTTCACCCGCTCACAAGCCGAGCGGTGCGACACAGGAGGCCGCTCGGGCGCACTTTCACCAATGGGGCGCAAGTGACAAATGGGACCGGTGAGTCAGCCCGCGCGTCGGCCGCGCGGACGCACCGCGGGGCGGTGGCCGTTCCGTGACCTCCGTCACGTCCATGAGAGAACTCTGAGAGTCGGGCTTGGCCAACGATCCACACGGATGGTAGGTCCGGAGCAATTCGGGCGTAACAGCGAAAGACCATGATCAAAGGCATGATCACGTCCGCCCGCAATGTCCGTTACGGCGTCAATAAGGAACCTCGGCACCGGGATTTGCCCGCCCCGTTGAGCAAATGTGGCGCACCACACGTTTCTTGAAGATATGAAGGAGCCCCTGGTACCGGTTGTTCCCATGTCCCACACCGCTCACATACGCAGCCACCGGAAGCCCCGCCGTAGCGCGTCGAGAGTCGCGATGCGGGCCGGAGTGGCCGGCGGCGTCCTCGGCACCCTGGCAGTGGCCGGCTCGTCGGCCTCGGCGAACGCCGCCGAGCCGGTGACCCAGACCCTCGAACTCCCCACGCTGACCGCCGACCTGGCCGCCCAGGTGGCCCAGTCGGCGGACGCCACGGAGCAGGCCGCCGCCAACTACCGGCTCGGCGCCGAACGCGACGCGGCCGCCGCAAAGGCCGCGAAGCAGGCCAAGGCGGACCTTGCCGACGCCAAGAAGAAGGCGGAGGCCCGCAAGAAGGCCGCCGAGGCCGCCCGGAAGAGGGCCGCCGCCCGCGCGGCCGCCGAGCGCGCCTCGCGCACGACCGATCGGCCGACGCTCAGCGCCTCGGTGGGCGTCGGCAGCACCTCCACGAGCGTGTCCACGGCGACCGGTTCGGCCGCGGCGGTCATCTCGTTCGTCAAGGCCCAGGTCGGCAAGGCCTACGTCTCCGGCGCCACCGGCCCGTCCGCCTACGACTGCTCCGGCCTGGTGCAGACCGCCTTCAAGCAGGTCGGCATCAGCCTCCCGCGGGTCTCCCAGGACCAGTCGACCGCCGGTACCCAGGTGTCGCTGTCCAACCTCCAGCCGGGCGACATCCTCTACTGGGGCGGCGCGGGCAGCGCGTACCACGTGGGTGTCTACGTCGGTGACGGTATGTTCGTCGGTGCGCAGAACCCGTCCACGGGCGTCGTCGAGCGTCCGCTGTCCTACGACCCGCCGTCCGGCGCGGTCCGGGTGCTCTGAGGACGCCCGCGCACTGCCGTGACGACTGAAGGGCCGCAGCCGCTCGGGGGCAGCGGCCCTTCGGTCCGTCACCGATTCGCCCGTTTCGCCGGCTTCACCCGCTGACGCGAACGTTCACCCCCTATGACACGAACGTTCGTCCCCTGAGACGCGAACGGGGCCGGCTCGCCCACGAGCCGGCCCCGTTGTCGTCCCCGCGGGTGCTACGCCTTCGGGGCCACCTTGCTCAGGCCGTTGATGATGCGGTCCATCGCGTCGCCGCCCGTCGGGTCGGTGAGGTTGGCCAGGAGCTTGAGGGTGAACTTCATCAGCAGCGGGTGGGTCAGCCCGCGCTGGGCGGCGATCTGCATGACCTTCGGGTTGCCGATGAGCTTCACGAAGGCGCGGCCCAGCGTGTAGTAGCCGCCGTAGGTGTCCTTCAGGATCCGCGGGTAGCGCCGCAGGGCGAGCTCGCGCTGCGCCGGGGTGGCCCGGGAGTGGGCCTGGACGATGACGTCGGCGGCGAGCTGGCCGGACTCCATCGCATAGGCGATGCCCTCGCCGTTGAACGGGTTGACCAGGCCACCCGCGTCGCCGACGAGCAGCAGGCCCCGCGTGTAGTGGGGCTGGCGGTTGAAGGCCATGGGCAGGGCGGCGCCGCGGATCGGTCCTGTCATGTTGTCCGGGGTGTAGCCCCAGTCCTCGGGCATCGACGCGCACCAGGCCTTGAGGACCTCGCGCCAGTCCAGCTCCTTGAAGGACTCGGAGGTGTTGAGCACGCCCAGGCCGACGTTGGAGGTGCCGTCGCCCATGCCGAAGATCCAGCCGTAGCCGGGCAGCAGCCGGTCCTGGGGGCCGCGCCGGTCCCACAGCTCCAGCCAGGACTCCAGGTAGTCGTCTTCGTGGCGGGGGCTGGTGAAGTACGTGCGCACCGCGACGCCCATCGGGCGGTCCTCGCGGCGGTGCAGTCCCATCGCCAGGGACAGCCGGGTGGAGTTGCCGTCGGCGGCGACCACGAGCGGCGCGTGGAAGGTGACCTCGCGCTTTTCCTCACCCAGCTTGGCCCTGACCCCGGTGATGCGGCCGGTGCGGTCGTCGACGAGGGGCGCGGACACGTTGCAGCGCTCGAACAGCCGGGCGCCCGCCTTCTGCGCCTGCCGGGCGAGCTGCTCGTCGAAGTCGTCGCGCTTGCGCACGAGCCCGTAGTCGGGGAAGGAGGCGAGGTCGGGCCAGTCCAGCTGGAGGCGGACACCTCCGCCGACGATCCTCAGGCCCTTGTTGCGCAGCCAGCCGGCCTCCTCGGAGATGTCGACGCCCATCGCGACGAGCTGCTTGACGGCGCGTGGGGTGAGACCGTCGCCGCAGACCTTCTCCCTCGGGAACTCGGTCTTCTCCAGCAGGAGTACGTCGAGTCCGGCCCGGGCGAGGTGGTAGGCGGTGGTGGACCCGGCCGGCCCCGCGCCCACGACGATCACATCGGCGGTGTTCTCGGAGAGGGGCTCAGTCACGGACACGGCGGGATCTCCCCAAGGTTCGGAATCTGTGTGCCGACCGGCACTGGACATGGGCAGTCTATGCAGCAGAATTGATCACCCGGCTGAAGGGCTGCCCCGTGAACCGAGCTCTCCCCGTCGTACGACTGCGTGTCCCCACCGATGAGGACGCCGTCACCTGGCACCGGATCTTCGCCGACCCGGACGTGATGGAGTTCCAGGGCGGCCGTCCCGCCGAGCTGTCCGCCTACGAGGAGCTGACCGCCCGTCAGCGGCGGCACGACGCCGAACGCGGCTTCTGCCTGTGGACGATGCTCGACGAGTCCGGCCGGGTCATCGGCTTCACGGGTGCCCAGCCGTGGGAGCGGGACTGGGGCCCCACGGGCGAGATCGAGATCGGCTGGCGGCTCGGCCGCGAGCACTGGGGGCGCGGATACGTCACGGCGGCCGCCCGGATGACCCTGGAGCGGCTGCGCACGGCCGGCCTGACGAGCGTGGTGGCCATGGTCGACGCCCGCAACCAGCGGTCCATCGCGGTCACCGAACGCCTCGGCATGCGCCTGGCGGAGACCTTCGTGACGCCGACGTCGCAGCGGCAGGGCCACTGCTACCGGCTGGAGCTGTGACCACAACTGATTACTTTGGGTAGTCAATTGTCACAGAAAGGCACCCGGCGCTTCCGGGTGGCACCCCTGGCCGGTTACCCTGCCGGTACCGCTGGGGGTGACGTCTGTGTACAGGACACCCGAGACACCCGAAGTGCGCGTGCCGCGCCTGGTCGGACTGATGGCCGTGGACGCGCGCGAGACCGCCCGGGCCCAGGGCCTGTTCCTCAACGCGCCGGACCGCCCGGACTTCTTTCGCACGGTCGTCGACCACGTCGTCCGCCAGTACCCGCAGCCCGGCGCCGAGGTGCCGCGGGACTCCCTCGTGTACGTGTGGTTCGACTTCGGCGCGGGCGAGGGTGGCGGAGGCGTCCGCGAGCCGCGCCTGACGCGACCGCCCACCGGGGGCCTCCAGCGCGAACTCGACGAACCGGGCGATCCGTACGCGGTCAGTCCCGTGTGACGGTCCGGGCGGCCGTCAGGCCTTGAACCCCCGGTGCAGGGACACGATCCCGCCGCTGAGGTTGCGCCAGGCCACCTTCGACCAGCCGGCGGTGCGCAGCAGCCCGGCCAGCGCGGGCTGGTCGGGCCAGGCCCGGATGGACTCGGCGAGGTAGACGTAGGCGTCCGGGTTGGAGGACACCGCGCGCGCCACGGGCGGCAGGGCGCGCATCAGGTACTCGGTGTAGACGGTGCGGAACGGCGCCCAGGTGGGGTGGGAGAACTCGCAGATGACCACCCGGCCGCCGGGCCGGGTCACCCGGTACATCTCGCGCAGGGCCGTCTCGGTGTCCTGCACGTTGCGCAGCCCGAAGGAGATGGTGACAGCGTCGAAGGTGTCGTCCTTGAACGGCAGCCGCGTCGCGTCGCCCGCCGTGAACGGCAGCCAGGTGTGCCGCCGCTTGCCGACCCGGAGCATCCCGAGCGAGAAGTCGCAGGGGACCACGTAGGCGCCGGCGCGGGTGAAGGGCAACGAGGAGGTGGCCGTGCCGGCGGCGAGATCGAGGATCTTCTGCGCGGGCCGGGCGTCGACCGCCCTGGCGACCTCCTTCCGCCACCGCCGGTCCTGCCCCAGGGACAGCACGTCGTTGGTCAGGTCGTACCGATCCGCCACGTCGTCGAACATCGAGGCGACGTCGTGCGGCTGCTTCTCCAGGGATGCGCGGGTCACCGGCCCATTGTGGCAGGCGGGGGTGACGCCCGGCCGAAGTGCCCCGGCGCCACGGCTTTGGATGGCAGGCTCGAAGACGCGGCTCCCGGACCTGCCAGGCCCTCGATGAAGGCTCTGCTCGGTCCGGGATCCCGCTGTGTTTGGATTCCCGGACGGACGTCACGAAGGCTGGTGCATGCGCAATGAGGAGTTTCCTGACGCCGGCGGCCGGGCTCACCTGCCTGTTCGCCCTGGCCGCCACGGGCTGCTCCACGGCGTCCGGCGGCGCCTCGGACGGGGCGCCCGGATCCGGCACCTCGTACGCCCCGTACGTGAGCGCCACCACCGCTGCGGGCACCGACTCCGCGGGCTCGCCCGGCACGTACAACCTCGCCTTCGTCATCTCCGGCGGCGGTGAGTGCACACCGCGGTGGGACGGCGTGTCCGGGACGGGCGACGCCGACGTGAGGTCCCGGATCGCGAAACTGAAGAAGTCGGGCGCCACGGTGCGCGTCTCCTTCGGCGGCGCCTCCGGCAAGGAGCTGGCGACGACCTGTGACAGCCCCTCCGCGCTGGCCGACGCGTACGGCAAGGCACTGGACGCGGCGGGCTCGTCCCAGGCCGACTTCGACATCGAGGGCCGCACGTTGACCGACGCCGCCTCCGTCGACCTGCGCTCGCGGGCGATCGCGCGCCTTCAGAAGCAGCGTCCCGACCTGGAGGTGTCCTTCACGCTGCCCGTCATGCCCTCCGGGCTGGACTCCCACGGCCTGGCCCTGCTGGAGTCCGCGAACGAGCGCGACGTCCAGGTCGCGACCGTCAACCTCATGACCATGAACTACGCCGAGTCCTACACCGGCGACATGGGCGACTACGCCCTCACCGCCGCGAAGGCCGCCCACACCCAGCTGAAGAAGGTCTTCGGCCTCTCGGACGCCGCCGCCTGGGAGGGCATGGCGCTCACCTCGATGATCGGCGCCAACGACATCGCCGGCGAGACCTTCACGCTCGAGGACGCGGCCCAGGTGCGCTCCTTCGCCGAGAAGAAGGGGATCGCCTGGGTGTCGATGTGGTCCACCTTCCGCGACCGGCAGTGCGTCAAGGGCGCCCCGTCCCGGGACGACGCGGCGACCGACTGCAGCGGAGTGCGGCAGAAGCCGGGGGCGTTCGGCCGGGCGTTCGGCGGCTGAGACGGGCGGGCGCTCCACCGCTGGGACGGGCCGGCGCTCCACCGCTGGGACGGGCCGGCGCTCCGTCGCTGGGACGGGAGTTCGGCGGCTGAGCCCGGCGGCGGCCTCAGCGCCTGCGGTGCACCAGGCGCCCCGCGCACACCGTGGCGAGGCAGGCGCCGTCGTCGTCGAAGACGGCGAGGTCGGCACGGCCGCCCTCCACCACCGCCGCCGGCCGGGACCCGGCGAGGACGGCGACGTCGTTGCGGGCGGCGGCCTCCCGCACCCCGGACGCGTCCGCGTACCCGGCGAGCACGGCCGTCGCGCCGAGCTTGAGGACCGCGTGGACACGCTCGCGCGGACTCGGCGCGTCGGGCAGCGGCCCTTCGTGGACGCGCGCGGGCCCGAGCACGCCCGGCCAGCGCCGCACGCGCGCGTGCGGAAACCGCCGCTCCAGTTCGGCGAGCGTCCCCACGGCCGCGACCCGGGCGCCCTCGACGGCGACCGCGCCGCCCTCGACGGGTTCCGCGTCCCAGCCGGCGCGGACCTCGTCGGCCGCGTGAATCGTCAGCACCGGTACCTCGTACCTCAGTTGGAGGTGAGCAGCTTCAGCTCGGGGTGGGCCGTCCCGCCCGCGATCGCCGTCGACGAGATGTGGGACATCACGCGGTCGTCGACCGGGTCGTTCGCCGGGTCGTCGTGGACGACGAGGTGCTCGTACGTCGTCGCCCGCTGCGCCGGGACCCGCCCCGCCTTCCGGATCAGCTCGATGATCTCCATCCGGTTGGACCGGTGCTTGGCGCCGGCCGACGACACGACGTTCTCCTCGAGCATGATCGAGCCCAGGTCGTCGGCGCCGTAGTGCAGGGTCAGTTGGCCGACTTCCTTGCCCGTGGTCAGCCAGGAGCCCTGGATGTGCATCACGTTGTCGAGGAAGAGGCGCGCGATGGCGATCATCCGCAGGTACTCGAAGAGGGTGGCCTGTGTACGGCCCTTCAGGTGGTTGTTCTCCGGCTGGTAGGTGTACGGGATGAACGCCCGGAAGCCGCCGGTGCGGTCCTGCACGTCACGGATCATCCGCAGGTGCTCGATCCGCTCGGCGTTGGTCTCACCGGTGCCCATGAGCATCGTCGAGGTGGACTCCACCCCCAGCCGGTGCGCGGTCTCCATGATCTCCAGCCAGCGTTCCCCGGACTCCTTCAGCGGGGCGATGGCCTTGCGCGGCCGCTCCGGCAGCAGTTCGGCGCCGGCGCCGGCGAAGGAGTCCAGGCCGGCCGCGTGGATGCGCGTGATGGCCTCCTCCACCGACACACCCGAGATCCGCGCCATGTGCTCCACCTCGGAGGCGCCCAGCGAGTGGATCACCAGCTGCGGGAAGGCCTCCTTGATGGCGCTGAAGTGCTTCTCGTAGTACTCGACGCCGTAGTCCGGGTGGTGGCCGCCCTGGAACATGATCTGCGTGCCGCCGAGTTCGACGGTCTCGGCGCAGCGCCGCAGGATGTCGTCGAGGTCGCGGGTCCACCCCTTGGCGGTGTCCTTGGGGGCGGCGTAGAAGGCGCAGAACCTGCACGCCGTGACGCACACGTTCGTGTAGTTGATGTTGCGCTCGATGATGTACGTCGCGATGTGCTCGGTGCCCGCGTACTTCCGGCGGCGCACGGCGTCGGCAGCGGCGCCCAGCGCGTGCAGCGGCGCGTCGCGGTAGAGGTCGAGCGCTTCCTCGGGGCTGATCCGTCCGCCCGCGGCGGCACGGTCGAGGACGGACTGAAGGTCGGCCTTCTCGGTCACCGGGCGTCCCTTTCGCAAGGTTCGTAAGGGGTTGTGGACGGACCGAACCAGCCTACGCCAGGCGTTTCACGGCGGGGTCCTCAGGTTGCGTACGCGCCGATCAGGACGGCGGTGAAGGCACCCGCGAGCAGGAACGGCCCGAACGCGATCGCCGTCTTGCGGCCGGCCCGCCGTACGACGACGAGCGCGCCGCCGTACAGCGCGCCGAACAGGAACCCGGCGAAGGTGCCCAGCATGACGGTGGGCCAGCCGTACCAGCCGAGGACGGCGCCCGCCCCGAGCGCCAGTTTCACGTCGCCGAACCCCATCCCGGCGGGGTTGACGAGGAACAGCACGAAGTAGCAGCCGCCGAGCGCGAGCGCGCCGTACAGGGCGGTCGGCCAGTGACCGGCGTGCCCGGGGACCAGGGCGGCCATGCCGAGGAACGCGAGGGCGGCGCCCGCGAGGGGCAGGGTCAGCACGTCGGGCAGCCGCCGCACCCGCGCGTCGACCACCGCGAGCAGGACGCCGACCGGCGCGAGCACCAGCCAGACGACGAGTTCGGGCCGGGCACCGGTGGCGGCGGCGAGCGCGGCACAGACCAGGGCGGTACCGACGGCCGTCGACAGGGCGCGGGGGCCGTAGGGGGCGCTGTCGCGGGTGGGGGTGGGAATGGGGGTCGGGGTGGCGGTGGGGGTGACTGCCGAGCCGTCGGCTGAGGCGGCGGCCGGGTCGTCGGCAGAGGCGACAGCCGGACCGTCGGCAGGAGCGGCAGCCGGGCCGTCAACACAGGCGGCAGCTGAGCCATCGGCAGGAGCGGCAGCCGGGCCGTCAACACAGGTGGCAGCTGAGCCGTCGGCGGGGGCGGCGGCCGGATGGTCGGCAGCGGCCGCGGCGCACTGCCCGCACCGCCCGCGCCCCACCCAGCCCCGTACGGGATGCCCGTCCGGGCAGTGCTCCCGCCAGGCCTCCCCCGACGGCACGGAGAACCGGTACGCGGCCCGTGGCAGCGACGCGCCCGCCACCGCGCCCCACAGCGCGGCGGCGGCGACCAGCGGCAGCCCGGCCGGCGGCACGGCGCTCAGCCCGCCGCGGCGACGGCGCTGCGCCAGGTCGGCAGCAGTTCGTCGAGCAGGGCCTCGGTGCGCGGCGGCAGGCCACGCGCGCCGCCGCGGCCGACGAGGTCGGTGGCGAGCGCCTCGAGGCGGGCGGTGTCGCCGGTGGCGTGCGTGGCGCGCAGCAGCTCGTTCCACAGGCGCTCGTCGGCCGGGGCGGTGCGCAGCGCGGCGTCCAGCGCCTCGATCGCCTTCTGAGCGCGGTCCTTCTCCAGGTGGAAGGAGGACAGGGCGAGCCCGATGTCCGCGACGATGAGGGGCAGTTGGGCCTCGACGATCTCGTGGGTGAGCCACCGGTAGCGGCCCTCGGGCCGGTCGGCGAGCAGCGGTCCGCGCACCACCACCAGCGCGTCGGTGAGCAGCCGTCCGCGTACGGCCCGGCTCTGAGCGCCCTTGCCCTGCGTGGCCTCGTGGTACAGCGAGCGCAGCACGTCCAGGTCGGAGACGACGGACTTGGCGAGGGTGAGCCGGCCGGCGTCGTCCGTACCCAGCCGGGGGGTGCCGTCGGGGTCGGTGCCGAGCCAGGAGCGCAGCCGCTCGACGAGCGCGTCCCGCACGTCGTCGGTGACCCCGCGCGGCCACAACGCGGAGGACAGCACCCGCGGATGCACGCCCTCCCGGTGCAGGAGCAGCAGCGCCAGCGCCTCGTGCAGCAGCGCGCTGCGCTCGTCGTCCGGGGTGTCGAGGCCGATGATCTCGTACGGGCCCACGAGCCGCGCGTACACCGCGGGCCGCCCCTGCTCGCTGATGTCGACGAGGAACGGCGGGGTGGGCGCCGGCCCGTCGGGCCCGCTCTCCGGGTCGGCCTCGACGAACAGCTCGACCACCGCCCGCTGTTCGGCCGACGGCAGCATCTGGGCGTCGAGTTCGAGCCCGAGCAGCGGGGCGAGCAGCCTGCCCTCGGCGGTGATCTCCATCTCCCAGGCGGCGCCGGGCAGTTCACCGGAGTCGGCGCCAACGAGGTAGCCGATGCCCAACCGGCTGGCGTCGGCGGCGAGTTCGGCGAGCCTGCGGGCGTCCTCGGCCGAGGGCTCGGCGGCCAGCAGCACCAGCTGCGGGGCCCAACGGGTGTGCTGGGCGGGCCCGGTGCGGCCGGTGAGGACGGAGTCGTGTCCGGCGGCGCCCAGTGCGCCGCGCCGCTGCCGCGTCTCGGCCTCCATGGTCTCCAGGAGCGCCTCGACGTCGTCGAGGTGGCGCAGCCGGCTGGGGGCGAGCGGGGTGAGGTCCTCACCGAAGCCGACGACGGTCACGGTCATGCGGTCCGACCAGCCGTTGGTGGCGAGTTCGGCGGCGACGGAGGCGAACACGGCGGCCCGGTCGGCGGCGCGGCCGCTCAGCGAGACGATGCCGGGCACGGCCTCCAGGTTGAGCAGCAGGCGGGAGTCGTCCATGGTGCCGAGGCTGACCAGCCCCGGGTACGGAGCGGCGGTGTCGGCGTCCTCGTACTGCTCGGCGTCGGCGCGCGCCAGCATCCAGAACGTCTCGTCCTGCCCGGTCTGCCAGGGCGCCGGGGGCTTGCCGGCCGGCTGCGCGAGCTGGAGGTGCAGGTCGCCTCCGGTGAGCCAGGCGGCGTAGACGACGGGCAGCGGCCGGGACTCGGTGGCGAGGGCGGCGGCGAGTCCGCGCAGGGACCGGTCGAGCCGCCGTACGCCCTCGGGGTCGGCGCCCACCAGCAGCGCGTCCTGCACGTCCAGCGCGTCCCCGGTCGGCGTCGGCGGCTCCATGCCGCGCCGCCCGCCGACGGCACCGAGCGCCGACTGCCACAGCGCCTGCCGGCGCCGGTGGCCGAGTGCGCCGAGGAGACCGGCGGCGAGGAGCGGGGCTGCGAGGAGGGCTTCGGGCAGCCCGAAGGAACGCCCGGCGGAGGCGGGGGTGGCGGCGGTGGCGCCACCGTGCTGCTGCCCCTGTCCCTGCCCGGTGTCGGGGGCGGGCCGCTGGGCGGGAACGGAGGCGTGGGCGCCGCCGCCCTGCTGCTGGCCGCCGCCCTGGGCGTGGTCGCCGGTCTTGGCGTAGTCGTGGATCTGCTGCTGCACCTGCTCGGAGACGCCGGGCGCGCCGTCGGGCAGCTCGACGAGCTCGCCGCCGTGCGCGTCCGCGGGCATCTCCATGATCCAGCCGGGCCGGATGAGGCTGGCCTCGGACAGCCGGGAGCCGTCGGGCTGGACCCGGTCCTTGTTGAGCTCGTAGATCTCCTTGTACCGGCGCCCGTCGCCGAGGTGCCGCTGGGCGATCTCCCACAGGGAGTCGTGGTGGCGTCCCTCGGGCGGCTGGATCCGGTAGTACTTCGTGTCGCCCTGCTTGGCCTCCGCCTTCGCGGCGGCGCTCGCGGCCTGCTCGGCGACGGCCGCCGCGGTGTTCGCGGCCTGCTCCCGCTGCTGCCCGAACAACCCGCCCGGCGTCTGCTGCGCGGCGGCGACGGTCCCCTTCTGGTTCCCCTCCAGGCTGTGCCCGAGCTGCGACAGGCCCGGCGTGAGGCTGGCGGCCGTGGCCCCGACGAGCAGCAGCGCGGCGACGAGCTGCCGCGCGAGCAGCTGGCTGGGTCCGGACCCGGGCACCCGCCCGGGCACCCCGACCCCGGAGAGCGCGGCCTTCATCTCCACGAGCACACAGGCGGTGAACTGCGCCCAGGCGAGCCAGACGACGACCGTCAGGATGTTCAGGAAGGTCTGGACGGTGATCTCCTGCTGGAGCCAGTCCAGGCTCGGCACTCCGTGCGGCAGCGGCCATCCGAACTGCACGGCCAGCGCCAGTGGTACGCCGACGAGCAGGACGAGCAGGGCCAGGAAGGCGAGGAACGCCTTCACGAAGTCCCCGACCGTGCGCCGCCGCACCCGCACCGGCTGCGGCGTCCGGTTCCTCGGGGCCGTCGAGCTTCCCGTCGGGCTTCCCGTCGGGCTTCCCGTCGAGCTTGAACTACGGCGTCGCGGCATGGCGGGTGTCCTGATGGTGTGTGAAGTGGGCGCGATACAGGGGGCGTACTGAGCCTACAGAGATCCTGGGGACGGGGGCGACACAGCTTCCGCCCGTCAACGTCAGACGCCCCCACCCCGTTCACATCAGCCACTCCACGTCTCTCGACTTCCCCCACAATCCCCCTCCGACCGCCCCAATCCTCCCCTGTCGCCCCTGATAGCTTCGTTGTCCGCTGCACACGTCGTCGTCTTCCGGGGGAGAACCACCGTGGCCCGCCGCGCCCTACCCGCAACCGCCACCGCGCTCACCACCATCGCGACCGTCCTGCTCACCGCGTGCGGCGGGGGCGGGGACGCCAAGTCGGACGACATCAAGGGGGCGGACACGGCGGGTGGCAGTCCGTCGGCCTCCGCCTCGGCATCGCCGGCGTCCGGGGTCCAGCGCCCCGAGATCAAGCTCCCGGCGGAGTTCCAGCTGACGTTCGACAGCTGGACGAGCAGTGACAGCGTCGAGCAGGCCGTCCTCGACGACACCAGAGAACAACTCCGGGCGGGCTACGCCGCGATCACCGCCAACGAACCGGACGGTGGCGACGCCCTCGCCTTCTACGACACCAAGTCGGGTCTGTCACAGGACCAGCAGTGGATCAGGACCTATACGGGCAAGGACCTCACCGTCTTCGGCGAACTGCCGGCGTACGGCCCCCGGACCACCCTCCTCGGTGGCGGGAAGACGCGTGCCGTGGTGACGTACTGCACGGACGAGAGCAAGGCGTACACCAGGAACCGCAAGACGAAGGAAGTCCAGGGGAATCCCGCGGGTACGGATCCGAAGGTCTTCTACACCGTCACACTGACCAAGAACGCCGACGGCGTCTGGCAGAACGTGTCCACCCGTGCGAAGAGGGGTGGCTGCTGAGGTGAGGCCCAGGCACGCCATTCCGACGACGACGGTGGCTGTGGCCGGGATTCTCCTCGCCTCCGCGCCTGCCCACGCCATCGGCGGCGGAGGCACCAACGACGGAACGCACGGCGGCACCAAGCACAAGGACATCTATGCCTCCGCCACGTACTCCCGGATCAAGGTCCGTCAGGTGAGCGGCCCCACCGGCGGAACGCGCGGCGCCCTGTCCTCGGTCGATGTGAACTGGGAGCCGCCCGCCTGTTGGTACGAGCCCGTGTTCACCGGCGAAGAGCTCAAGGCCTTCGTCGACAAGACAGACGGCGACGGCGACGTGGGAATCCACGAATCCTGGTTCGGCAAGGGGCTCTGGACCGACCACTACCAGGACGGCAAGCCCGAGACCAACTTCGACGACGAGCACAGCACCGCCAAGGGCTACAAGGACTACAACGTCGGCAAGAACGGCTACTTCTGGCGCAGCGTCGCCCCGGACGCCTCGGACCCCAAGTCCTGGGACTGCGGCAGGATCATGTTCTGGCAGGATGCCGACGAGGTTCCGAAGATCCCGCACGCCCCGACGCCCGAGATGCTGGCCGACTACGCGTACAACGAGATCAAGGTCCCCGACACCGAGATCGAATTGAAGCCAGCCGGCAAGTCCACGGTGAACCTCCCTACTTGGGTCTGGCTGGACAAGGGGACCTTCAGGGAGATCAAGGTCCGCGCGGAACTCCCCCGCACGAACCTGTGGGCGGAGACGACAGCCAAGCCGGTCGCCCTCCACCTGACCCCCGGCACGGACGACGCCGAGACCTACCCGTCCTCCGGCGACTGCACGATCAACGACGACGGCTCGATCGGCACCCCGTACGCGAAGGGCAACGCGGACAAGACCCCGCCGTGCGGCATCAGATACCTCCGCGCCACGAACGGCCAGCCGTACCGCCTCAAGGCCTCGATCACCTGGAAGATCACCTGGCAAGGCACGGGCGGAAGCGGTGGCGACCTCCCCGACGGCACCTTCGAGACGACCCAGGACATGAACGTCCAGGAAATCCAGTCGATCAACCGCTGAGACGCGCCGGGCGCCCCAGAAGAGCTACGCCGCCACCAGGTCACACCACACGTACTTGCCCCGGTTGCCCTCCCTGGACAGCGGCTGCCAGCCCCACAGGTCGGCGCAGGCTCGGACCAGGGCGAGCCCGCGCCCCTCTTCCAGGTCGACGACCTGCTCCAGTGGCATCGGCGGCTCGGGCGGCGCGGGGTCGGTGTCCCACGCCCCGATCCGCAGTACGCCCACCGACCAGCGCACCCGCAGTGCCGCCGGCCCCTTGGTGTGCCGTACGGCGTTGGAGACCAGCTCCGTCGCCAGCAACTCGGCCGTGTCGACGAGGCGGACGAGGCCGTGCATCGTGAGGATCAGACGGAGGGTCCGGCGGGAGATCGTGACGGCACGGGCGTCGTTCGGGATGTACAGGGTGTACTCCCACGGTTCGTTTTCGGGCATGGGGCACTCCAGTGACGTGAGGCGGGGTAGGAATGACGCCGCGATGGCGGGCGGTGGCCTTGCCGCAGCCGTCGTGGCAGGACGGAGCGGTGCGCTTCCGGAGCCCCGGACTGCCGCAGCGTGTGCGTCGCGTGACCGACAGTAGGGGCCAATTTTGGCCCCGCGCAAGCTGTTACGTAATGTGCCGCTCGAACGAGGCACCAGCGAAGGGCGGTTGGCCCGAGGAAGGAAGCCATGCCACGCAGGCAGCAGGCGACTGCACGCCAGGAGCGCCTCGGCGCCGAGCTACGAAAGCTGCGCGAGGCGGCAGGCCTCAACGGACGTGACGCCGCAGCACTGATCGGAACCGACTCGGCACGAGTGAGCCAGATCGAGGCCGGGGTCGCCGGCATCAGCGAAACCCGCCTGCGCCTGGTCGCGGCTCACTACTCCTGTGCAGACCAGAAGTTGATCGACGCATTGGTGGACATGGCGACCACCCGCACACGCGGTTGGTGGGAGCAATACCAGGGCTCTTTGCCCAACTCATTCCTGGATCTGTCCGAGTTGGAGCACCACGCCCGCTATCGCTGGGACGTCGACTTCCTGCACGTTCCCGGTCTTCTACAGACAGAAAGTTACGCCCGCGCCCTCTTCTCCTACGTCAACCCCGACTTCCCGGAGGGTGAGGTGGAGCGCCGGGTGGAGCACCGCATGAAGCGCAGGATCATCATTGAGCGCTCCAACCCGATCCGGTACGAGACCGTTGTCCACGAGGCTGCTTTGCGCATCAAGGTCGGTGCCCCCGCCACAGCCCGTGCCCAGCTCCTCCGGATCATGGAACTCTCGGAGGCCGATCACGTCACCGTGCGGGTCATCCCCTTCGATCTCGACGGCTTCGCCGGAGCAGGCAGCGCCATGGTGTACGCCGGCGGCCAAGTCCCCCAGCTGGACACCGTGGTACGCGACGGGCCCCACGGCACCGTGTTCATCGACGCCGATGCCCAACTCCGGCGTTTTCGAACCCTCTTTCGTAGGGTAGAGGCGGTCTCACTCGAACCCACACGTTCGCGTGACTTCATCCACAGGCTGGCGAAGGAGCTGTAAGCCACACCATGACCACACCCGACACCTGGCAGAAGTCGTCCTACTCCGGCGGGGGCGACGGCAACGCCTGCGTAGAGATCGCCCACCGCCGCACCCGCATAGCCGTACGCGACTCAAAAGCTCCCGCCCGAGCCACCCTCTCCTTCCCGGCGGCAGCCTTCGCCACCTTCCTCGGCTCGCTCAAAGCGGCGGCAAAAGGGGAGATTTGAGCCTGCGGCGGCACCTGAAGAAGCTGCTGCGCGAAACGGCACAGAACGTCGCGTACGTCGAATCCCTGGGCGCACCGAACGTTCGGCTCGACGTTGACTTTTCGTACTCAACACAGATCCCGTGGCCGTCACTCCGGAAGTTCGCGCAGTTCGCGTACCTTGCCGAGCAGTACGGGTACCGCTACGCCGGGCTGGATCCGGACCCGCGAGAGTCCGGCACGCCCCTCTTCGTCTTCCGGCGCCTGCCGGACGAGCCTGAGCGGGCCGCGCATACGAGGGAACTGTTTCCCGATGCCACCGACGGCGGTCGGCTCCCTGGGATGCGTTCCTGGCGTGTGCCGGTACTGACGCTGCCGGAGGCGCGCAGCGAGGTGAAGCAGCTGCACGCCAGGATCGTCATCGACTACTACGGTGCGATCGGGCGGCAGCCGTTGCGGCCGGTGCTCATCGGCATCCCGCTCGTCGTTCTTCTCGTTCTGCTGGTGAACGACGAGCTGCATGCCGCAGGACTGTGGGTTGGGGCCGGTACGGTCGCGGCTCTGCTGCTCGCGCTGGGAGCCTCCCGGATCTTCATGCGTCGGCGCATCGCGGCGTACCGGCGGTTGCTGTCAGAGTGAGAGCGTCTTCGCGATCTCGTCGGCCTGCTGCTCGGCCGGCTCGTCCAGGACCGCTTCCGTCCAGGAGACCAGCATCGTGAGGGCCGCCTCCATGCCGTCCGGGCGGACGCCGTAGAACACCGTGTGGATCACCGGGCGCGGGCCGAAGAAGCCCTTCTTCTCGCCGATGAGGTTCTGCCGGATGCGGACGGCGTCGCCGAGAGGGAGCCGTACCTCGCGGACGTCCGGTTCGCCGAAGTCGTGGCCGGACATGTGCTCGACCAGCAGGTCGAGGGTGACCTCGGGGAGCGTCTCGTCGGGGTGGATGGCGTCGAGCTCCATGATGGCCGCCACCGTCTCGTGGCCGCTCACGTACCAGCCGAAGGCGGCCAGCGGATCGCGGGTGTGGCAGTCGGCGGCCCTGCGCTTCAGGTCCCGTGCCAGGCGGCGGGCGTCGCCCGTCTCGCCGTCCTGCGCGTACCGTACGGCGAGTTCCTCGGCCTGGCTCCTGGCCCAGTAGTCCAGGTCCACGCTCCCGGCGACGGGGAAGGGCACCCAGTCCTCCGAGCACTCCAGGCCGAGGTTGGAAAGGTCGTCAGTCATGTTCTCGGTCAATCCGTCCAGGTGAAAGAGCCGGCGATCGCGTCGAAGAGTCCGGCCATCGCGTCGGCGATGGCCTCGAGCGGCGTGGAGAAGGTCAACAGCAGGAACGCGCTGGTGCCGGGCACGGGGAGGTGATACTCCACCGAGAGCGAGTTGTGCGGGGGCTCAGCGCCTTCCTCGTCCGTGTCCTGCGGTGTCAGCCTGCGGACTCGGACGGCGGGTCCCGAGCTCAGCTCCTCGATGCTCACCGATCCCTCGCCTTCTTCGGCGAACCGCTGCGCCAGGGCTTCGAGCGGCAGCGGCTCGGGGTGCCGCGGTGGCGCCAGGGTGACCAGCAGCGAGGCCGGAATGGTGACGGGGCCGACCTCCTGGAGGCTGAGGTACAGCTCGATACCACCGCTGCGGTACGCCTTGGCGGTACGGCGCCGCATGTCCCTGCGGAGATCCTCCTTGAGGTGCGGCGCGTTGTCGATGCCGTCGAACTGGCGCTCCACTAGCGCCTCGATCGCCTTGTCCCGCTGCTCGGGCTCCAGGAGGATCCGGAACCACCCGTCGGGAAGCAGCAGCCGGTAGTCGGCCGGAGGAGCGGCCTCCTCGGTCTGGTTCACGCGGGTTGCTCCGTGGGGGTCTGATGCGGTGCCGGTCGCTCCAGCCAGAGCCGGCTGCGTAGCTGGTGTGCGGCGTAGGGCACCGCCTGCAGGACGAGGCCGACCGCCCCTGCGAGGGACGCCACCATGCCCGCTCCGGGGTGGGCGTTCTCGATCCACTGGCCCTGGGCGATGGAAAGGTACGAGCCAACCGCCATGAAGGCGGAGGACAACCCGGCAGCAATGGTGCTGGGGAAGCGGGCCAACTCCCGAGCCGTCTTGGCGGAGTCGGGCAGTCGGCCGAGTACCGGCCCCTCGGGCCATTTGTCCTTCCCGGTCAGCCTGTACTCGGATGCGGTCAGTCCGGTGGCCCGGCACAGCCTGGACCAGTGGTCCGCGCCGCTCCCGCCGCCGAACCAGGTCTGCCACGGAAGTACGGCTCGCACCTGGTCGCGCGGGCCGCGCAGTTCGACCCCGAGGTATTGACCCGTCCGGTCGCGCACCAGTACCAGGGAAGCCAGGGCGTGTGGGCCGGTGAGCGGAAACCAGTACTCACGCCCACCGAGGACGCGCAGGACGAGATCGCGGTCCTGTATACGCAACTCTGTGTCCCGGTAAAACCTGACGGTCGCTGCCGTTCCCTCCACGGGCGCGGGCCGGATCCGCTCCCGTACGACGGGGACGCACCGCCGCATACGCAACCGGGTCCACACCCGCACCGCCAACCGTGCCACCGGGGCGACGAAGGCAGTAGCGGCCTGCAACAGAATGAGCCACGGCTCGCTCGTCCCGGAGAACAGGGTCACCATGAACACGAGGACCCAGGTCGCTCCGGCCACGAGACGGAGTCGCCAGTACCAATGTGGGAAGTCAGGCCCCGGTCCGAGAGACTTGGCTCGACCCCAGCGTGAACCGGGTGCCAATAGTGGATCGTCCCTGTCCTTCACCACATGCAGGGGAATGTGTGCGGCCTTGAGTAGGGCGGCCACGCCCGTACGGTCGAGCAGCTCCTCGCCCTTCACGTATCGCTTCGAGAGCGCAGGCGACTCCGGCAGCCAGTTCTCGATGTCGAAGCTACCGACCAGCGCACCATTGCGGTCCTGTAGCTGAACCTTCCCCCATGAGCCCCGGATCGTGGGCCCGATGCGTTCCATGTCGGCACCGGGGAGGTCGAGGAAGACCGCGCGCGTGATCCCGCCGTCTCCGATCGGAAATCGCAGCGTACGCGTGCGGCTCCGCAGAACGAGGTCGCCGCCGTCCCGGTAGAACCGTGAACGGTGGCACACTTCAAGGCCCGGGCCACGCGCCGCGGCGGGCCTGAGCGCCGGCTCGGAAATCAATGGATAACCTTGTGGTAGAGATCCTGCATCGGTCCGTAGACGCCCTCGATTCCCGCAACCAATCCCGTAGCGGTCGTCCCCGTCCAGACGTGGGCCTGCCCCGAGAAACTGCTCAGCCCGCGGGCGACGTCCGGCATGTCCTGAGCCATGGATGCGAGTCTCTCAAGTTCGAAGGCATCCTTCGCAAGCTCGGGGCTCACTGAGACCGCTGGACCGATTGCGGTCGCCTCGTGCAGTCCTTGCTGCCATGCCTCTTTGGAGAACGCGCCTTTGATCGACTTCACGCCCTCAACGGTATCCTTGTATATGGAACGCGGGCTGAACCCCTCCCCGAGATTGCTCAGCGACGGCAACTTCCCCTTCGGCATACCCTCCAGGGCCTTCACCCCGGCCTTTCCACGGAGCGCGCCTGGAATGGCGCGGTTGACGAAGTTCCACGCCTTGTTCGACTTCATGCCCGAGGCGATGGCCTGCTTGTACAGGTTGCTGCGCGCCAGGACCTTGGTCCCGGCCGCCGCTCCCTTGGCGCCCGCCATCGCCGCCCGCCCGATACCGAAGGTCAGCAGTCCCACGGTGTCGAGCAACACCGACGTCAGGCTCCCCTCACCGCCCAGCCAGAGCACCAGGTCCGCGGCGAGTGCAACGACGCTGGCCAGCAGCGCCACCGCGTCGGCGATCGCGGCGATGACCTGGCCGATGACGGGGATCCACCCGAGGGCGAGGGACAGCACACCTGCCCACAAGGCGATGCGTCCAGCCCATTTGGAGATCAACTGAAGCATGTCGACGTGCTCGTGGACCCAGTTCTTGAACTTGTCCTTGAAGCCGTCCTTCAGTCCGTCGCCTTCGATGACGTCGTGGATCGCGTCGGCGGCAGCCTTCGCAGCGTTGTCGCGGATCCCCTTCGCGGTCTGGAGGGCCTCCTTCGCCGCCTTCAGGCTGGAAGAGGCCTGTTCCTTGTGCCGGTTGTACTTCTTGGTGTCCGGATCGTCCTTCGGAGTGTCGTCGGGCTGCCCGTCGAGGGAGCGCTGCGCCGAGGTGAGGTCGCCGTGGGCCTGCTCAGCGTCAGTGAGCGCCTTGTCGGCCATCTGCTGGGCGCGATGCAGTTCGGAGGCGTACTCGTTGCTGCACACGTTCTCGCGCACCTGGGTGCCGAGGGCGGTGGCCGCCTCGTCGTAGCGCTTGAAGGCCTTGCGCAGCTTGTCGCCCGCGCCTTTCGACGATCCCTCGAACTCCTTGGCGGCCTTGCCCTGCCAGTTCTTGACGGAGCCCAGCGCCTTGATCTCGCGGGCCTCCTTCTCGATGGCCTCGGCGGTCTTGCGCAGCTGCCGGCCGAGTTTCGCGACCTCGTACGGGTCACCGGGTATCGGATCGGACGTCTCGTCCAGCACCGACCAGCGGTGGGAGGCGGGCCGACCTGTCACTTCTTCGCCCCCTTCTTCCCGTCCTCGTCGGTGTTCCGCAGTGCTTCGGCGAGTTCGTGGTCGATCTTCTCGTACGACTGGGCCGCGGCCTTGGTGATGCCGTGCAGCGACTCCAGCTCCTCGGTGAGCTTTCGCCGGTGGATCTTCCAGTTGCTGTCGAACTTCGAGAAGGCGTCGAGGATCCGCTGCGAGCCGAGCTCCGAGACTCCGAACCCTTTTGCCGGGTTGCCCCGTTCGGCGAAGGTGTCACGGATGCGCTTCAGTGCTCTGGCGCACTCCTTGATCCGGTCGATGTCCGCTTGCTGATCGCTCATGGATGCCATCACCCCACCTCGTTCTTGGCCACCGCCCGACCGTGGACGACCACGCTGCCGCCGTAGAACACGCCGGTGAAGACGGGCGAGTACGTCAGCTGGATATCGACCTGGACCTGGTCGGCGTCGGCTGCCACGCAGTGGCTCGCGGCGATGTCGGCGCCCGTCATGCTCATCTCCCGGGCGAAGGCCTTCACGCGGGCGTCGCAGTTGCCGTAGTTGATCGGTGCCGGGCCGCCCTCGTCGTTGTAGAGGGCCTCGCGGTCGATGTCCTGGGCGGCGTAGCGGGCCGCCTGTTCCGCTATGTCCGCGGCGCGTTCGCGCTTGGAGATGGACAGGCCGCCGTCGATGACGAAGGCGGACAGGGCGAGGAAGACCAGGGCGAAGATGATGACCGCGCCGGCGCCCGAGCCGCGGTCGGACATCCGGGAGCGACGGGTCTGCCACCAGGTCTGTCGGGCATGCCTCACGCCGACCTCCGGAACGGATCCAGCGGCGAGCTGAAGCTCGCGGACAGCCTCGTCGGGATGTTCAGGCCCAGCGACGCCAGGCCGCGCACCTCGCAGCTGACCTCGACCGTGAACAGGGTGTCGGGGGCGAAGCCCGCGCTCGTCTGCACCACCGAGACCGGGCCCGAGCAGACGTCCGTCAGGTCCGCCTCCGCCGCCTTGCGCGCCTCGGACATGGCCGTCGGGTGGTCCTTCTGGATCGAGCCCGCGCGAGCCGCGTCCCGTGCCGCGCCGTCGACCGCGCCGCGGCCCTGGACGAGCTGACCGAAGGCCACCAGCACCAGGATGAACAGGATCATCACCGGGGCGAGGATCACGACCTCGATGGTGGACAGGCCGCTGTCGTCACGGGTGGACGGGAGAGACCTCCGGGGAGAGCGGTTCATCTAGTTGCCGCCCTCCCGCACGAACCTCTCCACCGGGCCGGACGACTGCGCGTGCACCGTGAGGTTCAGGCCCGGGAACACCGTCGGGATCCGCGCCGAGATCTCCACGCCCACGGTGTTCTGCTCCGGCTGGATCATTTTGACGTCCGGTGACAGGACCAACTGGGGGCCCAGTTGGCGGATGTAGGCGTCGACGACGTTCCGCGCCTCGCCCCGCCAGGCGCCGGGCTGCTCGTCGGCCGTGGCGCGGGCCTTGCGGGCGCCGGCCTGGGCCGCCGCCTGGGCGACGTGGTCGGCGAAGAAGTACAGCGCGAACTGCACCGTCGCGAAGATCATGAAGAACAGTACGGGAGTGAGCAGCACGAACTCGATCGCGGTCATCCCGGAGTCGCCGCGGCCGGAAGCCGACTCCCGTACGGCCTCCGCCCGGCGGCGTGTCCACGTCCGTATGCGCTGCACCACGTCCCCGATCCCCGTTCGCCGTCAGTTCGCGGTCAGCAGGTACCGCTCTGATTGGCACCCTTGATGCAGTCGCCGACCTTGTTGGCACCCTCGCTCAGCGCGGAGTTGATGATGGCGGCCACCACGCCCACGATCGCCACGACGACCGCGGAGATGATGACCCACTCGACCGCGGAGGCGCCGCGGTCCAGTTCGCCGGAGCGGGCGCGCTGCACACGTCCGCCCAGGAAGGTGACCATGAAGTCCACGGCCGGGATCCCGGTGTGGAAGTCTCGTCCGTTCATGACAGTGGTTTCCTCTCGAATGCGGGGCAGTTGGCAGGGTTGTCAGGGTCGGCGGCTCATACCTGGAACACCCGCATGGCCGCCGGGTAGATCAGGAACACCAGGAAGCCCGCGCACAGCAGCAGCTGGGCCACGAGCATCGACTGGGACTTCTCGCCCGCGCTGCCCTCGATCTCGGCCATCTCGCGGTGGCGCATGGTCTCGGCGCGCGAGGCGAGCGACTCGCGCACCTTCGCGCCGTCGTCCGCGACCAGGGCCAAGGAAGCCGACAGGTCCTTCAGCTCCTCCACGCCCAGTTCCTCGCCGAGCTGGCCGAGCGCCTGCCACTGGCTGATGCCGGTGATCCGGGCGTCGGCGAGCGCGTTGCGGATCCGCTGGTTCGCCCAGCCGTCGGACACCTCGGCCGCCGCCATCAGCGCCTCCGGCAGACCCCGGCCGCCGGCCAGGCTCATGGACACCAGGTCCAGATACGCGCCGATCACCCGGCGCAGGTCGCGGCGCTTGTCGGCCGCGTCCCGCCGGATCTCCAGATCGGGCAGGAAGAAGAACAGCGCCGCGCACAGCAGCGCCAGCCAGACCGGGATGACCGGGCTGCGGCCGAAGCCCAGCGTGTAGACCACGGCGAACAGCAGCGGGCCGAAGAACAGCCCCGCCACCGACAGCAGCACCTTCGTCGCCAGGAACCTCTCCCAGCTGCGCTCCAGCACGGCGAGGTCGGCGCGCAGCGAGCGCTGCTCCCAGCCCTGCTGCACATAGAACTCGGCGACGCGTGCGCCGACCTGGGCGCGGAGCGTGCCGAAGCGGCCCGCCTCCTCCCGGGCCTGGTGCCGCGTCTCGTACACCGCGCCCCGCGCCCGCATCGCGTCGATCCGCGCGACCTGCGCGACCGCGCTCCGCCGTGACGGCATCAGCGCGCGTACGAGGGCGTAGACACCGAGGCCGAGAACCGCTCCGACCACGACCGGCACCGTCAGGTTCACCGGCGTACCCCTTCCTCCTGCTGGGCGGGCGTGCGCGGCCGTACGAACTGCACCGCCGTCTCGTCCCGCACCAGGAAGCGTTCCGGCGTCTCGATCGTGGACAGCTTGCGCAGCCACCAGAAGCCGAGTGCGAACAGACCGCAGACGAGCGCGAGGACCAGCTGGCCGACCGGGGTGCCGTACGGCGACACGAAGTCGCGGTTGAAGATGGACAGTCCGAGCACGAAGGCGACGGAGACGGCGACGACGATCTGCACTGAGCGCCGGGTCGAGGCCCGCTGGGCCATCACGCGCTGGCGCATGTCGACCTCCTCGCGCGCCGACTTGGCCAGGGCGCCGAGGACCTGGCGCAGACCGGGCCCGCGCAGCCGGGCGTTGAGGATGAGGGCGGCGACGATGATGTCGGCGGAGGCGTCGTCGATCTCGTCGGCGAGCAGTTGCAGCGCCTCGGGCAGCGGGGTGCGGGCGCGCAACCGGTCGACCAGGGCGTCCAGATGGGGGCGCAGGACCGGGGCGGCGGCGCGCGCCGAGGCCGGGATGGCCTGCTCCAGGCCGACCGCGCCGGCGATCGTGTCGCGCAGCGACTCCGTCCAGGAGGCCAGGGCCTCCACCCGGCGCATCGCGGCCCGCTCCTGAGCCGCACCGCCGAAGAGGCGGTCCCAGAAGAAGACGAGGACACCGGCCGCGACGCCGGCGACCGCCCACCGGGTGAGCAGGAGGACGGCCAGGCCGACGAGGGCGGCGACGGAGCCGCGCCGCCCGGCGAAGCGGAGCAGTTCGCTCGCCCGCTCGGCCGCCCTCTGCTTCTCGTGCTGGGGCTTGGCGGGCAGTCCGCGTACGGCGACGACCAGCAGGGCGAGGCCGCCGCCGACGGCCACGCCGGAACCGATCGAGTACAGGACGGTGCTGGAGAACAGGCCGCCCATGGAGCCGAGCGAGCCGAGTGCCACCGGGTGTCCGGTCACGCCGCTCACCCCCAGGATCCGTGGGGCTGGTAGCCGTGCGCCATGAGGTCCTCCAGGCAGGCTATGGGCGCGTGCGGGACGACCCGGCCGTCGGGCGTCTCGGCGAACACCTCGCTGGACAGCACACGGCCGTCGACGCCGTTGACCTCGCGGACCGAGGTCACACTGCGCTGAAGCCGGCCGCCGCTCTGGAAGTTGTTGCGCCGCTGGATGAAGACGACGAAGTTCACCGCGCCCGCGATCAGCATCTGGCTGGCCTCGATGGGCAGCCGCTCCGTCGCTTGCAGCGCGTAGGTGGAGATGCGGTTGAAGACCTCGCTGGAGCTGTTGGCGTGGATCGTGGACAGCGAGCCGTCGTTGCCCTGCGACATCGCGTTCAGCATGGTCACGATCTCGTCGCCGAGCACCTCGCCGACGATGACGCGGGAGGGGTTCATGCGCAGCGAGCGGCGCACCAGCTCGGCCATGGAAATGCTGCCCTGGCCCTCGGAGTTGGGCAGCCGTTCCTCGAACGCCACCACGTTGGGGTGCAGATCGGGGAAGGTGTCGAGGCCGAGCTCCAGCGCCCGCTCGACCGTGATGAGCCGCTCGTGCGGCGGGATCTCGTTGGCGAGGGCGCGCAGCAGCGTGGTCTTTCCGGCGTTCGTCGCGCCCGCGATCATGATGTTCTTGCGGGCGCGGACCGCGCAGGCGAGGAAGTGCCCCAGCTCCGGCGCGAGCGTGCCGTTGCCGACCAGGTCGGAGATGAACACCTTGCCCATCCGGGCCCGGCGGATGGACAGCGCGGGCCGGCGGGTCACGTCCATGACGGCCGACAGACGCGATCCGTCCGGCAGCCGCAGGTCGAGCTGCGGGTTGGCGGAGTCGAAGGGGCGGGACGACAGACCCGAGTAGGCGCCGAGCACCTGGATGAGCTCGATCAGCTCCTCGTCGGTCTCGGCGACCGGCTCGCCCGTGACCTCGCGCCCGTCGGCGTACCCGACGAACACCTGGTCGCAGCCGTTGATGTCGATGTTCTCGACCTGCGGGTCGTCGAGGAGGGGCTGGAGCCGGCCGACGCCGAACAGCGCCGCGTGCACGGCGGCCGCGTACTGTTCCTCGGTCTCGGCGTCCAGCGGCGTACGGCCCGCGTTGATCTCGGCGCGGGCGTACTCCTCCAGGATCTGCGCTATGACCGCGCGGGCGTACTGCCGCTCGTCCTCGCCGGACATCGGCGTGACGCCGTTGACCTGGTCGAGGCGGCGCTGCTCGGCGATGCGGTCACCGGCGTCCTGCCGGAACCTCTTGACCAGCTGGTGGTCGACAGCGGTCACCGCCCGGCCCCCGGCTGACCGTTCATCTGGCCCTGGTGGGACTGCTGAGGGGCGGCTTGCCCGCCCTGGTACGCCTGCGGGGCCTGTGACGTCTGCTGCCCCTGCGGCGCCTGCTGCGCCTGGTGGGCCTGATGCGCCTGCGCGGACACGGCCCAGGCGGCGCCGTACTGCTGGTACAGGTCGGCGGTGACCTTGCGGGCCGAGCGGATCAGCAAGGACTTGTCGAGGCGGCCGCGCCTGCGCCCGGCCAGCTGCTCGGAGCCCGCCGGGTCGTCGGCGATGGTGCCGACGACGCGCGCACCGGTCTGGGCGTGCACCAGCATGTCGTTGACCTGGCCGGAGACCTTGCCCGCGGTGTTCGGGTCGGCGACCAGGACGACGCCGATCACCGGGGTCGCCAGGCTCGCGGCGCCGCGCGGGCCGCCGTGCAGCTTCGCGGACAGCGCGGCGGCGCGGTCGCGGACGCGGGCGATGGACTCCGGCTCGGTGCGGGAGACCAGCAGGACGAGGGAGGCGTGCGGGAACAGTTCCACGGCGGGGGTGTCCCCGCTGATCCGGCCGCAGTCGGCGATGACGTCGGCGGACGCGTTCGGGGAGTCGGCCAGGGAGGCGAAGGCGTGGCCCAGGGTGGGCCACAGCCCGGCGAGGCCGGCCGCCTGCTCGGCGACGCCGAGTCCGACGAGGACCTCCAGGCCGCCACTCAACGGCTGTACGTGATCCCAGAGTTGGTCGGGCACGAGGCCGCGGCGCGCGGTCGCGGCGATGGACAGCATGCCGACGTTCGGGTTGAGCGGCCCGCCGTGTGCGGCGGCGCTGCGGTAGACGAGGTCGCCGCCGGCCGGGTCCGTCTCGGCGAGCAGCACGCGTCGCGGCCAGACGGCGGCCAGCGCGACGGCGGCGGTGGTGACGCCGGGCGAACCCTTGTCGGCGGCCAGTGCGATGAGGGCCATGGGTACGCTGCCGTCCTCAGTTGCCGGGAACGACGACGACGGCGACGGAGCCCGCGGAGGCGGCCTGGGTCACGGCGGCGGCGTCGGACTGGTCGACGAGGAGGGTGAGCGAGAGGTTGCCGGTGCTCACGGCGGCGTCGCTGTTGTCGCTCTTGGAGCTGACCCGCGCCTTGTCGACAAGGAGGTTGCCACCGGCGGACGAGCCCGTGGAGTCGCTGCTCCCGCCGGAACCGGAGCTGGAGGCTGCGGAGTTGTCGCCGACGCGGTAGACGGCGACGATGTCGCCGCTCTTGATGTCCGCCGGGTACTGCCCCTCCTTGAGGGCGACCCCGACGGAGGCCTTGCCGGCCGGAAGACTGCTCTTCGCGGCGAACATCTGCCCCATCACGACCGTGTCCTTGTAGATCGTGGACTTGGCCTTGAGGGTCGTCAGGGTGCCCAGCTGCGCCCACCGGACGTAGTTGACGGAGTCGTCGGCGGCCACCATCACCGAGGTGACGTCGTTGGAGGTGACGGACTCTCCGGCCTGGATGTCGCGCGTCACCCTGACGACCTCGATCCGGTCCCCGGCCTGCAGCACGAGCATCGTGGCGCCCAGCGCGCCCACCAGGATGAGCAACACCGCCAGGGCCGCAAGGGCCGGTTTGCGCTCGCGAGGCGCCGTGGGAAGCCGGTCACCGACCGACGGCTGAGCCGGAGCCGCGGAACGTCCCGCACCCGCCCCCGTACGCTCCTGGATCTTCACGCAACCGCTCCCCGTACACCCAAGATGTCGTCTGCCACGTTCTGCCAAGCTCTTTGCATGGGTTGCAAACCCGGACACTCCACCAGCGATCCGGGCGATGTCGCGAGTATCCGGCGCGGGGGCGAGTGTCAAGCCATCGCACGGTATCAGCCGCACATAAGCCCCTCAAGGCCAGTCAGGCCCCGTGGGAAACAGTCGACTTGCTGTTACCTGTCCGCAACGCGCCATCGACACGGCCCGGTTGGCCACGGGCTCACTGAGCCCACACGAGTGCGCGGCAGCAAATCCCCCACGGACCCGGCATACCGCCCGGCGAAGCCCGACGGTCCCGCGACCATCAGGCGCCCACGACCCCTGCACGAATTACTCACGAAGCCGCAGACGGGTCATGCCATGATCCTTTCCATGAGGCGAGTTCCCCTGGCCGCGACCGTCACCGTGCCTGCCTTTGTCGCCCTGCACGCCTGCCGCGAACGACACGGCCGAGACCGCCGACAAGCCCTCCACGTCAGCATCTGCGGGGACGACACCACCCACGGCTCCGTCAAGCCTGAGACCGGTGAACGGCCCCGCCGAGGAGGCGAAGCCGGGGTGGCGGCGGCGTGACAGCGGGGCGCGGGTGTCGCGGGTGGACGGCATCTCCTGCCGCGCCGCGGCATCCGACACCCTGCCAGGACCCTCTAGAGCGAAATGTGGCCACGCGACAAAGAAAGCGAGCCAGCGGTTTCGCAACCCGTCCGGCCCGCCTGGCAAACCAAGAACCTCACCGGTAATGTCGCCGTTCCTGAACCGACTTCCTGCCCCTGGGAGCTGACCGTGAACTGCCGTTCTCTACCTTTTGCCGTCGCGTTCACAGCGACCGCGGCCTTGTTGTTGACGGCATGTGGCAGCGGTGACGATTCATCGAAGAGCAACGACAAGATCGCAGGTGCGGAGCAGGGCAGCGCAACAGGGACGGCCTCACCAAGCGCAAGCGCCTCCGATTCCGCGAAGCGGCCTGTGATCACGCTACCGAGTGACGTCAAAAACGTCTTCGAGGGTTGGAAGACCGGAGACGCCGCCAAGGACGCTCTTCTCTCGGATGTCGAAAACCGTATCAACGCGACCGATGCCGCCATCACCGCAGCGAACCCCGACTCTGAAGCCCTCGGCTTCTACTACAAGGGCGAGGCCCTGGCCGGAGCTGCCGAGTGGGTCCAGGGATACGTGAAGGAGGGCAAGTCGATCACTGGCTCGGTTCGCTTCTTCAATCCGGAGTTGAAGCTCGTCGACAAGGACACCGCCGCCTTCGCCTACTGCGCGGACGAGACCAAGGCCTTCGACAAGGACCGCAAGACCAACAAGGCCGAGAAGACCACGGTCTCGAAGACGTCGTATGTCGCATACAATACCCGCGTCGAGAAGAATGAACAGGGCGTCTGGCAGACAACGAGCCTTCTCTCACAGAGGGGAGACGCGAAGTGCACCCTGTGAAGTCACGGAGGCAGTGGCTTTTGGCAGGCTTGACGGCTGTCGCACTTGCATTGACTTCCGGTACCGCGTCCGCAGATCGAGGAGGCGGCAATTCACAAGGAAGCGCGCAAGTGAGCGGCGGCCGATCCGGGGGCAGCATCGTCTCCATGGTTCGCTTCTCCGGCAACACTTCTGGAAGTACCAAGAAGGGTTCCGGGAATGTCACGCCAGTAGGGGACTGGAGCCCACCCGCCTGCTGGTACGAGCCCCGCTCGGCCACGGAATTCTCGAAGTACGTCGAGGACTCCTACAACGAAGCCCTCAATACACCAGGTCAGGCCAACTACGCCAGAAGGAGTATCGGCGAATTCCGCGACACTTACAAGGACGGCACGTACAAGAACTACAACCTCGACAAGGCAGACGAGGGCAACTGGTGGGTCGCCGTCCGTGACGAGAGCCGGTGGATGGACCCGGAGGCCCAGGTCTGCGACCGGCAGCCGTTCTGGGTCGAGAACGGCACCGCGCCCGCTGTACCCAACGCCGTCACGCCACAGGTCCTCGCTGAACTCGCCTACAAGAGAATCCTGCTCCCCGACACCGACGTCACCCTCGCGCCGCAGAACGTGACCAAGGTCAACCTACCGACATGGGCCTGGCTTGACTCGTCCACGTTCAAGCCAGTCCAAGTGACCGCCTCCCTCAACGTGGCTGGCCTCAACATCCAGGCGACGACCACCGCCACGCCGGTCTCCCTCAATCTCCACCCCGGGACGCAAGACGCCGAAACCTACCCGGCCTCCGGCGAGTGCATCATCAGCGCCGACGGCTCCATCGGCGAGCCTTACTCTCGAGGAAGGGCAGACGAGACCCCTCCGTGCGGTATCAGGTACCTCCGCTCCTCCGGTGATGGCACCTTCCAGCTTAGGGCGACAGTCACCTGGAAGGTGAGCTGGACGGGCACGGGCGGAACCGGCGGAGATCTGCCGGACGGCGCCTTTGGAAAGAACCAAGCCGTCACGGTCCAGGAAATCCAGGCTGTGAACCGCTAATTCGATTGAACCCGCAGATGTCTCGACGATGTTGAGACGGGCCGGTCCAGCAGGGTTGGCCGTGATCGTGGCAGCGACGCCCAGCAGTAGAAGAAGGAGACGTCGCCGGTGTAGCGGTGTCTGCGGGCTACCAGGACGCTGGTGCCGTCATCCTGGTGTCCGTCGTAGGTGTCGTCCGCGCGGACGTCGAGCCAGGCCCAGCTTCTCCCGAGCCGATCTCGAAGCCATAGGAGTCGACATGGTCCACAGGGCTGTTCGAAGTGCGAGTTCAACCGCGCCACCGCCCGGCTGATCTCCTTCAACTCAGAGGCGGACACGGGTATGTGATCCGCCACTATATTCCCCGTTCATACACTGCCCACAAGGCCGCCCACATTCGCGCCATCGGACTCAACTGGCACAGCGGTCCCCCCGCTGTGCCGTATGCGCTTTTTGCCCCAGCACCCAATCGCGAGCAAAGACAAGGTCCCTGCTGGCTTGCCCTACCCAGGACCCCCAACGGGCGCGCAAGGACTCGACGAGGAGCCTCGGCCATGCTCTGCAATCGCCCTTCGAATATCGTTGCGACCCATGTGGCCAGGAGAGCAGCCGCCAGGGGGCGGACAGAACCCTCAACAGCCTTTGCCTGAAGGGCAGTCGAACCCATACCAGCAGCCCGGTTACCAGCAGACTGGCTACCGCCAGCCGAACCCTTCCCAGCAGCAGCCCCAACCGTGGAACGCGCCAACCCTGCCATCCGGGGCAGCGGCACCGCGTCCTCCGGGCGGCGGCGTCCGCAACCGCACCAAGTTCATCGCCGTCCTGACGGCAGGAGTGATCGTGATCGCCGCGGGCATGACGGGCTACCTCCTGCTCGGCGGCGGCAAGGACGACAGCGTCGCCCCCGACCCGTCTCCTCAGGGGAGTTCGGCCGACCCGCGGGACGCGGACACGAACAGCGACGCCGCCACCGTGGAAGGCTGGAAGGTCGTGGTGAACCCGGCCGCGGGGATCAAGTTCGAAGTTCCGCCGGAGTGGGCCCTCCAGTCCACCGACTGGGTCACCTACGTCTCCGACGACAACGACCCGGACGACGAGCCCCTGGTCGCAATGCGCGCCCCCGCCTTCCTCAAGGAGCGGTGGTGCTCCTCGGACGACGACAAGAACGGCACCCTGGAGCACACGCCGCTTGCGGCGGCCGGCTCCCGGGGCAACAACGGCGCCAAGAGCACCGAGGAGATTGCCGGCGCCGACCCGAAGGCCTGGATATACGGGCAGTACACCCAGCCCGACAAGACCAAGGTGACGTCAGGCACCGTCGAACCGTTCACCACGAACTCCGGCCTCAAGGGCAGCCTCGGCACCGCCTGGTCCGCGGGCGTGGAGAAGTCGAAGAAGTGCACCACGGACGGCAAGGCGTGGACCTTCGCCTTCAAGAACGCCCAGGGGGACTTGGCCTCCTGGTCATTCTTCGGCGCGAAGGGCGTGCCGGACGAGGTGCCCGACGCGACCGTTCGCAAAATCGCCGCCACGGTACGGACCTACGAGGTCTCTTAGGGTCTCGGCGAGGGTTCGGGGCGCCGCCCGTAGGAGCCGGATGAGCTTGGTGTTCCACGGGAGGCACCGATAGCGTCGCTGCTCTCTGTTGTCTCCATTCCCGACGGGGAGCCGACTGTGAAGCGCCGTTCCTTGCCCGTTGCTGCCGCACTCGTCGCAACCGCAACCTTGCTGACTACGGCATGTGGTTCAGAAGGCGGGGACTCCAAGGGCAACGACGGGATCGTCGGTGCCGATACCGGCGACACGGCGGTGTCGGCTTCAACGAGTGGTGGCGCGACAACAGGCCGACCCAAGATCTCGCTCCCTAATGACCTCACGGACACCTTTGAAGGATGGAAGACGGGTGACGCCGTTCACGACGCGATTCTCGGCGATGTCGCGCGGACGGTCGACGTGACCAACTACGCCATCACCAAGGGCGATGCCGACCTCCCTGAACTCGGCTTCTACTACCGCAGTGGCGCTCTGGCCGACGCCAAGGACTGGGTCGAATCCATCGTGAAGGACGGCTACACCATCACGGGCACGAACCGGTACTACAACGCCAAGGTCGACGTATTCGACCCCACTTCCGCGGGCGTCGTCTACTGCGAGGACCAGGGCAGGGCCTACGCCAAGGACCGTGAGTCCAACAAGGTCTACAGGACCGAAGTGACCGACAAGTCGTACGTGCTCTACACCACGCGCCTCGAGAAGAACGAACAGGGCGTTTGGCAGACGACGAAGCTGACGTCGCAGAGGGGCCACAAGTCGTGCACGCCATGACGTTTCAAGGCCGACTCATCCTGTCGACTGGACCAGAACCGGCGGTACCGGCGGCGACCTGCCCAACGGCACCTTCGGAGCGACACAGGACATCACCGTCCAGGAGATCCAGGCCGTCAATCGCTGACTCACCATGTCAGCGCTTTCGACTGAACCCATTGATCGCAGGAGTCCGCTGTGCATCGCCGCACTTTGCCCGTTGCTGCCGTGCTTGCCGCAGCCGTATGCCTGCTGTCGACCGGCTGCGGAGCGGGTGCCGTGTCCAAGGGCCAGGACGAGATCGCGGGGGTGGACTCCGGAGACGCCTCCACCTCTTCGCCGTCGAGTCCGTCGTCAGGCGGTGTGGACCGCCCGGACATGACGCTTCCCGATGACGTCAAGGAAGACTTCGAGGGCTGGAAGGCGGGTGACGCCGCCGAGGACGCGGTGCTGGCCGATGCCGGAAGGGCTCAGACGGCGGTGACATACGCCGTCACGCAAGGCGACCCGAACTCGGCGGCGTTGGCGTTCTACCAGGCGGGGACCGCGCTCGCCGGCAGCCGGGCATGGGTGAAGTCGATCGTTGACGCCGACCTCACCTACTCGGGGTCGGTGCGCTATCACGCCGTGAAGATCAGCCTGTTCGGCAAGAAGTCCGCCAACGTCTCCTACTGTGCCGACGAGACCGAGGCGTTCAACAAGAACCGGAAGACCCAGAAGGTCGACAGGGTTCCGCCGACCAGTGACTCCTACGTGCTGTACAGCACACGCCTGGAGTTGAACAGCAACGGCGTGTGGCAGACGACGAAGCTTGAGTCGCAACGCGGGAACAAGGCGTGCACAGCCTGAGAGCCAGGCGCGGACGGCCCGCCTTGGGCACGGCCAAAGGCAACCTGCCCGATGCCGGCCAACCAACCGGTCCGGCTCAGCCAGTGTGCTCGTCAGTGATGGCGATACGCCGGGCGAAAGTGTCGAGGTCGGGAAGGGCGGCGTAGAGACGGCCCAGTTCGTTGGTGAAGGCTACGAGCCGTACGTCCGCTGCGCTGGCCTTCACGCGCCAGTAATACGTGAGGACGCCCACCAAGCCGTCCGGATCCTCCGGGTCTTCCTGTTTGAGCGGCACGAACGCCAGACTGCGCAGGCCGGAAGCCAGGAAGTCCCCGACGAACTCCTCCTCGATCGAGTTCTTCCCACCCGTCTCGATGTGGTAGAACGAACCGGCGTAGTGCACTTCGGCCGACGCGTCGTCGCGCACCTGTTCCCAGATGCCAAGGAATACCGGAACCGGCGGCTTGCGCAGGTCGGGCCAGTACAGCAGGTGGTAGTGGGCGTCGAGGAGACCGAACAGTCGGCCGTAGACGTCGAGGATCTGGGCCGCGACCCGCTCATGCAGGTCATCGCTGATCCGCCCGCCGACGAGCTCCTGCTGCCGGATGACCAGGGCCGAGGCGATCTGCTCGGCGTACTCGGACGCGTCCGTCCACGGAGTGCCTTCGAAGACGGCAGGCAGCGCGACCCACTCCGGGCCCGGGTCACCGACTTCCAACCCATGGTGGGATGCCGTATGCGGCCACTCTCCGGGCTCAGGCAGCAGAGAGGGCATCGGCGAAGGCAGATCGGTCATCGGGCACCTCAGGCGTTCTGGTCTTGCTGTGAAGGCTGGGAGTCGCCGGCGGATCGCCACCGGAACGTGGTCATCACGGCGTCGAAGAGGTCGACGAGCAACAGGGACACTTCACCGTCCACGTCCTCGGCGCCGACGGTCGAAAAGGCTACGGTCAGCCACCGCCACGACTGCCCGGGGACCGGCGTCTGATAGTCGACACGGCGCGACGGGAACTCGACGCCACGCTCCGGGTCAGCCTGTTCAGTCCGCTCGGTGCGTACGGCGGGTGCGCCGTCGAGTTCCAGCAGCTCCCTTCCGTCCCCGGAACCGGCCATGAGCAGGGCTGCCTCCTGCGGATCGAGACCCCCTTCTCCCGTCAGGCGGGTCTCGGACACCAGGATCGAGGCGGGCACGGAGATGCCGTGCATCAGCTCGACCGGCAGGTAAAGGTCGAGTCCATCGGCCTTCCTGGCCTCCTCGATGCGCTGCCACAGCCTCGCCTCGAGATCCCGCCGGTAGGCGAACACCTCGTCGCGCGGCATGCCCTCGAAGGCATGGTCGAGAACCCGCTTCACGGCGCGCTCGGTCCTCTGACGAAGTGGGACCTGTCGCCAGCCCGGGGGCAGTACGAGGGCGTACGAGTTCACAGGCGCAGTTGATTGCGGAGGTACGTTCACAGCGCATCCCGCCTCTCCGCGGCCGCTCGCCTGCGGGACGCGCGGCGGGTGAGGGCTCCGTGCGTGAGGATGCCGAGAGAGGCAACGCAGGCCGCGAAAGCCACCCAGCAGGGAATCGCCCAAAGGCTGCCCCGTAGTCCCCCGGAACCGGACATGGTCCAGTACCCGCTGAACACAGTGAACAGAACCCCTACCAACCAGAAGTGCGGTGGCGGCACTGCGGTATCGAGAGTGAGCGGCAGGGATCCGTCGAATACGCCCTTGCCGGAGTTGCGCAATAGGTAGCCGACGAACCCGTTGGTCGTCTTCGGCCGCGGTCCTGGCTCCCGCTTGAGCAACTCGGGCGCGTGCCAGAGCAAAGTGGCCGGCAACAGCAGTACCCAGCAGACGTTCCATCCACCGAAAAGCAGGATTCCCGCATCTCGGCTGTGATGGTCAGCACCCAGAAGCCACATCGCAAGCACCAACAGGCCAGTCCACGCCCAGTATCCGAGGAAGCTGAACGTCAGCACCACGTACCCATACTCGCGAACGAGTGGCGGCAGGGATTTCCCTCTTCCTCTTCGGGCTCTGTCCTGTTCAGCGGCGCGCCGGGCAAGCTCTGTCTCGATAGGGGAAGGCGGAGCAGCACTGCCGGGCTTTCCTGCTGCCATTCTGGCGATCCTCACCACGGTGATCCTGTTTCGACAGTGGCCCAACTCTTTGTTTCTGTCCAGAAATTGTCACCGAGGAAGTAGGGGGCGGTCGATCCGAAACCCTTGTCGAACGCGTCCACTGCCGTCCCCGCGAAGAACAACCCTTCGCTGAGCCGGATGGCACCCGAACCTCCCTCGATCGCACCAGCGATCTGTGCAGAATCCGGGAATCGCGATGCCGCCCCGTTGAGATACGCCTTCAGCGGGGCGGCGTCAGAGCCGCCGCCCAGGATGTTCTTCAGTGCGCTCAGCTTCGGCAGGGGCTGCCCGGCCAGGACCTTGGCATCCGCCAGTGCGCCCTTATCCGCGGCCCACATGGCTCGGTTACCCTCGCTCATCACCTTCCGGGCCCATTCCCACTCCTCGCTCCCTTTCACCCCGGTCTTGAGGATCCGTCCGGCCCTAGACATGTCAGGACGCCACTTCAGCCTGGCCGCGTTCCGAGCCGCTTTCCCAAGATTAATCGCCTCCTCCCCACGCATGGCTGACCGCACCCCCTTCTCCGCCAACTTCATACCCTGTCCGGCGAAGCGCCCCAGACCCAGAGTTGCCAGCGCGAAAACGTCCAGTCCCACGTCGATCCAGCTTCCCTCGCCCGCCGCCGCCAAGCCGCCATGCAGAAGCAGGGCAACAATCGTCGCCCCCCACACAATCGAAGTGAGGATGTTCAAGCCGGGGATGAACAGTGAGATGACCGCGCAGGCGGTTGCCACCCAGCACAGGATGTTCGCGATGTCGTTCAGCAGCCGGGAATGGTCGCCCACCCAGTTCTTGAACTTGTCCCAGCCCTTGTCGTGCAACCCGTCCTTGCTGATCGCCCGCTTGATCTTTCCGGCCCAGTGCCCGGCTCTCTCGTCACGGTGGCTGATGGCCTTGTCGAGCTTGCTCCGGGCCGCGCCGAGGTCGTCCTCGGCGCGTGAGAGCGCATGCTGCCTCGCCGTCTCCGCCCTCCGCTCAGCGTCCGTCGGCTCGTTGTCGGACTTCTTGTGCTGCCCATGAGGGGGCTGGTGGGCATCCACCCGCCGCTTCGCCTCCTGGGCGTCCTCCAACGCGGCGTCGGCCTGCTTCTGGCACTCCTGAAGGTCGTCTGCCCAGTGACCGAGATATCCGGAGACATGGCTGTAGCGGTGGTGGGTCTTGCCGAGTTTGCCCGCCAGATCGTCGGCCTTTTCGCGCAACGTGCCGGCGTACTTGCCCTTGAGTGCCTCAGTGTCCCGGCCGATCGCCCTGAGCCGCTCGACCTGCTCACCGATCGTCGTCGCCAGCTTGCCCAGCCGCCGCGACTCGCGGCGCACCTCCTCCACATCCCCGGGAACGGGGTCCTCGCTCGCCAGCGGACTCCAGTCGGTCGGTCGTGCCACCTGTGTTACTCCCCCGGCCCCTTCCGGGCCTTGCTCTTGCCCTTCGTGGACTTCTCCAACTCGCGATCCAGGTCCTTGAACGCCTTGTGGCACTCCTCGGTCAATTCACCAACGCCCTTGATGCCGCCCAGCAACTGCTTGCGGCGGTAGTCCCAGTTGTCCGCGAACGCGTCCATCGCGCTGGTGATATGACTGGATCCCCAGATGCCTCGCAAGTCCTTCTGATGCTTCTCCGTGTGCTCGAACTCGTACTGGATCTTCTTGAGGGCCTTGGCCGACTTCTTCAGCAGGTCGTCATCGACGGTCAGATCAGTCATGGTTCCGACGCGAGCCCTCCTCCAGCGACGTGCACGTTCGTCTTGTTACAGGAACGACGGGGTGCGGTCGGGCGCAACTCGTGCGCCCCACCGCACCCCGGTAACCCAGAGGTCACTTACCCCGCTGGGTCCGTGCCAGTTCCTCGTCCAGGTTCTCGTAGGCTTCCTTGGCCTTCGTCAGGAACTCGGAGAGGCCGTGGAGGCCGTGGATGGTCTTCACGGCGCCCTTGGCGAACTCCTTCATGGAGTCCTCGTAGGCTCCGGAGGCCTTCTGGGTGGTGAAGCCGTTGTCCACCAGCTGCTTGACCCGCTTCTCGATGGACTTGATCTTGTCCTCGAGATGGTCCATGTCCTTGAGAAGGTCGCTCGCGGCCTTCTCCATCTCCGAATAAGTAAGGTCTGCGCCCTTGTTGCCGGCCTTGCCCATGACGGCTCCCTCCCGTTTTGCTGCCGCAGGGACTTCCCCCGTGGCTCTGTGGCGCGGATGCGTCGACCGCATCGGCCGGCAGCCCTCGTCCGGCCGTCCGCATGCGCAAAGATCTTACGGGTGGGGCAAGTGGTGATACAGGGATGTCAGTTGGAGGAACCGTGAACCGGTGCACATCCCGTTGCGCCGGGGAACCGCCGGACGGCTAAGGTCGCTTCGACTGTGTTCTGCGCTCCGGGGGTGGCCCGAGCACTGCGAGGAGGACGAGTGTGCGCCTGAGTCTGACCGTCGTCGATCCGCTCGGCGGCACCAGTGCCGACGTCGTACTCGACGCCGATCCGGAGTCGTCGGTCGGCGACGTCACCCGGGAACTGGCCGAGCACCTCGGGCTCGGCGGCGGAGCGCAGATCATCTCCCTCGCGGGGCACCAGCAGGGGGCCGGGCACGGACCCGGCGGGGCCCCGCAGGCGTACGTCGACGGCTATCCCCTCGATCCCGGTGCCACCGTCGTCGGGTCGCCGCTGCGCGAGGGCGCCGTCGTCAGCCTGCACGATCCCGCGGGCTGCCAGCTCGGAGAGCCCACCGGCATCGTCGAGTTCCGGGTGGCCGGCGGACCCGGGGCCGGGGCCGTGCACCGGCTCGGCGTGGGGCGGTACGACATCGGCAGCGGGACCACCGCGCACCTGCGCATCGACGACCCCGAACTCGCCGGCCGCGCCGCCACCTTGTCCATCGCCATCGACGGCACCTGCGAAGTCACCCTCCGCGGCGAGCACAGCACCGACGCCAAAGACTCAAAAGAGTCGGAAGGGTCCAAGGAATCCAAGGGGTCTAAGGGGTCGAACGGGTCCAAGGGGTCCAAGGGGTCCAAGGGGTCCAAGGACAGTAAAGGCGGCAAGGGCAGTAAGGGCGGTCAGGGCAGTAACAGCGTCTCGGCGGAGAAGCGTCGCGAGGAGAAGGACGGCGTCCGGCTCGACGGTGCGGACTTCGACGGGGGCGACTGGCCGCTCGGCGCGCAGCTCGCGCTCGGCAACAGCCTGCTGGAGATCACCCGTTACAGCCCGCCGAACGCGGCCCTGAAGTGGTCGGACGACGGAGCCGGCCTCGACTACAACCGGCCTCCCCGGCTGCGCCCGGCCGAACGCCAGACGCACTTCGCGCTGCCCGGTCCGCCCGGCGAGTACGAGGCACGCCCGCTGCCGTGGCTGATGGCGTTGACGCCGCTGGTGGGTGCCATCGTCTCGGTCGTGATCTTCGGCCGCTGGTACTACATGATCATGGCTCTGCTGAGCCCGCTGATACTCGTCGCCAACCACTTCATGGACAAGAAGCAGGGGCGCAAGTCCCATGCGAAGCAGGTCAAGGAGTACAAGGAGCACAAGGAGCGGATCGAGGAGGATGCCCGGGAGGCCCTGCGCACGGAGCGGCTCGACCGAAGGAACGCCATCCCCGACCCGGCCGCCGTCCTCACCTTCGCCACCGGCCCCCGTACCCGGCTGTGGGAGCGCCGCCGCACCGACGCCGACCACCTGCTGATCCGTGTCGGCACCGGCCGGGTGCGCTCCGAGGTCGTCCTCGACGACCCCGAGCAGGACGAGCACAAGCGCCAGGTCACCTGGCGCATCGAGGACTCACCGGTCGCGCTGCCGCTGAAGGACCTCGGCGTCGTCGGCATCGCCGGACCCGGTGACTCCGCGCAGGCGCTGGGCAGATGGGCCGTCGCGCAGTCCGCGGTGCTGCACAGCCCCCTGGACGTGCAGTTCTACGTCCTCACCGAGAACGACGCGCACTCCCGCTGGGACTGGGTGCGCTGGCTGCCGCACGCCCGCCCCTCGGGCGGTCAGGACGTCAACGTACTGATAGGGACCGACTCCGAGACCGTCGGTGCCCGCGTGGGTGAGCTGACCCAGTTGCTGGACGCCCGGCAGAAGGCGCTGAAGGAGAAGGGCAGCCGGAGTGACGGGCCGGCCTTCTCCGACCCCGACATCGTCGTGGTCTGGGACGGATCCCGCCGGCTGCGCTCACTGCCCGGGGTGGTGCGGCTGCTGCGCGAGGGGCCGGCCGTCTCCCTGTTCGCGATCTGCCTCGACGAGGAGGAGCGGTTCCTGCCGGGCGAGTGCCAGGCGGTCGTGCTGGCCGAACCGCGCCGTACCGACGACGACACCGGCGTCCCGGCTTCGGCCCCCCAGACTGCCGTTGGCGGCTTCCCCTCCTTCCAGGCCTGGCACCAGACGGCGCAGCCGGGAGAGCAGGCCACCGAGAAGGCCCCCGAACTGCGGCTGCGCGTGGAGCAGACCGCTGCCCGGCGGCGGCGGGATGTGCGGCCCGACTTCGTCTCGCCGGCCTGGTGCGCGCGGGTGTCCCGCTCCCTTTCGTCGCTGCGCGACATCAGCGGCGAGACCGAGGACTCCGCACTGCCGGCCGCCAGCCGGCTGCTCGACGTGCTGCAACTCGAGCCGCCCACGCGGGACGGGATCGCCGCGCGCTGGCGGGCGGGCGGGCAGTCGACGATGGCGGTCATCGGCGAGTCGTACGACGGCCCGTTCGGCATCGACCTGCGGCGCGACGGCCCGCACGGTCTGATCGCCGGTACGACCGGTTCCGGAAAGTCGGAGCTGCTCCAGACCATCGTGGCGGCGCTCGCGGTGGCGAACACGCCCGAGAACATGACGTTCGTGCTCGTCGACTACAAGGGCGGCTCGGCGTTCAAGGACTGTGTGAAGCTGCCGCACACCGTCGGCATGGTCACCGACCTCGACGCGCACCTCGTCGAGCGTGCCCTGGAGTCGCTGGGGGCCGAGCTGAAGCGGCGCGAGCACATCCTCGCCGCCGCCGACGCCAAGGACATCGAGGACTACCAGGACCTGGTGCGCCGGGATCCGTCGCACGCGTCCGTGCCCCGACTGCTCATCGTCATCGACGAGTTCGCGTCCATGGTGCGCGACCTGCCGGACTTCGTCACCGGCCTGGTCAACATCGCCCAGCGCGGCCGCTCCCTCGGCATCCACCTGCTGCTGGCCACGCAGCGGCCCAGCGGTGTGGTCTCCCCCGAGATCCGCGCCAACACCAACCTGCGCATCGCGCTGCGCGTGACCGACGTCGGCGAGTCCACGGACGTCATCGACGCCCCCGAGGCCGGGCACATCTCCAAGAGCACACCGGGCCGTGCGTACGTCCGCCTGGGGCACGCGTCCCTGATCCCCTTCCAGTCCGGCCGCGTCGGCGGACGCCGGCCCGGCGCGGCCGACCCCCAGGCGCTGGCCCCCTGGGCATCCCCGCTGAGCTGGGAGGACCTGGGCCGCGCGGGGCTGCGGAAGCCCAAGTCCGAGGCGCGTGAGGACGACGAGATCACCGACCTGAAGGTGCTGGTGGACGCCGTGCGGGAGGCCAACCAGGTGCTCGGCGTCCCCGCCCAGCACTCCCCCTGGCTGCCCGCCCTGGAGGAGACCCTGCTCCTGGACGACATTCCGGCGGTGCGGGCCCAGGGCGCGCTGCCCGCCGCCCCGTACGGCATGGAGGATCTGCCCGCCGACCAGGCCCGCCGCCCGGTGGCCGTGGACTTCGCCACCTTCGGGCACCTGCTCGTGGGCGGCGCGCCGCGCACCGGCCGCTCGCAGCTGCTGCGCACCATCGCCGGCTCGCTGGCCCGGACGCACTCCTGCGCCGACGTCCACCTGTACGGCATCGACTGCGGCAACGGCGCCCTGAACGCGCTGACCCGGCTGCCGCACTGCGGCGCGGTCGTGGGACGCAACCAGGTGGAGCGAGTCGTACGGCTCTTCACCCGGCTGACCGGCGAGCTCAACCGGCGTCAGGACCTGCTGGCCGAGAAGGGCTTCGCCGACATCGGCGAGCAGCGGGCCGCGGTCGCCGAGGACGAGCGGCTGCCGCACATCGTGCTGCTGCTCGACCGCTGGGAGGGCTGGCTGCCCACGCTGGGCGAGCACGACCACGGGGACCTGACCGACCAGGTCTTCGCGATGATGCGGGAGGGCGCGAGCGTGGGCCTGCACGTGGTGCTCACCGGTGACCGGCAGGTGCTGTCGGGACGGATCTCCTCCCTGACGGAGGACAAGTACGGTCTGCGGCTCGCGGACCGCGGCGACTTCTCGATGCTGGACATCAACGCCCGCAAGGTGCCCGAGGAGATCCCCCCGGGCCGGGCCTTCCGCGCCGAGACCGCCGCGGAGACGCAGTTCGCGCTGCTGTGCGAGGACACCACCGGTCAGGGCCAGTCGGCCGCGCTGATCGCCATCGGCGACGTGGCGGCGGCCCGGGACGCGGACGTGCCGCGCTCCCGGCGGCCGTTCCGGGTGGACGTCCTGCCCAGCCGGATCTCCTTCGCGGACGCCTGGGCGATGCGCGACCCGGCCACGACGTCCTCGCCGCTGTGGGCTCTGGTGGGTGTCGGCGGTGACGAGCTCACCGCGTTCGGGCCCGATCTGGCCGAGGGCGTACCGGCGTTCGTGATCGGCGGTCCGGCCAAGTCGGGCCGCAGCACGGTGCTGATGAACTTCGCGCGGTCCTACCTCGCCCAGGGCGTCCGTCTGGTCGTCGCGGCCCCGCGCCAGTCGCCGTTGCGCGAACTGGAGGGTCAGGAAGGCGTGTTGAAGGTCTTCACCGGCCGCGACATCGACGAGGACGAGCTGGAGGAGGCCGTCGGGCCGGCCACGCCCGAGCAGCCGATCGTCGTCCTGGTCGACGACGCGGAGGTGCTGGACGACTGCGACGCGGAGGACGTCTTCAAGCGCATCGTCGAGCGCGGCGGCGAGGAGGGCCTGGCCGTCGTCATCGCCGGTGACGAGGAGGAGATCTGCGACGGCTTCTCCGGCTGGCAGGTCGACGCGAAGAAGGCCCGCCGCGGCATCCTGCTCTCCCCGCAGGACAGTTCCGCGGGCGACCTGATCGGCATCCGCACGACCCGCAGCATGGTCGGCGACCCGATCGCCCCGGGCAAGGGGATGCTCCACCTGGGCAGCGGTGAGCACATGACCGTGACGACGCCGTTGTAGCGGGCGGCATGAGCGCGGGATCGGCGAGGCCGAGGCGGCGGAAGGCCGCGCCGGCGGCTCTGCGGTACGAACACCACCGGGGGCGGCGGGAGGGAACGCGGACGGGCCGGAGCGACGCGTCGTGCGGTCTCATATGTCTGTTCGTGCTCGTTGTGGTGGCACTCCTCGTGCTGCCGCTCATCGCGTCGTCGGCCTGGGGCCGGCAGGTATGGGGTGGGCTCGCCCCCGCCTGGCCCGGCGGCGGTTACGGTTTCGCCGCCACGGTGGGCGCCACTGTGCCGCTCGCGCCGGCCGCGATGATCGCCCCCTTGATCCGCATCGGGTGGAGCAGGAGCAAGGCAGGCGTGCTCGGCTGGGCGGCCGCCGCGCTGCCGGGACTGGCCTGGTGTGAGGCGAACGTGTTCGTGATCGACGCTAGCTTCCGGCCCAAGTTTCGAAGCGACTGGGACGCTTCCTGCTACGCTCGGGGCGGTTCCTGCTGGGTCAATGTGCACTACCCGTTCATCTGGGCCGTCGGACTGGTCACGACGCTGACCATGTCGGCGGTCCTGGTCGTCCTGATCGTCAAGTACGTGGCCAAGGACGACACAGCAGACTTCGGGAGGGACGACGTCCCTTCCCTCGCCGCTACTTGACCTTGGACAGCCGAGCCCGTGGGTTCCCCTCCGCCGAGCTGTCCGCCGCGTACGTGAGGTCGTCGCCGGCGGGGGTGAGGCGGACCGTGTGCGGGGCGGGGTCGCAACCCGCGTGGTTGGTCTTCGCGCCCCGGGAGACGGTGACCAGCTGGGTGCTCGTCACCTGCTTCAGGGTGAGTACGTCGTCGCAGACGCCGCCGAGCTGGTCCGTCTGCCGGAGGGTGCCCAACTCCTCGCCCACGGCGGCCTGGTGGACGGTCAGCCGGAAGTCGCCGAGGGGCAGGGTGCCGTCGAGTGCGGTGCCCTGGCCCTCCCAGGTGCCGAGGTAGCGGGCGGGGACGGGGGAGGCGGCGGTCGGCCCGGTGGAGCGGTGGTCGCCGCTCGCGGTGGCGGCCGGTGTCGACGCCCCGCCCTCGCCGTCGCCGCGGTCGGCCCGGAACGGGAACAGCCACAGCGAACCGACGGTCACCGCCGCCAGCGCGCCCGCGACCGCGAGGACCACGGTGCAGCTCAGGCGGCGGCCCCGGTCGCCCGCGCCGGGTGCCGCGCCGCCGGTCACGGTGAGGGAGAACCGGCCGGGACCGGAGGCCGGTGCGGTGGTCCCGTGCGGGGGTGCGTTCTCCGGGCCGGAGCGGGTGGGGGGCGGCGCGGCCTCCATGAGAGGTGGCGGGCCGAAGGCGCCGCCGGGTACGGCTTCCGCGGGTTTTGGGGGTTCACCGGCGGCGTCCGCGGCGGTGCCGGGTACCGAGGCCCTGCTGAACCCCAGCGGACCTGACGACGGCTGAGGTGGCGCCTCCGCCGTCGTCGCCGCCGCCTCCAGGTTCAGCAGCGACACGGCGCTGCGGCTGACCTGTTCGACCAGGCGGGGCGGGAGCCAGCCGGCCGCGACCAGGCGGGAGGCGCCCTCGGGGGCGAGGCGGCGGGCCACCTCGCCGGGGCCGGGCCGGACGCCGGGGTCCTTGGCCAGGCAGGCCGCGGCCAGGTCCCGCAGGTCTCCTGCCAGGGTGCCCAGTTCGGGTTCCTCGTGGACGACCTGGTACAGGAGGGCCGCCGAGGAGTCGCCCCGGAACGGGGGCTCGCCCGTCGCGGCGTACACCAGCACCGCGCCCAGGGAGAAGACGTCGGCCGCCCCCGTGACGCCCTTGCCGAGGATCTGCTCGGGCGACATGTAGCCGGGCGAGCCGACCGAGACACCGGTCGAGGTCAGGGAGGCGGTGCCGTCGGTGGCCCGGGCGATGCCGAAGTCGATCAGCAGCGGACCGTCGAGCGTGAGCAGTACGTTGGACGGCTTCACGTCCCGGTGCACCAGGCCCAGTTCGTGCACCGCCGCCAGCGCCTCGGCCAGGCCTGCCCCCAGTACCCGTACGCAGTGCCCGGGCAGCGGGCCGACGTCCGCGACCGCCGCGGCGAGGGAGGGGCCGGCCGCGTAGGCGGTGGCCACCCACGGCACCGGCGCCCCGGGGTCGGCGTCCAGGACCGGTGCGGTCCAGGCGCCGCCCACCCGGCGCGCGGCCTCGACCTCGCGGCGGAACCGGGCGCGGAACTCCCTGTCGAGCGCGAAGTGCGGGTGCACGATCTTCACCGCGACCGTGCGGCCGCCCGCGCTGCGGCCCAGATAGACACGGCCCATGCCGCCGGAGCCCAGCCGGCCGAGCAGCCGGTAGGGACCCACGGTGGCGGGCTCGTCGGCTTCCAGCGGCTGCATGGCGCGTCCCCTCCCCCGTACGCCTCCCAGCAGGGTAGTGCGCTACCGCCGGAGCAGCTCCACCTTCACGTCCGCCGGGAAGCCGGTCGTCGGGCCGACGCGCCGGGCGAACTCGGCCACCGCGGCCACCTGCGGGTCGCCGAAGCTGAAGTCGAGGGTGGTGAAGTACCGCTCCAGGACCTCCTGGTCGAAGGCCTCCCAGCGGGCCGCCTGCTCGGCGGCCTTGCCGACCTCCTCCAGGGACAGGTCGCGGGAGGCCAGGAAGGCCTCGTGCACCTTGCGGGTGATGAGCGGCTCGCGCTCGGCGTAGTCGCGCCGCGCCGCCCAGATCGCGAAGACGAACGGCAGTCCCGTCCACTCCTTCCACAGCTGCCCGAGGTCGTGCACGTCGAGTCCGTAGCGCGGGCCCTCGTGGAGGTTCGCGCGCAGGGCGGCGTCGCCGATGAGCACCGCCGCCTCCGCCTCCTGCATCATCAGGCTCAGGTCGGGCGGGCAGGTGTAGTAGTCGGGGTTCACCCCGTAGCGCTCGGCCAAAAGCAGCTGGGCGAGGCGGACGGAGGTGCGGGAGGTCGACCCGAGGGCGACCCGGGCGCCGTCGAGCCGGTCCAGCGGGACCTGCGAGACGATCACGCACGACATCACCGGGCCGTCGCAGCCGACGGCGATGTCGGGGAAGGCGACCAGCTCGTCCGCGTGCTTGAGGAACTCGACGAGGGTGATCGGCCCGATGTCGAGTTCTCCCCGTACGAGCCGCTCGCTGAGCTTCTCCGGGGTGTCCTTCGTCAGCTCGAGGTCGAGGAGCGTGCCGGTTCTCGCGAGCCCCCAGTACAGAGGCAGGCAGTTGAGGAACTGGATGTGGCCGACGCGCGGCCGGTTGCGAGAATTGTCCACATCGGGAGGCTAGACCCTGCGGGGCGCGCTCCCCCCGCCGCCCCCACCGCCCCGGGGCCCCGATTGGCGCAGTCCCCGCCATCCTTCTGTAAGGCCCTGCCGACCCCCCTGCGTCAACCTCTCACCAGAACCTTCAAACATCCGGGTGAAGTGATCTTGGCCTCTATTGCATTCGGCTGCCCACATGCTAGGCTCGCCAGCAAGTTGCAGTTTGGTTTCCCTTGCAGTACAGAGCCTGCGGAGCATGTGACCGCGGGCTCTGGTCGTTTTCAGACGTATGCAGTTGTGCGGCGATTTCGTTATCACACTTGCAGGTTCTGGAGCAGGGCGACCCTTTGAGCCCATGGGAGGGCTTATGGCTACCGGAACCGTGAAGTGGTTCAACGCCGAAAAGGGCTTTGGTTTCATCGCCCAAGAAGGCGGCGGCCCCGACGTCTTCGTCCACTACTCCGCAATCAACGCGACCGGTTTCCGCTCCCTCGAAGAGAACCAGCAGGTGAGCTTCGACGTCACTCAGGGTCCGAAGGGCCCGCAGGCGGAGAACGTCACCCCGGTCTGAGCGTTCGCGCGCAGTATCCGATCTGAGTGCAGTACCCAAGGAGCCCCGCGCCGTCCGGCGACGGGGCTCCTGCCTTTCCCGGCCGGAGTGTCCGAACCCCGACATACCGCCCGGTGAATTCCCTGCGAACTCTTTCCGGGGCATCGCCGGAATCGGACACTCCGGAAACGAATGCCGCGCCGCTCCCTGGAATGACCGGAGCGAGGCAAAGGCCGCGGCGGCCGTGCGGGGGCCCCGCGGCGGTTCGCCCCCTTGTGGACGCTACGCGTACAGCCCCTCGACCTCCCGCGCGAAGTCGCGCAGGATCGCCTCCCGGCGCAGCTTCATCGTCGGGGTCAGGTGCCCCGCCCGTTCCGTGAAGTCCACGGGCAGGACGGTGAAGCGGCGGATGGACTCGGGACGGGAGACGAGTTCGTTCGCCTCGTCCACGGCGCGTTGCAGGACCGCCGCCAAGTCCGGGTCGTCGACGAGGAGTTCCGCGGGGACGGGATGCCTTCCGTTCATCCGACGCCAGTGGGTGACGCCTTCCATGTCCAGGGTGATCAGGGCGGAGACATAGGGGCGGCGGTCGCCCAGCACCATGCACTGGGAGATCAGCGGGTGGGCGCGGAGCCAGTTCTCCAGGGGGGCGGGGGCGACGTTCTTGCCGCCCGCGGTGATCAGGACCTCCTTCTTGCGGCCCGTGATCGTCAGGTAGCCGTCGTCGTCCAGGCGGCCGATGTCGCCCGTCGGGAACCAGCCGTCGTGCGTCGCCGGCACCACCCCGCCCGCGTGCGGGTTCCAGTAGCCGCGGAGGATCTGGCCGCCGGCCAGCAGTACCTCGCCGTCCGCCGCGATGCGCACCCGTGTGCCGGGCAGCGGCCAGCCGACCGTGCCCAGGCGGGGCTTCTGCGGGGGCGTGACCGTGGCCGCGCCCGTCGACTCGGTCAGGCCGTAGCCCTCGTAGACCTCGACGCCGGCGCCCTCGTAGAACGCGGCCAGGCGGCGACCCAGCGGGGAGCCGCCGCAGATGAGGTAACGCAGGCGGCCACCGAGGGCGGCCCGGATGCGGCGGTAGAGGAGGGCGTCGTAGAAGGCGCGGGCCGTCTTCAGGGCGCGGCTGGGACCGGGGCCGCTGCCGTGCCTGCGGGCCTCGACCGCCTCGCCGTAACGGCAGGCCACCTCGGCCGCGCGGTCGAAGGACACCACCCGGCCGCCGCGCTCGGCGGTGGCGCGCGCGTTGTTGTACACCTTCTCCAGCATGTACGGGATGGCCAGCAGGAACGTCGGCCGGAAGCCCGCCAGGTCCTCCAGCAGGTCCTCCGACTTCAGGCTCGGCGCGTGGCCCAGCCGGACGCCCGCGCGGACGCAGGCCACCGCGACCATGCGGCCGAAGACGTGGGAGAGGGGCAGGAAGAGCAGCGTCGAGGCCTCCTCCGACGTCCTCGCCTTGAAGGCCGGGTAGAGGACCGCGATGGCGTTGTCGACCTCCGCCAGGAAGTTGCCGTGGCTCAGCGCGCAGCCCTTGGGGCGGCCGGTCGTGCCCGAGGTGTAGACGAGGGTGGCGAGCGTGTCGGGCCCGAGGACGCCCCGGCGCACGTCGACCTCCTGGTCCGGGACGCCCGCGCCGCACTCCGCCAGGCGGTCGAGGTGGCCCCTCTCCATGACCCACACGTGGCGCAGGTCCAGCAGGCGCTCGCGCTCCGGGCCGAGGGCCGCGGCCTGCCGGGCCGTCTCCGTCACCAGGACGACCGCGCCGGAGTCCTGGAGGATCGAGCGGGTCTGGAAGACGGAGGACGTCGGATAGACGGGGACCGTGACCAGACCGGCGGCCCAGGCGGCGAAGTCCAGGAGGGTCCACTCGTACCTGGTGCGCGCCATGACCGCGATCCGGTCGCCCGGCGCCAGGCCCTCCGCGATCAGGCCCTTGGCCATCGCCAGCACCTCGCCGGCGAACTGCGCGGCGGTCAGGTGCGTCCAGCCGCCGCCGGTGTCCCGGCGGCTGAGCACCCGGCGCTCGGGGTCCGCGCTCGCGTTCTCGAACGGCAGGTCGGCCAGCGAGCCGTGCGTCACCGGCGCCACCAGCGGCGGGACGTACGCCTCGCGCACCTCGCCGTCCAGTCGGCGGGTCCGCGGTGCCACGAACGCCGGGCCCGCGTCGGGGTCGTAGTCGAACCCCGACGCCGGCGACGGGCCCGGGCCGGGGGACGACGGGGACGGGTACGAGAGGGGCATGGCGGCTCCTGGGACCTGCGGCTGCGCGCCGCTCTGCTGCGGTGATACGCGCCGCGCTCACCGGTCGTTCACCGGGGTGGCGCGCTCTGAGGTGTTACCGCCGGTTGCCAAAGGAATCGTACGGGGCCGGGATGGCGAGTGCGTGCGGGTTCGGGAAGGGTCCGGAGACGGTCCGGGGCCGGGGCCGTGTACTCCCCCGATCTCCCGGTGCCCCCGCCCGACGTAGGATTACCTCCGGTAACCCGTGGTGGGGCAGGGAGGATGACCCCCTGGGGAGAGGGACATGGCCGACCACTTCGCGGGCTTCGCCCGCACCGCGTCCACGCGGGACCTCCGCCTGACGACGGCTCTGGTCCGCGGCGCCCTGCGCTCCCCCTTCAAACGGCCCCGCCCGGACGCCTCCTTCCCCCGCACCCGGCTCGTGTTGCCCTCCGTCCGCGTCGACCTCGCGCGGCTGGCCGCCTACGAGCGGGTGTGCGGCTTCGCGGCCGGCGACGACGCGCTGCCGATCACCTATCCGCACGTACTGGGCTTTCCGGCCGCCATGAGCCTGATGAGCGACGGGCTTCCCGCTGCCGCTGCTCGGACTGGTGCACACCTCGGTCACCCTCATCCGGCACACCGCCCTGTCCGCCACGGACGCCTACGAACTGAGCGTGCACGTCGCCGGGTTGGCTCCGCACCGGCGCGGCACGGAGGCCGCCGTCGTCACCGTGCTCAGGACGGCGGGCGGGGACGTCGTATGGGAGTCGACGAGCACGTACCTGGCCCGCCACCGCACCGACGGGCCCGCACCCGGGCCCGCGCGGCGGGAACACGGACCCCTGCCCGCCGTCGCCGAGTGGTGCCTCGGACCGGACGTGGGGCGGCGCTACGCGGCCGTCTCCGGGGACCGCAATCCGATCCACCTCCACCCGCTCACCGCCCGGCTGTTCGGCTTCCCGCGGGCGATCGCGCACGGCATGTGGACCGTCGCCCGCTGTCTCGCCGCCCACGGCGCCCCCGACGCCGCCCTGGTCCGGGCCCGGTTCGGATCCCCGGTGCTGCTGCCGGGCACGGTCGTCCACGCGGCCGACGCGCTCGGCCACTTCGAGCTGCGCGACACCTCCGGGACGGGGGTCCCCCCGCTCGAGCGACGGCGAGAGTGGGGGAGGGTCCACCTGACGGGCCAGGTGCTTCCACCGCCCGCGTGAGCGCCGTCGGGGGCGTGGTGGCCCTCCTGGACTCCGGCGCGGACCGCCCGGGTCAGCCCACCGGCCGGATCAGAACGTCAGTCAGGACGTCGACCCCTGGGCCTGCTCCTGGGACCGCAGCCGGTCGTCGGCAAGGTCCTCCTGGCCCGCGTTGGCCTCGAAACTCGCCTTCATGCGGTCCACCCGCTCGGCCACCTGCACCGACGCGCGGTCCCGCTCCTTGCGCAGGGCGACGAAGCTGATCGGGGCCGAGAGCACCAGGGCGAGCGTGGCGATCCACAGGCCGTTGGAACCGCCGAGGCCGCGCGGGGCGAGGCCGGAGTAGACGAGGCCCCAAACGACCAAGAGGCAGCCCACGAAGATCCCGAGGCGCATCAGCGTGTAGCGGAGCATCTCAATCCACTCTTCCCGTTCCGAAGGTTCCCAAAGGGGCACCGTCCAGTGAAGCACGCCGAGCGCGGGATCCCGCAGGCGGGTGCCAAGCGCCGGTCAAGCCTCAGGTCAACGGAAGAAGCATGATCACGTCGTCCCGGTCGTCGCCCGGCTCGACGCGGATGGCGCCGGGCACCCGTCCGACCTCCTTGTAGCCGCAGGAGGCGTAGAACCGCTCCAGGCCGAGCCCGCCGCGGCAGGCGAGCCGGACCGCCTCGATGCCCGGGAAGCCGCGGGCCGCGTCCGCGGCGGCCGCCAGCAGGTCCCGTCCGTAGCCCCGACCCTGGTGGCGCGGGTGCACCATCACCGTGTAGAGCCAGAGCCAGTGCGTCATCAGCCGGTGGGTGTTGAAGGTCAGGAAGGCGGTGGCGGCCACCCGCCCCTCCTCGTCGTGGCCGACCAGCAGCCGGGAGCGGCCCTCGGCCAGCACCAGGAACTGCTTGACCAGTTCCGGACGTATCTCCTCCCGCGTCACGGGCGGCAGGAAACCGACCGCTCCGCCGGCGTTCGTGACGTCGGTCCACAGGTCGAGGATGCCGTCGCGCAGGGCCGGGTCGACGGTGGGGTCAAGGGTGAAAGTAAGGGGCATCGAGTGATCGTATCTATTACATCAGGGCGCGCGCAGCCACTTTCAGCTCGGGCTCCACGAGCCTGAGTCCGGCCGCGAGCCAGGGTCCGCACGCCACCGTCTCGCGCAGGCTGGGCGACTTGTGGATACGGCGCTTGCCGGGCGCGGACCGGCTGAACTTGAAGTGCTTGACCGCGTTGGTGACATACGTCCCGCCCGGGTCGATGCCCGCCTCGGCCAGCGCCCGGTCATGGAGCTTCCCCGCGGGCCCGACGAAGGGCCGGCCCCGTCGGTCCTCCTGGTCCCCGGGCTGCTCGCCGACGAACATGACCCTGGCGTCGGTGTCCCCGGCGCCGAACGCGGTCCGGGTGGCGTCCCGGTGCAGCGGGCAGCCCCGGCAGCCCGCGGCCGCCTCGCGCAGGGCGGCCAGGTCCGCGTGCTCGGGCACGAAGGGCGCCGCGGTGCAGGCGTCCTCGGGTGCCTTCGTGGTGGCCATGCCGGGCGGGTACCCGCCCGGCATGGGGCGTCACCGGGTGCGGCGAGCCCGCGGGCTCACACGCGCATCGGCTGCGGCGACTCGCGGCGCGCCGGGTCCGGGCCGTCGTACTCCCGGATGGTCTCGTAGCGCGTGTTGCGCTCCACCGGGCGGAACCCGGCGTCGCGGATCAGGTCCAGCAGGTCCTCGCGGGTCAGCTTGTTCGGGGTGCCGTAGTTGTCCGCGTCATGCGTGATCTTGTACTCGACGACCGAGCCGTCCATGTCGTCCGCGCCGTGCTGGAGCGCGAGTTGGGCGGTCTGCACGCCGTGCATCACCCAGAACACCTTGACGTGCGGGACGTTGTCGAAGAGCAGCCGCGAGACGGCGAAGGTCTTCAGCGCCTCCGCGCCCGTCGCCATGGTGGTACGGGCCTGGAGGCGGTTGCGGACCTTGCCGTCCTGCATGTCGACGAAGTCGTGCTGGTAGCGCAGCGGGATGAAGACCTGGAACCCGCCGGTCTCGTCCTGGAGTTCACGCAGCCGCAGCACGTGGTCCACGCGGTGGCGGGGCTCCTCGATGTGCCCGTAGAGCATGGTGCACGGGGTCTTCAGGCCCTTCTCGTGCGCCAGCCGGTGGATGCGCGACCAGTCCTCCCAGTGGGTGCGGTGGTCGACGATGTGCTGCCGGACCTCCCAGTCGAAGATCTCCGCGCCGCCGCCGGTCAGGGACTCCAGGCCGGCGTCGATCAGCTCGTCGAGGATCTCGGAGGCGGACAGCCCGGAGATCGTCTCGAAGTGGTGGATCTCGGTGGCCGTGAACGCCTTCAGGGACACGTTCGGCAGCGCGGCCTTCAACTCGCGCAGGGAGCGCGGGTAGTAGCGCCACGGCAGGTTCGGGTGCAGGCCGTTGACGATGTGCAGCTCGGTGAGGTTCTCCGACTCCATCGCCTTGGCCAGCTTCACGGCCTCCTCGATGCGCATCGTGTACGCGTCCTTCTCGCCCGGCTTGCGCTGGAAGGAGCAGTACGCGCAGGACGCGGTGCACACGTTCGTCATGTTGAGGTGCCGGTTGACGTTGAAGTGCACCACGTCGCCGTTCTTGCGGGTGCGCACCTCGTGGGCGAGACCGCCGAGCCACGCCAGGTCGTCCGACTCGTACAGCGCGATGCCGTCCTCACGGGTCAGGCGCACACCCGCCCTGACCTTCTCCTCCAGCTCGCGCTTGAGCCCGACGTCCATGCCTCTACCTCTTTCCTGAAGACTGCGACCACCGTACTCCGCCACCTTCCGGGCGAAGGCGCCCCCGAAGGGCGCTCCGCGCGCGGACGATCACACCTGTTCGGGCAGCTCGCCCACCCGGTTCTCCCACTTCGTGGACAGCACGATGGTGGTGCGGGTCCGGGAGACGCCCTTGGTTCCGGACAGCCGACGGATGATGCTCTCCAGTCCGTCGACGTCCGGGGCGCGCACCTTGAGCATGAAGGAGTCGTCGCCGGCGATGAACCAGCAGTCCTCGATCTCGGAAAGGTCCTTCAGCCGCTGCGCCACGTCCTCGTGGTCGGCGGCGTCGGAGAGCGAGATGCCGATCAGGGCGGTGACGCCGAGACCGAGCGAGGCGGAGTCCACCGTGGCGCGGTAGCCGGTGATGACGCCGGCCGCCTCCAGCCGGTTGATGCGGTCGGTGACACTCGGTCCCGACAGGCCGACGAGGCGTCCCAACTCCGCATAGGAGGCCCGGCCGTTCTCCCTCAGGGCCTGGATGAGCTGCCTGTCCACCGCGTCCATGCGATCGAAGCCTTCCACTGAAGAGATCCGACGAGAGATCTGAAGAAAGTTCCTGAAGTGTCGAGTGGTACTGGTACTGCTGGAGAACGCCACGCGGCACTCACGCGGGCCGGGAGCCGCCCAGTTCGCCCTCCCAGCGACGGTAGAGACGGTGGGGCACGCCCACCGAGTCCAGGGCCCGGCCGGCGACGAAGTCCACGAGGTGCTGGATGTGCGTCGCCCCGGCGTAGAAGGCGGGCGAGGCGGGCAGGACGGTGGCGCCCGCGTCGTCCAGCGCCACCAGGTGCCGCAGCGTCCGACCGTTCAGCGGGGTCTCTCGTACGGCCACGACCAGCGGCCTGCCCTCCTTGAGGGTCACGCTCGCCGCCCGTTGCAGCAGGTCCTTGGACAGCCCGAGGGCGACGCCCGCCACACAGGCCGTCGAGGCGGGCACGATCAGCATGCCCTTCGCCGGGTACGACCCCGAGGACGGACCGGCCGCCAGGTCACCGGCGCTCCAGTGCCGCACCCCGGTGAGGTCCACGTCGAACGTGCCGGGCTTGCCGTCGGCGCCGAGGGACAGCCAGGCGCGCAGGTCGTCCCGCCAGTGGGCGTCCCGGAAGGAGATGCCGGTCTCGTCGAGCAGGGTGAGCCGCGAGGCCCGGCTGACCACCAGGTCGACGCTCTGTCCGGCGTCGAGCAGCGCACGCAGCACAGCGGCCGCATACGGCGTGCCGGACGCTCCGGACACCCCCACGATCCAAGGCGCGCGCTGCGTTTCTCCTGCGTTCACGCGGCTAGCCTACCGGCGGGGCGTGGCGGGCTCAGGTCCGGCTCGTACTCGCCGCGGTTCTCGGCCTCCGCCGCTGCCGGGACGGGGGGCAGTTGCCGTAAGTCAGGTCGCCGAAAACGTGTCCTCCAGCTTGCCGAGTTCGACGGCAAGCCGCACGCCACTGACGCGTGCGGCCGTGCGGGCCCGGGACGGCAGCCTGCCCGTTGGCCGGCTCACGCTGACGGGCGTTCGTCGTAGTGGACGACCGTGACGAGGTGTTCGGGGCCAGGGGTCTCGAGTTCGTCGACCGCGGCGACGGCCAGATCCTCGGCACTGATCCACGATCGGCCGTCGGCGCCGGTGAGCAAGGTGTCGGTGCCACGCCGATAGCGGCCGGTTCGTTCACCGGGCTCGAGCAGGGCCGGCGGGCTCAGGTAAACCCAGTTGGCACCAGCATGGGCCTGGCAGGTCCGCAACTGAGCGATCCCCGCGGTGGCGACGGCCTTCAACTCGGCGGGCACATAAGCGGGGTCGTCGGCGACCAACAGGTCCCGGCCGCCGGGGCTGCGCAACGCGCCCGCGCCACCGATCACCAGAACGCGAATCCCGAGCTGTGCGGCGATGTCCAGCACCGTGCGGGTGGCGTCGACCAAGAACTCCTGGTCGACCGGAACGGTCCGTACGGTCAGTACGACAGCGTCCGCGGCGCCGTTGGAGGCAGAGCCTGCGAGCGCCTCGCGTACGGCGCACGGGTCATTCGCGTCGACCGCCATCGGCGTGACCTGCGGATCCTCGCTCTCGGGCTTCCGGGACAGCGCAAGCCCCCGGTGTCCGCGTGCACTGGCCTCGGTGATCACCCGCCTACCGACCATCCCGGTGGCGCCGAGCACGGCGATCGTCATGCCGGTCCTCGTCGAACCTGTCTTCCTTACGGTTGTATTCATCGGATCCGTCCTCCTCGGATCTGGTCCTCTCCCCTGCGATCCGCTGCGGGCCTGCCGCGCGCGATGCGGTCGGACTGGTTCGGAGGGTTGAGCTGCGCGGCCAGCAAGGCAGCGAGAGCGAGAGCGAAACCAAGGGTCTGCAGCAGGCTCAGTGACTCGCCCAGCACGGCGCCGACGACGGCCGCTACCAGCGGAGACAGCAGCACCAGCGGTGCGGACGCGCCGACCGCCAGCTTTCCGATCCCGCGGAACCACAGCGTGTACGCGATCAGCCCACCCATGCTGCCGAGCCATAGATAACCCCCGACCGCTCCGGCGTCGATCCGCTGCGGCACCCCCTCGATCGCGAGGGTGAGCGGAAGCAACAGCAGGCCACCGGCCGCCAGTTGCCAGCCCGCCAGGGCCAGTGGGCCGACCCCCGCGGGGCGGCCCCAGCGCTTGGTGAGGACGACCCCGCCGGCCATGGTGGCCGTACCGCCGAGGCCGGCGAGCACACCGGCGACGTCGAGTCGGGCCCCCGGCCCGAGCACGACGAGTCCAACACCTGCCACGCCGATCACTCCCCAAGCCAGTCGCCAGATCGTCGGCCGGTCATGGAGCACCGCGGTGGCCAGGGCGGCGACCAGCAGCGGCTGCGCGGCGCCGAGGGTGGCGGCGACACCGCCGGGAAGTCGTTCGGCCGCCAGGAACAACAGGGGGAAGAAGGCTCCGATGTTGAGCACGCCGAGGACGGAGGCCTTCCACCACCAGGCTCCTCGCGGGAGCACGCGGGTGATCGCCAGGGCGAGCAGCCCGGCGGGCAGGGCGCGCATCAGCCCGGCGAACAGCGGATGCCCGGGCGGTAGTAGTTCCGTGGTCACGGCGTACGTGGTGCCCCAGGACGCGGGGGCGAGTGCGGTCAGCGCGACGGTCGCCACCTGTTGCGCGTACGAGGTCCGCGGCGGGCCCGGTGACAGCTCGGTCAGGGAATGCATGCGGGAAAGTCTCGCCAGCATGTCACCATGAACGCAAAGCATGTTTGTCATGGCAGCCATGAACCAGCACGATGATGGTGTGGATCTCCAGCAGATGCGATACGTCGTCGCCGTCGCCGAAACCCGCAACTTCACCCGCGCCGCGGAGCGCTGTTCGGTGGTGCAGTCGTCACTCAGTCACCGGATCGCCGGCCTGGAACGGGAGCTCGGGGTCAAGCTGTTCGCCCGGTCCAGCCGCCGCGTCGAGCTGACCAGCGCCGGAGCGGCGTTCCTCGTCGGCGCGCGCGAGTGCCTGGCGGCTGCGGACCGCGCGGTCACCGACGCTGCCGCCGCGACCGGCGTGGTACGCGGCCGGCTCGCCGTCGGCGTGATCGTGACCACGGCTGCCGTTGACGTACCCGAACTGCTGCAGCGCTACCGCGCCCAGCACCCGGATGTCCGCGTCCTTCTCCGTTCGGGACGCAGCGACGAACTGGCGGCGGCGATCCGGAGCGGCGAGCTGGACACCGCCTTCCTCGGCCTGCCGGAGGGCGAACGGCCGTCCGGTGTGGAAACCGTCGTCCTCGATCACGACGAGCACGTCCTGGTGGTGCCGGCCGGACACCGGCTCGCGGGCGTCTCCCAGGTCACGTTGCAGGAGATCGCCGAGGAGACGTTCGTGGACTTCGTGGGCGGGACCCCTGCCCGGGCCCAGTCCGATCAAGCGTTCGCCGCTGCCGGGCTGAACCGCGATGTCGCGTACGAAGTAGGCGTCGTCGAACTGATCACCCAGCTGATCGCGCGCGGGCTCGGCGTCGCACTGCTGCCGTCGGCGTTCATCCGGCCGTTGATCGCCCACGACCCCGAACTGGCCCTGGTCCCGGTGATCGACGGACCGCGTCGTATCGAATATCTGGCATGGAGCCGATTCAACCCGAGCCCAGCCACCCGCGCGCTGCTCGACGTCCTCGGGGTCAAACCACAGCCGTAGCCCAGCCGTAGCCCTTCCTGTGCCGGCGGACTCCGTCGTCCCGCGTGGCCGGGGAGTCCACGCCGCCGCACGCCGACGCTCTACACCGTCAGCCCCCGCACCAGCAGATCGAGCAGCGCGCACACGAAGAGCGCGATGCCGATGAACCCGTTGACGCTGAAGAACGCCCGGTTGAGGCGGGACAGGTCGTGCGGCCGGACGATCGTGTGCTCGTAGACGAAGGCGCCCGCGACGACGACCAGGCCCAGCCAGAAGAAGGCGCCGGCGCCGGTGGCGAGGGCGTACCAGACGAACAGCGCGGTGGTGACGAGGTGGCAGGCCCGTGCTCCGCGGATGGCGGCGGGGACGCCGAAGCGGGCCGGGACCGACTTCACGCCGACCTCGCGGTCGGTCTCCACGTCCTGGCAGGCGTAGATGAGGTCGAAGCCGCCGATCCAGACGCCGACGGCCAGGCCCAGGATCACCGCGTCCCAGGACCAGCTGCCGGAGATCGCCAGCCAGCCGCCGATCGGGCCCATCGCCTGGGCCAGGCCCAGGATGGCCTGCGGGAAGTTCGTGAACCGCTTGCCGTAGGGGTAGACCACCATCGGGACCACCGCGACGGGGGCGAGCGCCAGGCAGAGCGGGTTGAGCAGGGCCGCGGCGGCCAGGAACACGACGAGCGCGACGAGCGCGCCCGTCCAGGCGTGCCGCACCGACATCGCGCCGGTCACCAGTTCGCGGTGCGCGGTGCGCGGGTTACGGGCGTCGATCTCCCGGTCGATGATCCGGTTGACCGCCATCGCGAACGTGCGCAGCCCCACCATCGCCACGGTGACGAGCAGCAGCCTGCCCCAGTGGATGGTCCTGTCCCACTCGTACATCGCGGTCAGGGAGGCGATGTAGGCGAAGGGCAGCGCGAAGATCGAGTGCTCGATCATGACCAGGCGCAGGAAGGCCTTGGTGCGTCCCGGTTGCGGGATCGCGGCGGACGCCGAGCTCACAGGCCGTACTCCTTCCAACGGCGGTCCACCAGGGCCGCCGTGTCGGGGTCCGAGAGGACCATCTCCGGCCACCCGCCGTCCCGCGTGTAGCCCTCCTCGGGCAGCTTTTTCGTCGCGTCGATGCCCGCCTTGCCGCCCCAGAACTGCTGGTAGGAGGCGTGGTCGAGGTGGTCGACGGGGCCTTCCACGACCGTGAGGTCGCGGGCGTAGTCCGTGTTGCCGAGGGCCCGCCAGGCGACCTCGTGCAGATCGTGCACGTCGCAGTCGGCGTCGACGACCACGATCAGCTTGGTCAGCGACATCATGTGTGCCCCCCAGATGGCGTGCATCACCTTCTGGGCGTGCTTGGGGTACTTCTTGTCGATCGAGACGATCGCGCAGTTGTGGAAGCCGCCCGCCTCGGGCAGGTGGTAGTCCACGATGTCCGGGACGATGATCTTCAGCAGGGGGAGGAAGAAGCGCTCGGTGGCGCGGCCGAGCGGTCCGTCCTCCGTCGGGGGGCGGCCCACGACGATCGACTGGAGCAGGGGCCGCCTGCGCATCGTCACGCAGTCGATGGTCAGTGCCGGGAAGGGCTCCTGCGGGGTGTAGAAGCCGGTGTGGTCGCCGAACGGCCCCTCGGGCAGCATCTCGCCGGGCTCCAGCCAGCCCTCCAGGACGACCTCGGCATGCGCCGGGACCTGGAGCGGGACGGTCTTGCAGTCGACCATCTCGATCCGCCGGCCCGCGATGAACCCGGCGAACAGGTATTCGTCGATGTCGCCGGGGAGGGGGGCGGTCGAGGCGTACGTGACGGCCGGAGGGCAGCCGAAGGCGATCGCCACCGGCAGCCGCTCGCCGCGCCGGGCGGCGACCTGGTAGTGATTGCGGCTGTCCTTGTGGATCTGCCAGTGCATGCCGATGGTGCGCTTGTCGTGGCGCTGGAGGCGGTACAGCCCGAGGTTGCGGATGCCGCTCTCCGGGTCCTTGGTGTGGGTGAGCCCCAGGTTGAAGAAGGAGCCGCCGTCCTGGGGCCAGGTGAAGAGGGCCGGCAGGGCGTCGAGGTCGACGTCGTCGCCGTGCAGGACGACCTCCTGCACGGGTGCGCTGTCGGACTTCACCTTCTTCGGCGGTACGTGCGTCATCGCGCCGAGCTTGCCGAACGCCTCGCGCACGCCCACGAAGCCGTGCGGCAGCTCGGGCCGCAGCAGCCCGCCGATCCTGTCGGAGATCTCGCCGTACGACTTCAGGCCGAGGGCCTTCAGCAGCCGCCGGTCGGTCCCGAAGACGTTCATGGCCAGCGGCATGGCCGAGCCGCGCACGTTCTCGAAGAGCAGCGCGGGGCCGCCGGACTTCTGCACCCGGTCGACGATCTCACCGACCTCCAGATACGGGTCGACCTCGGCCTTGATGCGCTTGAGGTCTCCCTCGCGCTCCAGCGCCCTGAGCAGGGAACGAAGATCGTCGTACGCCATGGGGTCCAGTATCCCCGAGCGGCTACCCTGGCCCCGTCACGGGGCCGGTGCAGGGCCCCTCCGCCGCTTTCCAGGGGGTTCTCGACATGCTCAGGGTGCTGCTCTACGTCGTGCCGCTGGCACTGACGATCTTCGCGTTCATCGACTGCCTGAACACGCCGGAGGACGAGGCCAAGCACCTTCCCAAGGTCGCCTGGGTCTTCATCATCCTGCTCTTCTGGATCGTCGGCCCGATCGTCTGGCTCGCCGCGGGCAAGGACCGCCGTCCTCCGGCGAACGGTCGCACGCCCTCGGAGTGGCACCAGAACCAGCGGCTCGATTACATCGCCCCGGACGACAACCCGGCGTTCCTGAAGTCCCTCGCCGAGGAGAACAAGAAGGACGAGGACCTGCTGAAGAACTGGGAGGCCGATCTGCGCCGCCGCGAGGAGGAGCTGCGCCGCAAGGAGAACGGCGAGGAGCCGAAGAGCAGCTGAGCGGCCCCGGTCGGGGGGCGATACGGCTAGCGCAGCCGGGACGACGACAGGATCGATAGCAGGTGGGCCGGGACCATCACCCAGGTGATGGCCGCGAGGGCGATCAGCGCCCAGCGGGTGACGTCGGCTCCGCCGGTGACGGTGTCGCCGACGGCCGCGGCCAGCAGGAGCAGGGAGGCCTCGATGCCGTTGGTCACCCGGTGGATCTTGAACGCGGCGGCCAGCCGGCGCACCGTGGCCACGCCCTGCGAGCGCGGCCGGGTGGACTCGTCGTCGGCGACGGCCAGCCCGCGCCGGGCCCGGGCCACGTCGACCAGGTCGGTGGAGGCCTTCAGCAGGACCACGCCGAGGGCGGTCGCCAGGCCCAGCGACACCCAGCCGCCGAAGCCGGACCGCGCCGCGTGGAAGCCGGCGCCCACCATCAGCGCGGCGTCCGCGAGGTAGGCGCCGAGCCGGTCGACGTAGATGCCGACCGCGCTGTTCTGGCCCTTCCAGCGGGCGACCTCGCCGTCCGCGCAGTCGAAGAGCAGGAAGAGCTGCATCAGCACGACGGCCAGGACGGGACCGGTCAGGCCCGGGATCAGCAGCGCCGCCCCGGAGGCCATCCCGCACCCGACCATGGTCCAGGTCAGCTGGTCGGGGGTGACGGGGGTGCGCACCAGCTGCCGGGTCAGGCGCAGCGAGATCCTCCGCATGTACAGGCGCCCCGCCCAGTGCTCGCCGTTGCGGCTCGCCAGTTTCGCCTGCGGCTGGCAGACCTCCCGCAGCTCCTCCAGGACCGGAGCAGCAACCATGACCGTTTCCTCCCACCCACCGAACCCGACTGCCGCGCGCGCGGCGATGATCGGGTCAGGGTACAGAGTGCGGGGCGCGCGGTTTCCGGGGGCGTGCGCGGGCCGTTGCCGCGGGGCGGACGCGTCAGCACAGTGAGGGCATGGATCGGGAACAGGCACGTTCATGGCTCGCCACCGCCCTCGCCGAGGCCCGCGCCGGGCTGGCCGAAGGGGGCGTCCCCATCGGTGCCGCGCTCTACGGAGCCGACGGCACCCTGCTCGGCCGCGGCCGCAACCGCCGCGTCCAGGACGACGACCCGTCGACGCACGCGGAGACGGCGGCCTTCCGTGCCGCGGGGCGGCAGCGCTCGTACCGCGGCACGACGATGGTGACCACGCTCTCGCCCTGCTGGTACTGCAGCGGGCTGGTCCGTCAGTTCGGCATCGCGCGGGTGGTGATCGGTGAGGCGGCCACGTTCCGGGGCGGGCACGCGTGGCTCGCGGAGCACGGTGTGGAGATCGTGGTCCTGGACGACGCGGAGTGCGTCGCGTTGATGCGGGACTTCATCGAGCGGCATCCGGACCTGTGGAACGAGGACATTGGTGAGCCACCACTTCGATCAGACGTTCGAAGCGACTCCGCCAGCGTCGCTCCGTCCCCGCCTCGCCCCGGAACTCGTGGGTGAAGCGGAGCACGGAACCGTCCTCCCCGTCGCGCTCCAGATGGAAGCGGACGCGGCCGCTGCCCTCCACGGTGTACTCGGCGACCCGGTCCACGTCCCACGCGGTGATCCGCCCGCTGCCCAGGCCCCGCAGGCTCACCGCGCCGCCGAGCCGGGGTTCCAGCTCGTCGGCGCCGGTGAACCAGCGCGCCAGCCCCTCCGGTGTGGTCAGCTCCGGCCAGACCTGGTCCATGGGCCTCGGGAGCCGCACCAGGAAGGTGAGCAGGTGCGTGTTCCCGTGGATCCGGCTGGTGCCCTGTTCGATGGAACCGGTCATGACACCAGTGTCGCCGAGGGGCCGGTCAGACGCCCGAGTACGAGTGCTTGCCGCTGACGAAGATGTTCACGCCGTAGTAGTTGAACAGCCAGCAGCCGAACGCGATCAGCGCGATGTAGGCCGCCTTGCGGCCCTTCCAGCCGGCCGTGGAGCGGGCGTGCAGGTAGCAGGCGTAGGCGACCCAGGTGATGAAGGACCAGGTCTCCTTGGGGTCCCAGCCCCAGTAGCGGCCCCAGGCGGACTCGGCCCAGATCGCCCCCGCGATGATCGTGAACGTCCACAGCGGGAAGACGGCGGCGTTGACGCGGTAGGAGAACTTGTCCAGGGACGCCGAGGCCGGCAGCCGCTCCAGGACCGAGGTCGCGAAGCGGCCGGGCTTCCCACCGGAGGCGAGCTTGTTCTCGTAGGAGTCCTTGAACAGGTACAGCAGGGTGCCGACGGCGCCGACGTAGAAGACCGCGCCGCAGAAGATCGCGGTGGAGACGTGGATGTACAGCCAGTACGAGTGCAGGGCGGGCACCAGCTGGTCGCTCGCCGTGTAGAGCACCGTGACCGCGAGGCCGAGGTCGAGCAGGACGGTGGTGGTCAGGAACAGGCCGAGCCAGCGCACGTTCTTCTTCAGCGCGAGCAGCAGCAGGTAGACGCCGACCGCGACCGTGGAGAAGGTGATGTTGAACTCGTACATGTTGCCCCACGGCGCCCGCTGCACGGAGGCCGCGCGGGCGATGACGCCGCCGAGCGCGAGGAGGAAGCCGAGGACGCTGAGCGACACCGCGATCCGGCCGTACAGGTCGCCCTTCTCGTCGCCGCCGTGCGCGCCGGGCCCGTCGGGCACGTCACGGGCGCCGGCGGCGGACCGTACGACCACCTCGGGGCGTTCCAGCACGGCGGTGCTCCCGGCGGACTTCACCGTCACCGCCGGGCCCCGCGCCCCCGCCGCGCCGTCCTTGCCGGTCAGCGCGGCGGCCGTGCGGGCCACCTTGCTGCGGCTGCCGAAGAGCCACTCGGTGATGTACGCGAAGAAGGCCAGGGTGTAGACGGCCATCGCGGAGTAGATCAGCGTGTTGCTGATGTTGGCCAGGTTCTCGTTGGTCGCCGTGGCGAGCTCTGTTGCGGCGGCGAGAGTCACTTCTCCTCAGCCCCTTCGGCGGGTACGGGGGTGCCGGCGTCCGGCTCCCGGTCGGGGTCGGCGTCGGCCTGTGCGGGCGCCTTGTCGTGGACGAGGGCGGCCAGGTCGCCGAGCTCCTCGGGGAGTTTCGCGGACTCGCTGCGGCCCAGGCCCGCCATCTCGACGACGGTCACGCCGTCGGCGCCCCGCACCGCGCGCACCCAGACGCGGCGGCGCTGGATGAACAGGGAGCCGGCCAGTCCGGCGATGGCGGCGAGCGCTCCGGTGAGCGCCCAGCCGGTGCCCGGCTGCTGCACGATCTGGAAGCCGGCCCACTCCTTGATGTCCTTGTCGAAGGTGATGGAGCCGGCGCCGTTCGGCAGCGTCATGGTCTCGCCGGGCAGCAGCCGGGCGGCCACGGGGTTGCCCTTGGCGTCCTTGAACTGCTTGAGGTTCGGGTTCTTGGTGTCGAGCTGGTAGACGTTCTGCGGCACGCCCGCGTCGACGCCCAGGTCGCCGTGGTACCCGGTCAGCGCGAGGACGGGGAAGTCCAGCGCCGGGAACTGGGAGAACATCGTGCCCTTGCCGGCCCCGGCGAAGGTCGGCACGAAGAACGCGGAGAAGCCGAGCTGCTCGGACGTGCCCTGGGCGTTCCTGTAGCCGTCGAGCACCTTGATCGCGCCCTGCGAGGTGACGTTGGAGTCGACCGGCAGCAGCGGCACGGCCTGGTGGTAGACCACGTTGCCCTTGCCGTCCCGGACGGTGACGGTGGGGGCGTAGCCGTGGCTGACGAGGTAGACCCGGGCGTCGTCGACCTTCAGCGGGTGGTTGGGCGAGATGCTGGCGTTCCGCTCCTCGCCGTGGGCGCCCAGGCTGTAGGCGATGTCCGCCCGGTACACGCGCGGCGTGCCCTTCTGCGGGCCGGTGCGCTCGTAGGTACCGGTGAACTTCTTCAGATTGAAGCTGAAGGGCACCAGATCGTCGTCGTTGAAGAGGTTGCCGGACTTGAAGTCGTCGTACTGGGTGAGGGTGTTGGTGAAGCCGTCGCCCTCGACGATCAGCTTGTTGCCCTCGGTCTTGTACAACTGGCCCCAGGCGAAGGCGATCAGCATCACGATCAGCGCGATGTGGAAGACGAGGTTGCCGGCCTCGCGCAGATAGCCCTTCTCGGCGGCGACGGCGTCACCTTCCGGGTGGGCGCGGAAGCGGCGCTGCTTGAGGATCCTCAGCGCGGTCTCGCGGACCTCCTCGGGGGCGGCGGCGGTGCGCCAGGTGGTGTACGCGGGCAGCCGGGTCAGCCGCTTGGGGGCGCCCGGCGGGCGGCTGCGCAGCTGGCCGACGAACTGCCAGGTGCGCGGCACGATGCAGCCGATGAGGGAGACGAACAGCAGGATGTAGATCGCGGAGAACCACACCGAGCTGTAGACGTGGAACAGGCCGAGCCTGTCGTAGATCGGCGCGAGCACGGTGTGCGCCTTCTGGAAGGCCTCGACCTTCAGCGCGTCGGTGCCGCTCTGCGGGATCAGCGAGCCGGGGACGGCGCCGAGGGAAAGCAGGAACAGCAGCATCAGCGCGACCCGCATGGAGGTGAGCTGCCGCCAGAACCAGCGGACCCAGCCGAAGACCTCCCGCCAGGTCCAGGCGAGCCGGCCGGCCAGTCCGGGCGCCCGGTTGCCGCCGAAGGAGCCGGGGACGGCTGTCTCGGCGGGGGCGGTGGACAGCTGGGAGCCGGCGGCGCCGAGGTCCTCGTCGCCGGGCGGCACCACCGCCGTGGTCCCGTCGTCCGTCGTACTGGTTGGCGTCTTGCTCATGGATCAGATCCCCACAGTGAAGCCGGTGGACCAGGTCTGCATCTCCTGCACCAGCCGGTCCCAGGCGCCGGTGAGCAGCAGCACGCCGGTCACGATCATCATCGTGCCGCCGACGCGCATCACCCAGACATAGTGGCGCTTGACCCAGCCGAAGGCTCCCAGCGCCTTGCGGAAGGCGATCGCGGTCAGCACGAACGGAATGCCGAGGCCGGCGCAGTAGGCGACGGTCAGCAGCGCGCCGCGCCCGGCGCTGGCCTGGGTGGAGGAGAGGGCCACCACGGAGGCGAGGGTCGGGCCGATGCACGGGGTCCAGCCGACTCCGAACAGGGCCCCGAGGAGGGGTGCGCCCACCAGGCCCGTGGTGGGGCGCGTGTGGAAGCGGAACTCGCGCTGGGTCAGCCAGGGCATCAGGCCCATGAAGAAGACGCCCATGAGGATCATGAGCACGCCCAGCACCTTGGACAGGGTTCCCTTGTAGTCCTGGAGGGTCTGCCCGAAGAAGCCGAACAGTGCCCCGCCGGAGACGAAGACCACGGTGAAGCCGAGGACGAAGAGGCAGGCGCCGACGGCCATCCGGCCGCGCCGGGCCTCGGCCAGGTCCGTGCCGGTGACTCCGGTCACATAGGAGAGGTAGCCGGGCACGAGCGGCAGGACACAGGGGGAGAAGAAGGAGACGAGCCCGCCGAGCACGGCGACGGGCAGCGCGAGCAGCAGGGCTCCGCTGAACACCGTCTGGTTGGGATCAGTGGCTGCGGCCAGTAGCACGGCGGCTCACTTCTCCGCGACGACCGGGTCGAGCATCTTGCGCAGCTTGTCCTCGCTGAGCGCCTGGAGAGCGCGCGCGGCGATCTTCCCGTCCCGGTCGACGATGATCGTGGTGGGGATCATCTGCGGGTTCAGGGTGCCCTTCTGGAAGCGGAGCATGAGCTTGCCGGTCGGGTCGTACAGGCTCGGGTACGGCACGTCGAACTGCTTCTCGAACGCGAGGGCCGGCTGGGTGCTGGAGTCCCGCGTGTTGATGCCGACGAACTGCACGCCCTTGCCGGCGGTGTCCTTGGCCACCTTCACCAGGTTGGGCGCCTCGGCCCGGCACGGCGAGCACCAGGAGCCCCAGACGTTCAGGACGACGACCTGGCCCTTGTAGGCGCCCATGTCGAGCTGCTTGCCCTCGAGGCTCTTCCCGGACAGGTCGGGGGCGGGCTTGCGGTCGGCCTTCGGCACGGTCGCGATGCCGTCGGCACCGGTGATGAAGTTGGTGTTGCCCGAGCCGCCGGAGGTGCCGCCGGAGCCGCAGGCGGACAGGGCGAGTGCCAGGGCGGCGCTCCCGGCGGCGAGCAGCGCGGCACGGCCACGGACGCGGCTGGGACGCGTGCGGTGCGGACGGGGCGTGCGGTTCGCCCGGTTCGAGCACTGGGGGGCACGACTGACGGCACTCATGTGAAAAGTTTCGCATGCCCCTTCCGGGGATCTTGCGCACCCCCCTCACGGCCGGAAAAGCGCATTTCAGGCGGCCTTCGAGGGGGCCTTGGCAGGTGCCGTGCCGGCGCCTGCGGCATCCTCGAGGAACTCCTTCCAGCCGCCCGCCGGCCGCTGCCCCACGTCGAGGGTGCGCAGCGTGGCGAGCACCTCGGGCCTCTGCACGTCCATCCAGTCGACGAACTGCCGGAAGGAGACCATGCGCACGTCGGCACCCTTCTCCCGCTCCCGCGCGATGTGCTGGAAGGCCTCTTCGACGGCGTCCATGTAGATGCCGCCGTTCCACTGTTCGAAGTGGTTGCCTATGAAGTACGGCGCCCGGTTCGTCTCGTATGCCCGCTTGAAGCCCTGGATGTAGGCCTGCCCGGACTGCCTGCGCCAGCCCGGGTAGTTGTGGGCGGGGGCGTTAGTGGAGTTGACCGACTGGTTGGCGAGCATGTTGTAGTCCATCGAGAGGACCTCGAAGCTGTGCCCGGGGAACGGTATCTGCTGCAACGGCAGGTCCCAGATGCCCAGCCGCTTGTCCGGCCACACCTGGCGGCCTCCGGGCGAGGACGCGTCGTAGCGCCAGCCGAGCTCGCGGGCCGTGGGCAGCAGCCGGTTCTGGCCGAGCAGGCAGGGGGTGCGGCCGCCGACGAGTTCCTTGTCGTAGTCGAAGGGCAGCGCGGGCAGGTCGCTCCAGCCCGTGTTGGTCCGCCACTGCTTCACGAAGCCCTTGGCCTGGTCGATCTCGCTGCGCCACTGCCGGGGCGTCCAGCCCGCGACCGAGCCGCCGCCGGAGCAGAAGTGGCCGTTGAAGTGGGTGCCGATCTCGTGGCCCTCGAGCCAGGCGCGGCGGACGTTGGTGAGCGTGGCCCTGACGTGCTCGTCGGTCAGGTAGCCGATGTCGGAGGCGCCGCGCGGGTTGTTCGGCGGGTCGTACAGACGCTTCTTCGACTCCGGCAGCAGATAGAGCCCGGAGAGGAAGAAGGTCATGTGCGCCTCGTGCTCCTTGGCGAGGTCCAGGAAGCGCGGGAACAGCCCGTTGCCGACCTCGCCGGCCCCGTCCCACGAGAAGACGACGAACTGCGGCGGGGTCTCGCCCGGCTCCAGCGGGACCGGCGCGGCCGGCTGGTGCGGCTGCCTGCCGGTGAACGAGGTCGAGCCGTCGCCTAGGGGACGCACGGGGGGCGTCGTCCGCGCACTCGGCCTGGGCGTGCTCGCACGGGGGGAGGCGGCACTGCCCCGGGCCGGGGACTCGACCGTGCCGCAGCCCGCGAGCCCGGCCGCTGCGGCGCCCGCGCCGAGGCCGAGTAGTCCCCTTCGGGAGAAGGTGCGCATGGAGATCCCCGATTCGTCACTGCCGCTGATGGTCACTCACTCAGAGGCAGTGACGAACGCGGGGGTTCCGCGAACCAATATGAACTTCACAACAAGCGCACAGGCAAAGGCGGAGTGCTGCCTTACGCGCCGAACGCCTTGCCCTGCCCCTTCACCGGCTTGGCACCCGCGAGGAGATGGGCCGGCACCAGGTCACGGGCCGGCTCGGTGTAGCCGACGGAGACGATCCGGTCGCCCCGGAAGGTGAACGTCGTCAGCGAGGCGAGCGTGCACTGCCGCTTGCGCGGGTCGTGCCACAGCCGCCGCCGCTCGACGTAGGAGCGCACGATCCAGATCGGCAGCTGGTGGCTGACGAGCACCGCCTCGTGCCCGCGCGCCCTGTCCTTGGCCGTGTGCAGCGCGCCCATCATGCGCACCACCTGGTCGAGGTACGGCTCGCCCCAGGACGGCTTGAACGGGTTGACCACGTGCTTCCAGTTGGCGGGCCGGCGCAGCGCGCCGTCGCCCACGCCAAAGGTCTTGCCCTGGAAGACGTTGGCCGCCTCGATCAGCCGCTCGTCGGTAGCCAGGTCGAGTCCGTGCGCCTTCGCTATCGGCGTCGCCGTCTCCTGCGCCCGCTCCAGCGGGGAGGCGACGACGTAGGTGATGTCGCGCGGGGCGAGGTGCTCGGCGACCCGCTCGGCCATCTTCCGGCCCAGTTCGGACAGGTGGTAGCCGGGCAGCCGCCCGTACAGGATCCCTTCCGGGTTCTCGACCTCGCCGTGCCGCATCAGGTGGACGACGGTGATGTCGTCCTGGCCGTTCGTCTCGGGGGCGTCGCTCATGCCGTCGCCTCCGCCGCCGCACGGGCCGCCGCCGGAAGGGCGTCGGCGATCCGCTCGAGTGCCCGCTCGTCGTGCGCCGTGGAGACGAACCAGGACTCGAAGGACGACGGCGGCAGATAGACGCCGTTCTCCAGCATCGCGTGGAAGAACGCGGTGAAGCGGAACGACTCCTGCGCCTTGGCGTCCTCGTAGTCGCGCACCGGGCGGTCCGTGAAGAACACGGAGAACATGTTGGAGGCGTTCTGCAGGGTGTGCGCCACGCCCTCCTTGGTCAGCGCCTCGGAGACCAAGGCCTGGACCTGCCGCGAGACGGAGTCGACCGTGGTGTACGCGACGTCGTCGAGCAGGCGCAGCTGGGCGAGCCCGGCGGCGGTGGCAACAGGGTTCCCGGAGAGGGTTCCGGCCTGGTAGACGGGCCCGGCGGGGGCGAGGTGCGCCATGACGTCGGCGCGTCCGCCGAACGCTGCGGCCGGGAATCCGCCGCCCATCACCTTCCCGAAGGTCATCAGGTCGGGCTCGACGCCGTCGACGCCGTACCACCCGGCCCGGCTGGTACGGAAGCCCGTCATGACCTCGTCGGAGATGTACAGGGCGCCGCCCGCGGCGCAGAGGTCCTTGAGCCCCTGGTTGAACCCGGGCAGCGGCGGCACCACGCCCATGTTGCCGGGCGAGGCCTCGGTGATCACGCAGGCGATCTCGCCCGGGTGCGCGGCGAAGGCGGCACGCACCGCGTCGAGATCGTTGTACGGCAGCACGATCGTGTCGCCGGCCTGCGCGCCGGTGACGCCGGGGGTGTCGGGCAGGGCGAAGGTGGCGACGCCCGACCCGGCCGCGGCGAGGAGGGAGTCGACGTGTCCGTGGTAGCACCCGGCGAACTTGATCACCTTGGACCGCCGGGTGAACCCGCGGGCGAGGCGGATCGCGGACATGGTGGCCTCGGTCCCGCTGGAGACCAGCCGCACCCGCTCCAGCGGGCCGACCCGGTCCACCATCTCCTCGGCGAGCGCGACCTCGCCCTCACCGGGCGTCCCGAAGGACGTGCCGTGCACGACCGCCTCCTGCACGGCGGCGATCACCTCGGGGTGCGCGTGCCCGAGGATCATCGGACCCCAGGAGCACACGAGGTCGACGTACTCCCGTCCGTCGGCGTCCTTCAGGTACGGACCGCTGCCGGAGACCATGAACCGGGGCGTACCGCCCACGGCGCGGAAGGCGCGCACCGGCGAGTTCACGCCGCCGGGCGTGACGGCCGCCGCACGGTCGAACAGCGCCTGCGAGACAGGGGCTTCGTAGGAATAGGGCAGTTCGCTCATGACCTGCGACTTCTCCGATTTCTCGGGGGTTCTCCGAATACGGTGGGCAGTGACCTGTTCAGGGTAGGCCAGCGACGGGGGCGGACCGGGGGCGGTGCGGCCAGGACCGGCCGGATCCAGGTGCGGCGAACGGCGGATTCGCGGATTCGGAGCGACCCATCTGCGAAACTGGGCTCCGCGTACGTATGGACAGGCGAAGGGTCGTGTCGGGGACCGTCCGGATCCCGCGGGCAGATGGTTGGGCGCACGTTTCGGCGGGCGGCCGCGGGGGAGGTCACTGACACGATGATCGGGTTGCGCAGCGGGCGCCACGCGTCCTAGAAAAGCAGTCGGGTGGAGATATGCATCGCGGTGGCGGACTGGGCGAGGGGACTGACGGCCTGGGTCCTCGACGTGCCCGGCGGGGAAGGCACCGGCGCGACGCTGAGGAAGCAAGCGAAGCACGCCAGGCACGGGATGTACCGAGTGAGTCCGAGCGGAAGGACCGGCGAGGCGACCGCCGGGCCGAGCTGCTGGGAGCAGGGAGCAGGAATGGTGGTCGGGTGGGGGTGACGTACAAGTACTTCGGCGCGCCCGACGGTGCGACGGCGGCCCGCGTCCCGATCTCGATGCGGCCCGAGGAACTCGGCGGCGACGAGCTCGGCATGGGCGGCATGTTCACCAAGATCAAGCCGGAGACGATGGCCGCCATGGTGCTGACCGGCATCGAGGGCGTGCCCCTGCACAAGGTGCCACCGCTGGAACTGGTCGTCCTGCACCCCGACTACGCGGTCGTGAAACTCCCGACGACCGCGGTCGACCCCCTGCGCGACATCGGCGAGGAAGCGGTCGGCGCGGCCGCCTTCATCTGGTCCACGGTCCCGGACCGCGGCGGCCCACGCGACGCGTTCAACGTGTACCAGCTGCTCCACGAGTGGCAGGACTTCAGCCACCGCCTGCACGAGGCGGGCCACCAGCCGTACTGCCTGGTGTGGCCCTGACCTGTGGTGCCGCGGCGTTCGGGCGGGGCTTTCGGGTCCCGCCCCGTGCCGGGTGGGGCCGTCAGGCGGCCGGGGCGCGCGAGCACGCCCCGCACACGTCACCAGCAGCGCTGCGCCGACGCCGTGTCGAGGCCGCGCCGACGTCGTACTAGCTAGTGCCGCGACAGGCAACGTCTGCCCCGCCGCGACGCCCGGCACGCTCCCCCAAGCACTTCGAGCAGGGGGGACCCCCAGAGCACGCACCGGACGCCGCCCCTTGACGGGCAAACGTTGCCCGCCGCGGCACTAGGTCGCGGAGCCGCGCCGGTCGCCCCGGCGGTCGGAGCCGCGGCCACCGGCGCCGGAGGAACCGCGGCCGCCCGTGCCGGAGGAGCCGGGTGTGGCTCCGCCGGACGACGGGCGGCGGCCGGAGCCGCGGGCCGTCTTGCCGGAGGCGGAGCCGGAGCCGGTCGTGGCCCGGCGGCCGGAACCGCGGCCGCCCGTTCCGCCCGCGGCGTTCTTGGTCCCGTCGGCTCCCGCCCGGCGGGCGGCACCGCGACCGCCGGACGCGGAGGCGCCGTCAACCGCACCGGCCGAAGCGCGGCGGTTCCGGCCGCCCGTGCCGGTGGCGGCGCCCGTCGCCGGTCCCGCCCCAGCGCCGTTTCGGCGCCGTCGGCCGGAGCGCCTGCCGGGCTCGGTGCCGGCCTTGCGGTCCGGGCGGGACGCCGGCGGCGTCGCGGGCTGGGGCACCTCGATGGTGACGGCCACGCCGGAGGGCTCGCGGGCACCGGTGAGGGTGGCCAGTTCCACGTCGCTCGACTTGATGCTCGCCGTCCGGGGACGGATGCCCGCGTCCGACATGAGGCGGGTGACGTCCCGCTTCTGCTCGGGCAGGACCAGCGTGACCACGCTGCCGGAGCCGCCGGCACGCGCCGTGCGGCCGCCCCGGTGGACATAGTCCTTGTGGTCGGTGGGGGGATCGACGTTCACCACGAGGTCGAGGTTGTCGACGTGTATGCCCCGGGCCGCGACGTTCGTCGCCACCAACGCAGTGACCTGGCCGTTCTTGAACTGCTCCAGGGTGCGGTTGCGCTGCGGCTGCGAGCGGCCGCCGTGCAGTGCCGCCGCGCGGACACCGACGGCCAGGAGACGCTTGGCGAGCCGGTCGGCGGACCTCTTGGTGTCGAGGAAGAGGATGACCCGGCCGTCACGGGCCGCGATGCGCGTGGTGACCGCCTTCTTGTCGGTCTCGTCCTGGACGTGGAGCACGTGGTGCTCCATGGTGGTCACCGCTCCCGCGGACGGGTCCACGGAGTGCACCACCGGGTCGGTCAGGAACCGCTGCACCAGGCGGTCGATGTTGCCGTCGAGGGTGGCCGAGAAGAGCATGCGCTGTCCGTCCGGCCGCACCTGCTGGATCAGCTTGGTGATCTGCGGCAGAAACCCCATGTCGGTCATCTGGTCGGCTTCGTCCAGCACCGTGATGCGTACGTCGCCGAGCACGCAGTCCCCGCGTTCCACGAGGTCGTTGAGCCTGCCGGGGGTCGCCACGAGCACCTCGACGCCGCGCCGGAGCGCACCGGCCTGCTTCGTGATGGACAGCCCGCCGACGACGGTGGCCAGCCGGAGGTTCACGGCCGACGCGTAGGGGGTCAGCGCGTCCGCGACCTGCTGGGCGAGTTCGCGGGTGGGCACCAGCACGAGGGCGAGGGGCGCCTTGGGCTGCGCGCGCAGTCCGGCCGTGCGGGCCAGGAGCGCCAGCCCGAACGCGAGGGTCTTGCCGGACCCGGTACGTCCCCGTCCCAGCAGGTCACGGCCGGCGAGGGAGTTGGGGAGCGTGGCGGCCTGGATCGGGAAGGGCGTGGTCACGCCCTGCTCGGCAAGGGTCTTCAGCAGCCCCGCGGGCATGTCCAGACCCGCGAAGTCCTCGACGGCGGGAAGAGCGGGCGTCCTGCTCTCCGGCAGCCGGAACTCCCTCGGCGACGCGGAGGACGGGGATGATGAGGCACGCCGGTTGTTCGGCTTCTGGGGTCTGCGGGACATGCGGTGGTCGGCCTTCCTCGAAACAGCACAAACCGGGGTCAGCACCATGTCGGTGCCGACCCCGGTGAGCAGATACGCGCCCGGCGATCAGGCGGGGACGATGTTCTCCGCCTGCGGGCCCTTCTGGCCCTGCGTGACGTCGAAGGAGACCCGCTGGCCCTCCTGGAGCTCACGGAAGCCCTGGGTCGCGATGTTCGAGTAGTGAGCGAAGACGTCGGGACCGCCGCCGTCCTGCTGGATGAAGCCGAAACCCTTTTCGGCGTTGAACCACTTCACGGTTCCCTGTGCCATGACTTTCTCCTTCTGTAGGCAGAGGCCCCATCCGGAGATGCCGGAAAAACAAATAATGCGCCCATAGGAGAAACATTCCCGTCAGGCGCACATAGGTTCATGGGTACCACAACTGCAACGTCAAAACCGTAGCACAGTCCGGCGGGTCCGCGCCGGGTCGACGGTGGACCCGAAGGCGACGATGGCGTGGCGGTCGGACACGGCCGGTGACCGGACCGGTTTCCCTCCGGCAGCGCCCCTACGTACTGTAGGGGGTCGGCTCGCCACTCAACCACCGACGGGGGACCCATGCAGGAAGCACGCGGTACGGGGCGGCCCGGTGCTTCGCCCGGGGAGAACGGGCAGGGCGGGCTCGGGCCGACCGTCGTCCTGCTCGTCGTCAGTCTTGCCATCGCCGCCGTCGGCGTCTATCTGCTGTGCGGCTTCGGGCTGCACAGCCTCAACCCGCGGCCGCGGCTGTTCCGGGCCGGTTTCGCCACGGCCGGGGTGATCGTCGCCGTGGTGGCGGCCGGCGCGGCGGTGGGGAACCTGGCGTGGCTGCTGACGGCGTCCCGCAGACGCACGGCCGCGGGCGGCCCCCCGCGCGGCGCGTCCGCCGAAGGCCGGCGCCCCGCGCGGGCCGCCGAGTAGACCCGGCCGCTCCCCACCGAGTGGACCCGGTTCCGCCTCAGGTGCCGCGGTCCGGGTCCCGGGCCGGACCGCGGGGCCCAATCGCCCCTCCGCCCGTGTCGTGGTGGCCCCGTTGGGCGCCCGCGGTGAACCCGATGACCGATCCGCCGCCCTCGCGGCGGAACGCGAACGGCGCGCCGCCGTGGGCCAGGGCCACCTCGCGGACGATGGACAGGCCGAGGCCGGATCCGGGCAGGGAACGGGCGTCCGCGGCGCGGTAGAAGCGGTCGAAGACGCGTATCAGGTCGCCGGCGGCGATACCGGGCCCGCGGTCGAGGACCTCGACGCGGACCATGCCCGGCCGTGCGGGTCCGGCGACGGCGATCTCGATGGGTGCCGTGCCCTCGCGGTCGAACTTGACGGCGTTCTCCACGAGGTTGGACAGGGCCCGCTGAAGCATGCCCGGCCGGCCCTGGATCGTGGTGTCTCCGCTGGAGCGGACCACGATGTCGCGTCCGCTGCGCCGGCGCGCCAGCCCCGCGACGTCCTCGGCGATGTCGGCGATGTCGACCCGCTGCACGGGCTCGGTGTCGGACTGCCCGGCCGCGAGGTCGACCAGTTCGTTGACCAGGTCGGTCAGTTCGCGGGCCTCCTGGGTCAGGTCGGCGACCAGTTCCTCGCGGGTGGCGGGCGGCAGTTCGTCGATGCGGCGCAGCAGGGAGATGTTCGTGCGCAGGGAGGTCAGCGGTGTCCGCAGTTCGTGGCCCGCGTCCTGGACCAGGCGGCGCTGGTCCTCCTCGGACTGGGCGAGCCTGCCCAGCATGCGGTCGAAGGAGCGGCCGAGGCGGCCCACCTCGTCGTAGCCGGTGACGGGCACCTCGACGCCGAGCCGCCGGGTGCGGGCGACGTCCTCGGCGGCGGAGGTGAGGACCACCAGCCGGCGTGTGATGCGGCGGGCCAGCCACCAGCCGCACAGGCCGGCGGCGACCACCACGGCGCCCATCAGGATCAGGGTGCGCTGCTGGAGCGCGCGCAGCAGGTCCTCGGTGTCGCTGAACTCCTGGGCGACCTGCACGGCGCCGTGGCCCTTGCCGAGGGCGACGGTCGCGACCCGGTACACCTCGCCCCCGACGACCACGTCCTTGTACTCGACGGCCTTGCCGGCCTTCGCGGCGGCGGCAACGGCCTTGTCCTGGGCGGTCACGGGCAGCGGCGGTGTGCCGTGGTCGACGATCTCGCCGTGGGCGCCGAGCACCTGCACGTTGGTGCGGTTGGGCCGGACCAGCTCGTGCCCGGGGCGGGAGGAGGTGAAGTCCGCGGGCATCAGCTGGTAGCGCCGCACCTCGTCCTGTACGTCCTGGACGACCTGCGTGAACACCGACTGCTGGTCCACCCGCACCAGCCGGGCGGCGGAGTTGTACGACAGGATGCCGACGAGGACGGTGACAGCGGCGGTCACCGCGGCGAACGACACCGCGAACGTGGTCCGCAGCGACGACAGCCGGGGCCGCGGTCTGTCCAGCAGCCGCGCGAGGCGGCCCACTCAGTCCTCCCGGAGCACGTAGCCCACGCCTCGGACCGTGTGGATCAGCTGCGGCGCGTTCGGCTCGTCGAGCTTGCGGCGCAGGTAGCCGACGTAGACGGCGAGGTTCTTGGAGCCGGGGCCGAAGTCGTAGCCCCAGATCCGGTCGTAGATGGTGGAGTGGTCGAGCACGATCCCGGCGTTGCGGACGAGTAGTTCGAGCAGTTCGAACTCGGTGCGGGTCAGCTCCAGCTCGCGCGTGCCCCGCCACACCCGGCGGGCCTGGAGGTCCATGCGGATCCCGGCCGCCTCGATCTGCCGCTCGGGCACCTGCGGCTCCTTCGCGGATACGTCCCCCGCGCCGGCCGCGCCGCCCGCGCCGACGCCGACCGGGCTGGTGCGGCGCAGCAGGGCGCGCAGCCGGGCGAAGACCTCCTCGACGTCGAACGGCTTGACGACGTAGTCGTCGGCTCCGGCGTCCAGGCCGGCGATCCGGTCGGCGGTCTCCACCAGGGCGGTGAGCATGAGGATCGGGGTGCGGTCGCCCTCGGCCCGCAGCACCCGGCAGACCTGGAGCCCGTCGATGCCCGGCATCATCACGTCGAGGAGGAGGACGTCCGGCGGGTTCTTGTGGGCCTGGGCGAGTGCCTCGACGCCGTCGGCGACCGCCGTCACGTCGTAGCCCTCCAGTGTCAGGGCACGCTCCAGGGCGTGACGGATGGCACGGTCGTCTTCGGCGAGGAGCACAGTCTGAGGCACCCGTCCAGTCTGCCAAGGCCGCGGGCCCGCGGCCGATACGAATGGGCCTACGATCACCCTTTTTACCCGCCTCTCACCGACTCGGGGGCAACGCGGCGGGCCGTCTACCGTCCTCTCACCGGCGGCGGCGTCTTCGGCCCGCCCGTGTCCCTCCCGTGCAGCACGAACGCGTCACTTCCTCAGCGCCGCCAGCTGCTCCGCGAACGGCACCACCGTGAACCCGTCGGCCTGCTCCGGCACGGAGGCCTGATCCGGGGCGGAGGCCTGCTCCGGCACGGTGGGCTGCTCCGGCACGGTGGGCTGCTCCGGCCGCCGGCTCGCCGACAGCCCCGTCATCAGCGCCGCCAGCTCCCGCGCGGCCCGCGCGATCCGCTCGGGCAGGCCCTCGGCGCCCCAGTCCTCGGAGGCGGCGTAGACGCCGGTGGGGACGACGACGGCCTTCAGGTACGCGAAGAGCGGGCGCAGCGCGTGGTCGAGGACCAGGGAGTGCCGGGCGGTTCCGCCGGTCGCGGCGATCAGCACCGGCTTGCCCTCCAGCGCGCTCTCGTCCCGTACCCCGAGCACGTCGAAGAAGGACTTGAACAGTCCGCTGTAGGAGGCGGAGAACACCGGCGTGACGACGATCAGCGCGTCCGCCTCCGCGACCGCGTCCAGCGCGTCGGCCAGGGCCGGGCCGGGGAAACCGCCGGTGAAGTTGTGCGCGATCTCCACGGCCAGGTCCCGCAGTTCGATCACGCGCACGTCCCCCGCGGCGTGCTCGGCGGTCGCGGCCGCCAGCCGGTCGGCCAGCAGCCGGGTGGAGGACGGGACGCTCAGCCCCGCCGAGACGACGACGAGCTTCATGCGGTGCTCACCTCTTCCTCGTTCCCGGGCCGGCTCGCGGCGGGCAGGGAGCCACTGGCGGCGGGCAGGGAGCCATGGGTGGGCGCGTCCGGCACGCCCGCCGGGCGGCCCTTGGCGAACTCCTCGCGCAGTACCGGCACGACCTCCTCGCCGAGCAGGTCGATCTGCTCCAGCACGGTCTTCAGGGGCAGGCCCGCGTGGTCCATCAGGAACAGCTGGCGCTGGTAGTCGCCGGCGTACTCGCGGAAGGACAGCGTCTTCTCGATGACCTGCTGCGGGGAGCCGACGGTCAGCGGGGTCTGGGCGGTGAAGTCCTCCAGGGAGGGCCCGTGGCCGTAGACCGGCGCGTTGTCGAAGTAGGGACGGAACTCGCGGACCGCGTCCTGGGAGTTCCTCCGCATGAACACCTGGCCGCCGAGCCCGACGATCGCCTGCTCGGGCGTGCCGTGCCCGTAGTGGGCGTACCGGGCCCGGTACAACTCGATCATCCGCTTGGTGTGGTCGGCCGGCCAGAAGATGTTGTTGTGGAAGAAGCCGTCGCCGTAGTACGCGGCCTGCTCGGCGATCTCCGGGGAGCGGATGGAGCCGTGCCAGACGAAGGGCGGTACGCCGTCCAGCGGGCGGGGCGTGGACGTGAAGCCCTGCAACGGTGTGCGGAACCTCCCCTCCCAGTCGACGACGTCCTCGCGCCACAGCCGGTGCAGCAGGGCGTAGTTCTCGACGGCGAGGTTGATGCCCTGCCGGATGTCCTGCCCGAACCAGGGGTAGACCGGGCCGGTGTTGCCGCGGCCCATCATCAGGTCCACCCGCCCGTCGGCCAGGTGCTGGAGCATCGCGAAGTCCTCGGCGATCTTCACCGGGTCGTTGGTGGTGATCAGGGTGGTGGAGGTGGACAGGACCAGCCGCTCCGTGCGCGCGGCTATGTAGCCGAGCATGGTGGTCGGGGACGACGGCACGAACGGCGGGTTGTGGTGCTCGCCGGTCGCGAAGACGTCCAGGCCGACCTCCTCGGCCTTCAGCGCGATGGCGACCATGGCCTTGATCCGCTCGCGCTCGGTCGGCGTACGCCCCGTGGTGGGGTCCGGCGTGACGTCGCCCACGCTGAAGATCCCGAACTGCATGGCCACTCACCCTCCAAGTTGTTGACAGTTCAACTATACCTGCCCAACCGTCCCCGTTCCGGAAGTATTCCGCCCTCCCCGCACGACGACCGAGCAGAGGGCTCGTGCGAGGCTGCCCCCATGCTGATCCTGCGCTCCGCCGCCCTCTTCGTCGTCGCCGCGCTGTTCGAGATCGGCGGCGCCTGGCTGGTCTGGCAGGGCGTGCGCGAGCACCGCGGCTGGATGTGGGCCGCCGGCGGCGTCCTCGCGCTCGGCGCGTACGGCTTCGTCGCCACCTTCCAGCCCGACGCCCACTTCGGCCGCGTCCTCGCCGCCTACGGCGGGATCTTCGTCGCCGGTTCGATCCTGTGGGGCATGGTCGCCGACGGCTACCGGCCCGACCGCTGGGACGTGACCGGCGTGCTGGTCTGCCTGGCCGGCATGGCCGTGATCATGTGGGCACCACGGAACGGCGGCTGACCTTCACCTACTCTGGGCAGAGCGACCGAACGCACCACACCTCCGCCCCGAGGAGCCGCCCATGGCCACCGCCGCCCCGTCCGCCGCCTCCCGCATCGCCGTCGTGACCGGTGCGAGCAGCGGCATCGGCGCCGCCACGGCCCGGCAGCTCGCGGCCGCCGGCTACCGGGTCGTCCTGACCGCCCGCCGCAAGGACCGCATCGAGGCGCTGGCCGAGGAGATCAACGCGGCCGGCCACTCCGCCGCCGCCTACCAGCTGGACGTCACCGACCGCGCGGCGGTGGACGAGTTCGCCACGGCCTTCCAGGCGATCGGTGTCCTGGTCAACAACGCGGGCGGGGCGCTGGGCGCCGACCCCGTCGCCACCGGCGACCCGGCCGACTGGCGCACCATGTACGAGACGAACGTCCTCGGCACCCTCAACCTCACCCAGGCCCTCCTGCCCCGGCTGGAGGCCAGTGGCGACGGCACGGTGGTCGTGATCTCCTCCACCGCCGGCCACGGCACCTACGAGGGCGGCGGCGGCTACGTCGCCGCCAAGCACGGCGCCCACGTCCTCGCCGAGACCCTCCGCCTGGAGATCGTCGGCAGGCCGGTCAGGGTCATCGAGATCGCCCCCGGCATGGTCAGGACGGACGAGTTCGCCCTCACCCGCTTCGGCGGCGACCGGGAGAAGGCCGCCAAGGTCTACGCCGGCGTGGCCGAGCCCCTGACCGCCGACGACGTGGCCGACACCATCACCTGGGCGGTCACCCGCCCCAGCCACGTCAACATCGACCTCCTCGTCGTCCGCCCCCGGGCCCAGGCGTCGAACACCAAGGTCCACCGGGAGCTGTGATGGCCGACGACCGCGACGACCACCGCGACCGGGATGCGGAGCGCGCCCGGCTCGCCCTGGAGAAGAAGCGCGAACGGTACGTCTGGTACTACCTCGGCTACTTCCTCTTCGGCATCCACGTCGTCGCCTTCGTCATGATCTACGCGGTCCGCCACGCCAAGTAGCCGTAGCTCACGGCTCTCTTCACCCACGGGGACGAACCTCACCGATCACCCGAACAGCAGACGAACTGTCGATCTAGGCTCGCGCCACAACCTCAGACGACGGCCCTCGGCCGGGACCGGCATCCCGGTCGAGGACCCGACCAACAAGGAAGTAGAGGCTTCCCTGTGGCTGACTGCGAGCCTAACGCTCACCCGTTCATGGACCTCATGGTCCCCAAGTACGCGTACATGTTCGGCTTCTTGCAGGCGGACGGGCATCTGTACCAAGGGGCGGGTCGGAAAGGAAGACTGTCCGTCGAGATCAATGCTCGGGACGTCGACCTGCTGCACGCGTTTCGGAAACTGACGCCGTACTACAGCAGGATCGCCGAACGCACCCGGTCGACGAACTTCGCCGAAACCCACCGATCTGCCGTCTGGACCCTGTGTTCGCTGGAGGCGAGGACCAAGCTCAACGAACTCGGCCTGCCCTACGGCCGCAAGTCGAAAACCATCTCTCCACCAGACGGTCACTTCTCGGAACGCGACTACCTCCGGGGAGTCATCGACGCCGACGGGTCGCTGGGACACACCAAGCAGGGTTGGCCCTTCATCGCTCTGACCACGGCCAGCACAGCGATCGGCGCCTACCTGTGCTGCTACGCGCAGCAGGTCACAGGAGCAGGGCGCACCCTGAAACGCAACACACGGGACGGCATCTACAACGTCCTGTACACGAAGGAGAACGCCCAGAGGCTGGCAGCCGACCTCTATTACGAAGGCTGTCTGGCGCTGCAACGCAAGAAGACGGCAGCCGACTCACTGAGCATGTGGGTCCGGCCCGCCGACATGAGGGTCGCGCCAGAACGCCGACGATGGGCCGCATGGGAGGACCACGTGCTGCTGCGGCTGAACAATGACACTGCGGCCGCCGAGCAACTGAAGCGTACTGAGAAGAGCTGTTCCATCCGCCTCTGGCGTCTGCGCACCGGCCGAGTGCCCATGCCGAGCGGTCAGTAGCGAACTGAACACGGCCCCCGGTTCCAGCCGGGGGCCGTGGGCCTCAGCCCTTCACGCAGACGACCTGCTTCAGCTTCGCCACGACCTCCACGAGGTCCCGCTGCTGGTCGATGACCTGCTCGATCGGCTTGTAGGCGCCCGGGATCTCATCCACGACGCCGGAGTCCTTGCGGCACTCCACCCCTTGCGTCTGATCCTCCAGGTCCCTCGTGGAGAAACGGCGCTTGGCAGCGTTGCGGCTCATGCGGCGGCCGGCGCCGTGGGATGCCGAGTTGAACGCCTTCTCGTTACCGAGGCCTTTCACGATGTACGTAGCCGTTCCCATCGAGCCCGGGATGATGCCGAGATCACCGGCACCCGCCCTGATCGCTCCCTTGCGGGTGACCAGGAGGTCCATCCCCTCGTAACGCTCTTCAGCCACGTAGTTGTGGTGACAGCTGACCTCCATCTCGAAGGTCGGCTTCGCCTTCTTGAACTCCCTGCGGATCACATCCTTGAGGAGAGCCATCATGATCGAGCGGTTGTACTTCGCGTACTCCTGAGCCCAGTAGAGGTCGTTCCGGTAGGCGGCCATCTGCGGGGTGTCCGACACGAAGACGGCGAGGTCACGGTCGACCAGGCCCTGGTTGTGCGGGAGCTTCTGAGCAACGCCGATGTGGTGTTCGGCGAGCTCCTTACCGATGTTGCGCGAACCGGAGTGCAGGGTCAGCCAGACCGAACCCTCGGAATCGACCGATACCTCCAGGTGGTGGTTGCCGCTGCCCAGCGTGCCCATCTGCCGGAGAGCCCGCTCCTGGCGGAACCTGACCGCCTCGGCCACCCCGTCGAACCGCCCCCAGAACCCGTCCCACCCCGCGGTGGCCAGGCCGTGGAAACGTCCCGGGTCGACGGGATCGCCGTGCATCCCCCGCCCCACCGGGATCGCCTGCTCGATCTTCGAGCGGAGGCGGGACAGGTCGCCGGGGAGGTCGCCGGCGCGCAGCGAGGTCTTCACGGCCGACATTCCGCAGCCGATGTCCACGCCCACCGCCGCCGGGCATACCGCGCCCCGCATCGCGATGACCGAGCCGACCGTCGCGCCCTTGCCGTAGTGCACGTCCGGCATGACGGCGAGGCCCTTGATCCAGGGGAGGGTCGCGACATTGCGAAGCTGCTGCATCGCCACGTCCTCGACGGTCGCCGGGTCGGCCCACATGCGGATCGGGACCTTCGCGCCCGGTATCTCCACATACGACATATCGACCTCATTCCCCCGAAAGAACACAGAAATCCAGAAACGCAATACCGGCGCCAAGGTCGACGAAACAGGACATCGGACCGGCGTCCACGGCAGTGCGTGCGATACACATTGTCTCCGGAGAGCGGCCCCGCCCGGCAAGCGAATAACCAGCGGGGCCATCGAAAGCGAGAGGAGCCTGACCGTGCTGCGGAAGGCGTACGTACCCGGTGCTGCCGCGCTCCTCGCGGCGCTGCTGCTGGGCGGCTGCACCGGCGGTTCGTCGAGTGGCGGCCAGGCGGACAACGCCAACCCCGGCGGCGCCGACGCGACGGCGCCGGCGGCCCAGCCGGGCCGGTACCGGACGCTTCCGGAGGCCTGTCACGCGGTCGGCGACAGCACCCTCGACGCGCTGCTGCCCGGCATCAGGCAGATCACGGACGCGGACCAGCGGGAGAAGGCCTACGCGGGCCAGGCGACGCTCACGTACGACACCGACCGCAAGGTCGGATGCCGCTGGAAGGTGGAGTCCCCGGACGCCACCGACCACCTCTACGTCGACTTCGAGCGGGTCGTCTCCTACGACAACACGGTCAGCGACGACAGCCAGGCCGAGTCGGTCTTCGCCACCAAACGGGCGGCCGCCGACCTTCCCGAGCCGACCGCCAGCGGGAACTCCGCCTCCACGCCGGAGTCCAAGGCCGCCTCCGACTCCGGCAGCACCCCGTCGCCCTCGTCATCCTCGGCGTCTTCGTCGCCTTCGTCGTCCTCGTCGTCCTCGTCGTCCTCGTCGTCCCCCGGCTCCCCTTCCTCCTCCGAGGCCACCTCCGGCGATGCCGCTCCGGCCGACCTCCAGCCCCGGATCCTGAGCGGTCTCGGCGACGAGGCGTTCCTCGACGACGTGCTCGGCAGCGCCGGTTCGACCGCCGGGCAGCGCACCGTGACTGTGGCATTTCGCACGTCCAACGTGGTCGTGACCATCGTCTACGAGGAGCAGCCGGCGACCGTCGGCGTGGTCCCGGACAGCAAGGAAATGCAGGACAAGGCAAGGAAACTGGCGGCTCGGCTGGACGATTCACTGGGTGGTTGACGGCCCCCGCGCGACACCCACCGCCTCCGCGCTCAGTACGACGAAAGAGATCGCACATCTGTCTCACCGCGTACGGTGGCCCCTCGGACCCGATCCCGACCGCAGGAACCACGAGCGTCATGAGTGAAGGAACCATGCAGCGAGAAGAGCGAGCCCCGCGCACCCCGCGCGCGAAGCGTCCGAACCGCGTCCTTGTCTGCGCGATATCCGTCCCCGTGATGCTGCTGGCCTCGGCCTGCTCCTCCTCGGACTCCGGTTCCGGTTCCGGTGCCCAGCAGACTCCGGCGGGCGATGTGAAGGGCTCCGCGAGCGCGAGCCCGTCACCGACGGTGCAGGCGGCGGCGTACGGGAAGCTGCCCCAGGCCTGCAAGGTGCTCTCCGACAAGACGCTCGGTGAACTGGTCCCGAAGGGCGTGAAGTCGGGCAAGGAGAGCTCCTCCAGCGACCTCTCCACGCGCGCCGGATGCTCCTGGAACAGCCTGGACAACAACGGCGTGAAGGGCTCTCAGTTCCGCTGGCTCAACGTGTCACTGCTGCGTTTCACGTCCGACGCCACCCGCGGCACGGGCGAGAAGCAGGCGCATGACTTCTACCAGCGGCAGGTGCAGGACGCGCAGCACGTGGCGGACGCGCAGCACGTGACCTCGGAGCCGGTGTCCGGGACGGGCGACGAGGCCACGGTGGTGCGCTACGACCTGAAGAAGAAGGAAGGCGCCTTCAAGCAGCAGACGGTCGTGGCGCGGGCCGAGAACGTGGTCGTCACCCTCGACTACAACGGCGCCGGTCTGGCCGGCGACAAGACCCCGAACGCCGACGACCTGACGAAGGCCGCACAGAAGGCGGCCAACGAGGCGGTGTCCGCGGTCGCGACGGCGAACGGCGCGTCCGGCGGTGCGGCGCCGAGCAGTTCCTCGTCCTCCTCGTCCACCGCGTCCCCCTCCGCCTCCTCGTCCCCCTCGGCGTCCAAGTCCCCCGCGAAGTCGGCCTCGCCGTCGAAGTCGGCGTCCAACGGCTGACCCACGGACGGCCCGTGGAAGCGGAGCAACAGGACCGGTACTCCACCCCTCGCACAGATGTGCCACTCTGTTGCGCGCAACAACACGCAAGGGGAGGGAGTTACCGGTGGCCACGCCACAGCTGACCCGGATGCACCGCGTTCTCATCGGCGTGGTCGTCACGGGTGCCGTGATCATCGCCGGTATCGGCTTCGCGGGTTCGTACGCGGCCGTCCGTGAACTGGCCATCAAGAAGGGCTTCGGGAACTTCAGTTATGTCTTCCCGATCGGCATCGACGCGGGCATCTGCGTGCTGCTCGCCCTGGATCTGCTGCTGACCTGGATCCGGATCCCCTTCCCGCTGCTGCGCCAGACCGCGTGGCTGCTGACGCTGGCCACGATCGCCTTCAACGGCGCCGCCGCCTGGCCGGACCCGCTGGGCGTGGGCATGCACGCGGTGATCCCGGTGCTGTTCGTGGTCGCCGTGGAGGCGGCACGGCACGCGATCGGCCGGATCGCGGACATCACGGCGGACAAGCACATGGAGGGCGTCCGCCTGACCCGCTGGCTGCTCTCCCCCGTGCCCACCTTCCTGCTGTGGCGGCGGATGAAGCTGTGGGAGCTGCGCTCCTACGACCAGGTCATCAAGCTGGAACAGGAACGTCTCGTCTACCAGGCCCGGTTGCGCTCCCGCTTCGGCCGGGCCTGGCGCCGCAAGGCCCCGGTGGAGTCCCTGATGCCGCTGCGTCTCGCCCGGTACGGCGTCCCCCTGGGGGAGACGGCCCCTGCGGGCCTGGCGGCGGCGGGCATAGAACTCCCGGCGCTCCTGCCGGCACCCGCTCCGGCTCCCGCCCCGGCGGCGTCTCAGAGCGAGCAGCTCCCCGAGTTGGTCCCCGCTCCCCACGCCGAACAGCCCGAACATGCTCCCGCGCCGGTACCGGCGTCCGATCCGGAGGCGAACCCCTGGCTGCACGCCAGGGACCCCCAGCAGATCGAGTACCAGGGCGACTACGACCCCACCTACGAGCCGCCCTTCGACCCTCAGTACGCCGAGGAGCAGTACGCGGCCTGGTACGAGCAGGACCAGTACCAGCAGGACCAGTACCAGCAGGAGCAGCACCAACAGGAAGAACTCCCCCGGAACCAGTTCCCCGAGGAGCAGCCCTTCCCCGAGGAATCCCCGTCGGAGACGACCGGCAGCTTCCCCATCCCCTCGGGCCCGGGTCGCACCCGTGAGCTCGGAGAGGGCGGCGGTGCCCCGGAACCGACCGAGGAAGACTTCTACCTGGTCTTCAAGAAGTCGATCGACGGCAGCTATCCCACCTCGGGCCAACTGAAGGACGACGTGGAGGCGACGTACGGCGTCGCACTCCCGCAGCGTGACGCGGACCGCATGGTCAATCGCTTCACGAACCGCCACACGGCGGAACTGCAGGACGACCACATCGCCTGAACCTCGAACCGCGGAACACGAACGAGGGGCCCTCATGCGAGGGCCCCTCTTTCGTGCCGTTCCGCGGCGCTCCGCTACTCCCCGAGCAGGGCCCGCACCCGCTCCTGCCCCACCGCGAGCAGCAGCGTGGGCAGGCGCGGCCCGGTGTCGCGGCCGACGAGCAGGTGGTAGAGCAGCGCGAAGAAGGTCCGCTGGGCGGTCTTGATCTCCGGCGGCAGCTCCTTGGGCGTGGCGTCGGCGGAGAAGCCGGCCTGCACCTTGGGCACGCCGTACACGAGGTGGGTGAGCCCGTCGAGCGACCAGTGGTCCTCGAGGCCGTCGAGCAGCAGCCGGATCTGCTGCTGGGAGGGCTCGTCGAGGGGCTTGAGCAGCTCGGTGTCGGGCTCCTCGCGGACGATGGTGCGCTGGTCGGCGGGGACGTGGGTGTTGATCCACGCCTCGGCCCTGTCGTACCGCGGGCGGGCCTCGTCGAGCGAGCCCAGCGGGTTGGCCGGGTCGAGCTCGGACAGGATGCGCAGCGCCTGGTCCTGGTGGCCGGCGGTGATGTCGGCGACGGACGCGAGCGTGCGGTACGGCAGCGGGCGCGGCGTCTTCGGCAGCTCCGCGGCGGCGGTGCCCACGGCCCGCGTGTACGCGGCGACGTCACCGGGCAGCGCCGACGTGTCGGCGACCTTGGCGGCGAGCTTGTCCCACTCGTCGTACAGGCGCTGGATCTCCTGGTCGAAGGCGATCTTGAAGGACTGGTTCGGCCTGCGCCGGGCGTACAGCCACCGCAGGAGCTGCGGCTCCATGATCTTCAGCGCGTCGGCCGGGGTGGGCACGCCACCGCGCGAGGACGACATCTTCGCCATGCCGGAGATGCCCACGAACGCGTACATCGGGCCGATCGGCTGCTTGCCGCCGAAGATCCCGACGATCTGCCCGCCGACCTGGAACGAGGACCCCGGCGAGGAGTGGTCGACACCGCTCGGCTCGAAGATCACGCCCTCGTACGCCCACCGCATCGGCCAGTCGACCTTCCAGACCAGCTTGCCGCGGTTGAACTCGCTGAGCCGGACCGTCTCCGAGAAGCCGCACGCGGTGCAGGCGTAGGTCAGCTCGGTGGAGTCGTCGTCGTAGGCGCTGACGGTGGTGAGGTCCTTCTCGCAGTTGCCGCAGTACGGCTTGTACGGGAAGTAGCCGGCGGAGCCGGAGCTGCCGTCGTCCTCGGAGGCGGCGCCCGAGCCCTCCTCGGCCTCCAGCTCGGCCTCGTCCACGGGCTTCTGCTGCTTCTTGGCCGGCTTGGGCTTGGTGCGGTACTGGGCGAGGATCGCGTCGATGTCGCCGCGGTGCTTCATCGCGTGCAGGATCTGCTCGCGGTACACGCCGGAGGTGTACTGCTCGGTCTGGCTGATGCCGTCGAACTCCACGCCCAGCTCGGCGAGCGAGGCGACCATGGCGGCCTTGAAGTGCTCGGCCCAGTTGGGGTGCTCCGAGCCCTTCGGGGCCGGGACGGAGGTCAGCGGCTTGCCGATGTGCTCGGCCCACGACTCGTCGACGCCGGCGACACCGGCCGGGACCTTGCGGTACCGGTCGTAGTCGTCCCAGGAGATCAGGTGCCGTACCCGGTACCCGCGGCGGCGGATCTCGTCGGCGACGAGGTGCGGGGTCATGACCTCGCGCAGGTTGCCCAGGTGGATGGGGCCGGACGGCGAAAGACCGGACGCGACGACGACCACCGGAGCGGTAGCGACTGATGTCACTGCGCCCGGGGCCCGACGCTCCGACTCCTCGATGACGTCGTCCGCGAAACGGGAGACCCAGTCGGCGGTCTCGGTGCTCTGAGCCACGATCGGCACGTCCTCTTTCCCTGAAGTTTCTCTGAAGGTTCTCCGTGGGCGGCCGCTACGGTCGCACGGCTGACCGCTCCATTGTCCCAGGCGGGCCGGTATCCACGAAAACCCCTTTTCAACGCATGGGACGGGCACGGGCGGTCCGGCGTTCGCCCGGCGACCGGAAAACTCGCTTTACCCCGCGTGGGATACTGGCTCTGTCTATCCATCCCCACGAGGAGAACGGCACCCTTTCCTATGGCCTCGGTCACGTCCCTCACCGCTTCCGTCCACCAGCGCCTCGCGTCCGCCCTCTCGGCCACCCTGCCGGAGACCGCCGCCGCGGACCCGCTGCTGCGACGCAGCGACCGGGCGGACTTCCAGGCCAACGGCATCCTGGCGCTGGCGAAGAAGGCGAAGGCGAACCCGCGGGAGCTGGCGACCCAGGTCGTCGGGCACGTGGTCACCGGTGACGTGATCAAGGACATCGAGGTCTCGGGACCCGGCTTCCTCAACATCACGGTCACGGACAGCGCCATCACCGAGAACCTCGCGGCGCGGGCCGCCGACCCGGACGGCCGGCTCGGCGTGCCGTACGCGGAGCAGCCGGGCACGACGGTGATCGACTACGCCCAGCCGAACGTGGCGAAGGAGATGCACGTCGGCCACCTGCGGTCCGCGGTGATCGGCGACTCCGTGGTCCAGCTCCTGGAGTTCGCCGGCGAGAACGTGGTCCGCCGGCACCACATCGGCGACTGGGGCACCCAGTTCGGCATGCTCATCCAGTACCTGGACGAGCACCCGCACGAGCTGGACCACAAGGCGTCCCAGGTGAGCGGCGAGGAGGCGATGTCGAACCTCGACCGCCTCTACAAGGCCGCGCGCAAGCTGTTCGACTCCGACGAGGAGTTCAAGACGCGGGCCCGGCGCCGGGTGGTGGACCTCCAGGCCGGCGACCCGCACACGGTGGCCATGTGGCAGAAGTTCGTGGACGAGTCGAAGATCTACTTCTTCTCCGTCTTCGAGAAGCTGGACATGGAGGTCCGGGACCCGGACATCGTCGGCGAGTCCGGCTACAACGACATGCTCGCCGAGACCTGCCGGCTGCTGGAGGAGTCCGGCGTGGCGGTCCGCTCGGAGGGCGCGCTGTGCGTCTTCTTCGACGACGTCAAGGGCCCGGACGGCAACCCGGTCCCGCTGATCGTCCAGAAGTCCGACGGCGGCTACGGCTACGCGGCCACCGACCTGTCGGCGATCAGGGACAGGGTCTTCAACCTCAAGGCGAACACCCTGCTGTACGTGGTGGACGCCCGGCAGTCCCTGCACTTCAAGATGGTCTTCGAGACCGCGCGGCGGGCCGGCTGGCTGAACGACGACGTGACGGCGTACCAGCTGGCGTTCGGCACGGTGCTCGGCAAGGACGGCAAGCCCTTCAAGACCCGTGCGGGCGAGACGGTCCGCCTGGTCGACCTGCTCGACGAGGCGATCGAGCGTGCCTCGGCGGTCGTCCGGGAGAAGGCGCAGGACCTCTCGGAGGAGGAGATCGCCGAGCGGGGTGCCCAGGTGGGCATCGGCGCGGTGAAGTACGCGGACCTGTCGACCTCGGCGATCCGGGACTACAAGTTCGACCTGGACCAGATGGTCTCGCTGAACGGCGACACGAGCGTGTACCTGCAGTACGCGTACGCCCGTATCCGGTCCATCCTCCGCAAGGCCGGCGAGACCCGTCCGGTGGCCCACCCCGAGCTGGAACTGACCGAGGCGGAGCGGGCGCTCGGCCTGCACGCCGACGCCTTCGCGGAGACGGTGCGGGAGGCCGCCGCGGAGTACGCCCCGCACAAGCTGGCCGCGTACCTGTACCAGCTGGCCTCCCTGTACACGACGTTCTACGACAAGTGCCCGGTCCTGAAGGCCGAGACGCCGCAGCAGGTGGAGAACCGCCTGTTCCTGTGCGACGTCACGGCCCGCACCCTGCACCGGGGCATGGACCTGCTGGGCATCAGGACCCCCGAGCGCCTCTGAGGGCCCCGGCGCTTCCGAGGCCCCGCACGTCACGCCTTACGGCCGCACGCGTCACGCCGTGCGGCCGATGGCCCCGTAGACGCTGATGTCCTCGTCCGTGACGTCGTTGGGGTCGTGGTACTTGATCCGGTCGATGAAGTCCAGGGAGGCGAGGTACTCGGGGCTCGGCGCCCGGAGCACGGGGGCCGAGCCGTCGGGCCGCCAGCGGTGCACGGGAACCAGGCCCGGGTCGGCCGTCTTCAGTCCGTTGTCGCCGAAGAACCGCTCGATCTGGTCCCGCGACCGGAGTACGAAGGTCAGTCCGTTCTTCTTGAACGACTGCGCCACGTTGGCGCTCTCCTCCGGGTTGAGGTCGCTGGCCAGGTGGCTCAGCACCAGCCAGCTGCCCGGGGGCAGCGCGCCCAGCAGTTCCCGGACCACGTCGTAGGCCGCCTCGTCCTCGATGAAGTGCAGCACCGCTGCCAGGCACAGCGCGACGGGCCGGTCGAAGTCGAGCGTGCGGGCCGCCTCGCGCAGGATGCGCCCGGGGTCGCGCAGGTCGGCGTCGATGTAGTCGGTGCGTCCCTCGGGGACACTGGTGAGCAGGGCGCGCGCGTGCGCGAGCACGATCGGATCGTTGTCCACGTACACCACCCGCGTCTCGGGGGCGATGCTCTGGGCGATGTGGTGCACGTTCTGCGCGGTCGGCAGGCCCGCGCCGATGTCGAGGAACTGGCGGACGCCCTCCTCCCGCACGAGTGCGGTGACGGCGCGGCGCAGGAAGTCCCGGTTGTGCCGGGCGGTGAGGAAACCGCGCGGGTGGTTGGCCATGGCCGCGGCGGCCGCCTCCCGGTCGACCGGGTAGTGGTCCTTGCCGCCGAGCAGGACGTCGTAGACCCGGGCCGGGTGCGGCTTGGTGGAATCGATCCTCTTCCTCAGCTCGGCGGAGTCGTGGCTGAAGGCATCACCGGACATCGGACGTCTCCCTGAGAGGTCGGCTGATCGTCAACAACCTAACTCCCAGGGCGACTTGGCCGTTCCCGGTTTCCGGGTGCCGGCGTTCGGCCGGGGCCCCTCAGCGCAGCTTCTGCGCGACCTCGGTGGCCCAGTAGGTGAGGATGTTGCGCGCCCCGGCCCGCTTGATGCCGGTCAGGGCCTCCAGGATGGCCCGGTCCCGGTCGATCCAGCCCTTCTCGGCGGCGGCCTCGATCATCGAGTACTCGCCGGAGATCTGGTAGGCGGCGACCGGCACGTCCGAGGCGTCGGCGACCCGGGCAAGGACGTCGAGGTAGGGACCGGCCGGCTTGACCATCACCATGTCGGCGCCCTCCTCCAGGTCGAGGGCCAGCTCCCGCAGCGACTCCCGCTGGTTCGCCGGGTCCTGCTGGTAGGTCTTGCGGTCGCCCTGCAGCGAGGAGCCGACCGCCTCCCGGAAGGGCCCGTAGAACGCGGACGAGTACTTGACGGTGTAGGCGAGGACGGCCACGTCCTCCCGCCCGATCTGGTCCAACGCGTCCCGGACGACGCCGATCTGCCCGTCCATCATCCCGCTGGGGCCCACGACATGAGCGCCGGCGTCGGCCTGGACCTGGGCCATCTCGGCGTACCGCTCCAGCGTGGCGTCGTTGTCGATCCGCCCCTCGGCGTCGAGGACACCGCAGTGGCCGTGGTCGGTGAACTCGTCCAGGCACAGGTCGGACATGACGAGCAGCTCGTCCCCGACCTCGGCGCGCACATCGCGCAGCGCGACCTGGAGGATCCCGTCCGGGTCCGTCCCCGCCGTCCCGAGGCCGTCCTTCTTCTCCTCCTCCGGCACCCCGAACAGCATGATTCCGGAGATCCCGGCCTCCACCGCCTCGGCGGCCGCCTTCTTCAGGCTCTCCCGCGTGTGCTGCACCACGCCGGGCATCGCCGAGACCGGCACGGGCTCGCTCACGCCCTCGCGGACGAACGCGGGCAGGATGAAGTCCGCCGGGTGCAGCCGGGTCTCGGCGACCATGCGCCGCATGGCGGGGATGGTACGCAGCCGGCGAGGACGCGTACCGGGAAAGGATCCGTACTTCGTCATGCCCTCTACGCTACGCCCGCCGCCCCGGTGCCTTTGCCGACGGGGAGTCGGCCGGTGCGGGGCGCCGCGTCGGCGCCGCCCCGCCGTCCCCGGGCCGTGCGTCAGGGGGTTTTCAGGGCGCCGGGTGCCAGTCCGAGTTCGGCCTCGGCGAAGGTGCGGACCATGTCGGCGATCGGTTCGGCCCGGCGGTCGGCGCTGGTGTTGATGTAGGCGCTGGTGCCGTCGATCACGACGAGGACGCGCACGGCCGACGCCCAGGGGTCGTCGCAGCGGAACTCCCCGGCTGCCACTCCGGCGGTGATGAGCCGCTCTATGCGCCGGCACCAGAGCAGTTCCTGGTCCACGACGTGCTCGTGGAGTGCGGGCCGGTAGCGGGAGAGGTGCCGTGCGTTGAGCCACAGCCTGCTGACGTTGTCGAAGTCGGCGCTGGAGATCAGGGTGAAGAAGCGCCGTAGCGTGCGCAGCGGGCTGTCGTCCCCGGAGTCGCCCGGTTCCCCCGTCCGTCCCTCGGGGAGCAGGCTGTCGAGTTCGGCCATGGTGGCGCTGGTGAAGGCCTCGGCCACGAGCTTGTCGGCCGCGGGGAAGTAGTGGCCGACGAGTCCTGACTGGACGCCGAGCTCGTCGGCGACCCGCCGCAGGGTGACGCACTCGAGACCTTCCGTGAGCCCGATCCGCGCGGCACTGGTGACGATCTCGCTCCGGCGCTCGGCCGGCGCCTTGCGGACTCGCTTTCCTGGACCCCTTGACGTCATGCCCGGAATGTTATTGAGTATGCGACCAATTAGGAAATTGGCCACGCGGCCAATAGCCGTGGACATCAGGAAGCCGCTGATCAAGGGGATCCCACCCCGCCACCAGGCCCCGGCCCCCGTCCCGGCCGAGCCGGCACCTCCGGCACGCACCACCGTCAGGAGACGCACGTGAACGACACTCCCACCGACGCCGGTGACCTCGCCGAGTACGGCTACCGGCAGGAGCTGAGACGCACCCTGACCCCGTGGGCCGTGTTCGCGATCGGGTTCGCGACCATCTCCCCCGTGGTCGGCATCTACGCCGTCGTCCAGCTCGGGTTCGTCTTCGCGGGCCCCGCATGGATCTGGGCGGTCGTCGCGGCCTTCCTCGGCCAGTTGCTGACCGCCGTCGTCTACGCCGAGCTGTCCTCCCAGTTCCCCATGACCGGCGGGGTCTACCAGTGGGTGCGCCGACTGGGCGGACCGCGGCTCGGCTGGCTGGTGGGCTGGATCTACCTCGCCTCGGCCGTCGCGTCGCTGGCCACGGTGGCCTACCTGGGGGCGGGCTGGCTGCACATGCTCTTCGGTCACGGAACGCCGTCGGCGACGACCCTGGTGCTCCTCGGCGTGGTCTTCATCGCCGTGGCACTCGGGATCAACCTCCTCGGCGTCAACCCGGTGAAGCACTTCCTCAACGCGGGCATCCTCGCCGAGGGCGTCGCCTCCGTCGCGATCAGCGTGATCCTGCTGCTCTTCGTGCGCCACAACGGCTTCGGGACGCTGTTCGACACGCTGGGAGCCGAGGCGGCCTCCAAGGGGTCCGTCCTGGCCGGTTTCCTGACCTGTCTCGCGGTGGCCGGCTGGGCGTTCCTCGGCTTCGACGCGACCACGCAGGTCGCCGAGGAGACCGAGCAGCCCCGGCGCAGCGTGCCGCGTGCGCTGCTGCGCGCCTACCTGTTCGTCGCCTTCACGGTCCTGCTGACCGGGCTCGCGGTGACGCTCTCACTGCGCCGGCCCGGGGACGCCGTGTCCGGCAGGACGGCGGACCCGGTTCTCACCGCGGTGACCGACGGGCTGGGCGGATGGAGCGAGAAGCCGTTCGTCGTCGTCGTTCTGATCGCGTTCTTCGCGTGCGCCATCTCGATCCAGACGTACATCGGACGAGCCGTCTACTCGTTCGCCCGCGACCGGCAGCTGCCCTTCTCCTCGACGCTCGCCACCATCGGCCCGCGGCAGATCCCGTACGTCTCGCTCATCGCGACGGCCGTGCTGGCCGGCCTCGGGCTGCTGCTCGGGCTGAACGGCAATGCCGCCGCGACCCTGATCGCGTTCGGCTCCGGCGGCTTCTACTTCATCTTCCTCACCGTCGCCGTCGTGGCGCTCGCCGCCCGGTTGAGCGGCCGGTGGAACCCCTCCGCCGGGGCGCTGCGGCTGGGACGGACCGGCCTGGTGGTCAACGTGCTCGCCGTGGTGTGGCTGCTCTTCGAGGCGGTCAACATCGCCTGGCCCCGCGCCGAACTCGCCCCGGTCGGCGGCAGCTGGATCCAGGTCTGGGCCGTGATCCTGGTCTTCTCCGTGCTCTTCGCCATCGGTCTCGTCTACGTCGCGGTCGCCAAGCCCCACACCAAGCTCCCCCAGAACCCGGCCCCCGAAAAGGTGAAGGTGTCCTGATGCCGTCGAAACCGTCCCCGACCCTCTCCCCGGCCTTCTCCCCGGCCATCGTCTTCGACCCGGTCTCGGGGCTGCGGTCGCAGGACGTCTCCCTCCGGTCCGCCGGGCCGGGCGAGGTCGAGATCGACGTGCGCGCGGCCGGCGTGTGCCACTCGGACCTGCACATCGTGACCGGCGACTGGCCCACCGACCGACCGCTCGTGCTCGGACACGAGGCGGCCGGGGTGGTCACCGCGGTGGGGCCCGGCGTCTCCTCCGTGCGGCCCGGCGACCACGTCGTGCTGTCCTGGTTCGCGCCGTGCCGGCGCTGCCGCAAGTGCGTGGCCGGGATGGCGTGGCTGTGCACCGGCACCCGGGCCGTCGCCAACACGCTGCCCGACGGGACCACCCCGTTCACGGACACCGAGGGCGAGGCGGTGTGGCCCTACCTGGGCCTCGGGGCGTTCACGAACCGGCTGGTCGTACCCGAGTCGGCGGCGGTGAAGGTCCCCGAGGAGCTGCCGTTCAGCATCGGCGCCCTCCTCGGCTGCTCCATCACCACCGGTATCGGCGCGGTCATGAACACCGCCCGGGTCCGCCCCGGCGAGTCCGCGGTCGTCATCGGCACGGGCGGCGTGGGGCTCAGCGTGGTCATGGGCCTTCGCCTGGTGGGCGCCGACCCCGTCGTCGCCGTCGACCTCTCCCCCGAACGCCTCGCCGTGGCCGAGCGGTTCGGCGCCACCCACACACTCGACGGGGCCGGGACCGACGTCGCGGCCTGGTGCCAGGACGAACTCGGCGGCGTGGACTACGCCTTCGAGGCGATCGGAAGCCCGAAGGTCATCGAGACCCTCCCGGACATGCTCACCTCCGGCGGCGCGGCGGTCCTGGTCGGGATGGCACCGACCGGCGCGACCGGGTCGTTCAACCTGTTCGACCTCGCCGACCAGGGCAAGCGGATCCTCGGCTGCAACTACGGCTCCAGTGTCGGGGAGATCGACATCCCCAAACTGGCCCGCCTCTACCTGGCCGGCCGGCTGCCGCTGGACGACCTGATCGGCAAGACCCGGCCCCTCGCGGAGACGGCGGAGGCGTTCGACGACCTCAGGTCGAACACCGGGGTCAGAACGATCCTGACGCCGTGAACCGCCCCGTGACCGGCAGCCGCCCCGCACCCGACGCACCCGACCACTCTCCGGAGAGCTGATGTACGCCGTCACCGACCCCACCACCGGCGAAGTCGCCGCGACCTACCCGACCGCCACCGACGCCGAGATCGAGGCGGCCGTCGCCGCCGCCCACGCGGCCACGTCCTGGGGCCGTACCAGCTCCGTGGCCGAGCGCTCCGCGCTGCTGCGCCGGCTCGGCGACCTGCACACCGAGCACCAGGCCGAACTGGCCGCGAGCATCGTGCGCGAGATGGGCAAGCCGCTCGCGGAGGCCGAGGGCGAGATCGGCTTCTGCGCCGACATCTACCACTACTACGCCGACCACGCCGAGGGGTTCCTCGCCGACGAGCCGCTCGACGTCATCTCCGGACCCGGCAGCGCCGTCGTCCGGCGCGGCCCGGTGGGCGTCCTGCTCGGCATCATGCCGTGGAACTTCCCCGCCTACCAGGTGGCCCGGTTCGCCGCCCCGAACCTGGCGCTCGGCAACACCATCGCCCTCAAGCACGCCCCGCAGTGCCCGGCCACCGCCGCTCTGCTGGAGAAGCTGTTCGCCGAGGCCGGCTTCCCGGCCGGCGCGTACGTCAACGTGTACGCCACCAACGAGCAGATCGCCGAGGTGATCGCCGACCCGCGGGTCCAGGGCGTCTCGCTCACGGGCTCGGAGCGGGCCGGGGCGGCCGTCGCCGAGGTCGCCGGGCGGCACCTGAAGCGCGTCGTCCTCGAACTCGGCGGCTCCGACCCGTTCGTCGTGCTGTCCACCGACGACCTCGACGCGGTCGTGGAGGCCGCCGTGGCCGCCCGGCTCGACAACACCGGCCAGGCCTGCAACGCCGCCAAGCGGTTCGTCGTCGTCGAGGACCTCTACGACGCGTTCGTCGAGAAGTTCACCGCCCGGCTGCTCGCCGGCGAGACCGGCGCCCCGCTGTCGTCGGTCGCCGCCGCCGAGAACCTCGCCCGGCAGGTCGACGAGGCGGTCGCCCAGGGCGCCACGCTGCACAGCAAGGCCGAACGGCACGGGGCCTACTTCCCGGCCGGCGTCCTCACGGGGCTCACCACCGAACACACCGCCGCCCGCCAGGAACTGTTCGGACCGGTCGCGATGGTCTTCCCGGCGACCGACGAGGACGACGCCCTGCGTATCGCCAACGACACCCCCTACGGCCTCGGTTCCTACCTCTTCACCACCGACCCCGCGCAGGCCGAGCGCGTCGCCGACCGCATCGAGGCCGGCATGGTCTTCGTCAACGGCGTCGGCGCGGAGGGTGCGGAACTCCCCTTCGGTGGCATCAAGCGCTCCGGCTTCGGCCGCGAACTCGGCCGCGCCGGAATCGAGGAGTTCGTCAACAAGAAGCTCATCCGGACCGTGGCGTGACCACTCAGGGCATGTGACCGGGTCCGGGCCTGCGACAGGGGCCCGGACCTCCGCATCGGTACGTGCGACCGGCTGATGACAGGACGCCGCTATGCCAGCCATGTCCCGTCGCGCATGATGACTCTGCCGCGCAGTTCCGGCTCGCCGCGCCAAGCGCGCACGGTCTTCGGCACCACGCGCACGTATATGAAGGAACCCTCCTCCGCGCGGGGGTCCCACCCGAACTTGGCGGCGAACGCCTCCGCCGCGTCCGCGGGCACAACCTGGTCCGGGAAGCACTCCGCCTCACCCTGGAGCAGCACCACGTCGAAGGTGTCCGGCAGCGCCAGGCGCACGCGCGGCTCCTCCCGGACGTTCCGCGCGGTCGCGGAAGTGGCACCGGTGCACATCCACACCGCTCGCCCGTCCCACGAGAACCACAGCGGCACCTGATGCGGCCCGTGATCAGGATGTGCCGTCGACACCCATACGTCCCGCTCGGCGACGAGCCGTTCCAGAGTGTCGCGCCTGCGCTCCGCCGCCCGGCGGCGAACAATCCCCGTGGTCTGCATGAGCGCCGACCTTAGCCAGCGGGCTCACGGCGCGCATGAGGCGAAAGACCTACTCCCGGCGACCGATGAGAGGACCAGGGCGCCCACCGCGGGCAAGAACGCGCGATGGCGGAACACGCCCGCACAGGGCACGCTCCGCCACCAGCTCACTCAGCGCTCACGCCGCACTCACGTCGACGAGCGGCGCCTGCGCGACCCCGGTCGCCGTTCGCTCGGCCGCGTCACCGGGTCGCCCGCGTCCAGGGCCGCGAGCCGGCGCCGCGCGCCGAAGTCGGCCAGGGCCTCGGCCAGCTTGTGGACCGACGGCTCGGGGGCCATCACGTCGACCCGCAGGCCGTGCTCCTCGGCGGTCTTCGCCGTGGCCGGGCCGATGCAGGCGATCACCGTCACGTTGTGCGGCTTGCCCGCGATGCCGACCAGGTTCCGCACCGTCGAGGACGACGTGAACATCACCGCGTCGAAGCCACCGCCCTTGATGGCCTCGCGGGTCTCCGCCGGGGGCGGAGAGGCGCGGACCGTGCGGTAGGCCGTGACGTCGTCGACCTCCCAGCCCAGTTCGATCAGACCCGCCACGAGGGTCTCCGTGGCGATGTCCGCGCGGGGCAGGAAGACACGGTCGATCGGGTCGAAGACCGGGTCGTACGGCGGCCAGTCCTCCAGCAGGCCCGCGGCCGACTGCTCACCGCTCGGCACCAGGTCCGGCTTCACGCCGAAGGCGATCAGCGCCTTGGCCGTCTGGTCGCCGACCGCGGCCACCTTTATGCCGGCGAAGGCCCGGGCGTCGAGACCGTACTCCTCGAACTTCTCCCGCACCGCCTTCACCGCGTTGACCGAGGTGAACGCGATCCACTCGTAGCGGCCGGTCACCAGGCCCTTGACCGCGCGCTCCATCTGCTGGGGCGTGCGCGGCGGCTCGACGGCGATCGTCGGCACCTCGTGCGGTACGGCCCCGTAGGACCGCAGCTGGTCGGAGAGCGAGGCCGCCTGCTCCTTGGTGCGCGGCACGAGGACCTTCCACCCGAACAGCGGCTTGGACTCGAACCACGACAGCTGGTCGCGCTGGGCGGTCGCGCTGCGCTCGCCCACCACGGCTATCACCGGGCGCCCGCCGTCCGGGGACGGCAGGACCTTGGCCTGCTTCAGGGTCTGCGCGATCGTGCCGAGCGTCGCCGTCCACGTGCGCTGGCGGGTGGTCGTACCGGCGACCGTCACCGTCAACGGGGTGTCGGGCTTGCGGCCCGCCGAGACCAGCTCGCCGGCCGCCGCGGCGACCGAGTCGAGCGTGGTCGACACGACGACCGTGCCGTCCGAGGCGCCGACCTCGGTCCAGCAGCGGTCGGACGCCGTCCGCGCGTCGACGAACCGTACGTCGGTGCCCTGGGCGTCGCGCAGCGGCACCCCGGCGTACGCGGGCACGCCGACGGCGGCCGAGATGCCGGGGACGACCTCGAAGGGAACGCCCGCGGCGGCGCAGGCGAGCATCTCCTCCGCGGCGTACGTGTCGAGTCCCGGGTCCCCGGACACCGCACGGACGACCCGCCTGCCGCCCCGCGCGGCCTCCATGACAAGATGTGCGGCATCCCGCACCGCGGGGATCCCAGCGGTTGTTGACGTGCCGTCAACAACCGTGAGCTGGGGTGTGCCCGTGCCCGGATGCGAGTCCGCCGAAGGACCCGGGTCCGTGTGTACGACGGCGACGCCCTGCCTGGCGTGCGTGCGCACGACGTCGAGCACCTCGTGCTCGGCGACGAGGACATCCGCGTTGGCCAGCGCCTCCACGGCGCGCAGTGTGAGCAGTCCCGGATCTCCGGGTCCGGCGCCGAGGAAGGTGACGTGCCCGTGTTCGGGACAGGCGGGAAGGGTGGTGGGGCTCACTGTGCTCGCTCCCCCATCAGACCGGCCGCGCCCTGGGCGAGCATCTCGGTGGCGAGTTCGCGACCGAGTGCCATCGCCGCATCGTGCGTCTGGGGCACGGGACCGGTGGTGGACAGCTGCACCAGTGCGGAGCCGTCGGGCCTGCCGACGACGCCCCGCAGGCGCATTTCCTTGACAATCCGCCCGTCGGCCAGGATGTCGGCCAGCGCGCCCACCGGGGCGCTGCAGCCGGCCTCCAGGGCGGCGAGCAGTGACCGCTCGGCGGTCACGGCGGCCCGCGTGTGCGGGTCGTCGAGCTCGCCGAGCTCGGCGGCGAGGACGGCGTCCTGGGCGGTGTGCCCCGCCCTGCACTCGACCGCCAGGGCCCCCTGGCCGGGGGCCGGCAAAATCGTGTCGACCGACAGGAAGTCGGTCGCCTCGTCGCTCCGGCCGACCCGGTTCAGCCCGGCGGCGGCGAGCACCACCGCGTCGAGTTCGCCGTTCTTGACGAAGCCGATGCGGGTGTCGACGTTGCCCCGGATCGGGACCGTCTCGATCTCCAGGCCGTGGGCGCGGGCGTACGCGTTCAGCTGGGCCATGCGGCGCGGCGAGCCCGTACCGATGCGCGCCCCGTGGGGCAGGTCGGTGAACTTCAGCGCGTCCCGGGCGACGAGCACGTCACGCGGGTCCTCGCGCTCGGGTACGGCGGCGAGGACCAGGCCCTCGGGCTGCGTGGTGGGCAGGTCCTTGAGCGAATGAACCGCGAAGTCCACCTCGCCCCGCTGCAACGCCTCGCGCAGTGCGGCCACGAACACACCCGTGCCGCCGATCTGCGCGAGGTGCTCACGGGAGATGTCGCCGTAGGTGGTGACCGGGACGAGCTCGACAGGCCGTCCGGTCACCTGGCTCACGGCGTCCGCCACCAACCCGGACTGGGCCATGGCGAGCTTGCTGCGCCTGGTCCCGAGCCTCAGTGCCTTCTCAGTCATGCTGGCCCTCGGTTCTTGCTGTGCTTCTCGGAGTCGTCGTGCTTCTCGGAGTCGTCGGAATCGCGGTCGGCCCGGGAGACGGAGGCGACCGTCTCGGAGTCCAGGTCGAACAGGGTGCGCAGCGCGTCCGCGTACCCGGCGCCGCCGGGCTCGGCCGCGAGCTGTTTGACCCTGACCGTCGGCGCGTGCAGCAGCTTGTCCACCACCCGCCGGACGGTCTGGGTGATCTCCGCACGGTGCTTGTCGTCGAGACCGGGCAGCCGCCCCTCCAGGCGGGCGATCTCGCTGCTCACGACGTCGGCGGCCATGGTGCGCAGCGCGACGACGGTGGGTGTGATGTGCGCCGCCCGCAGCGCCGCCCCGAAGGCCGCCACCTCGTCGGAGACGATACGGCGGACCTGGTCGACGTCGGCGGCCATCGGAGCGTCGGCGGAGGCCTCGGCGAGCGACTCGATGTCCACCAGGCGCACCCCGGCGAGCCGGTGCGCGGCCGCGTCGACGTCGCGCGGCATGGCGAGGTCCAGCACGAAGAGGGCCGGCTCGGGGCGCGGTGCGACGGCGACCGGCTCGGGCCTGCGGTGCTCGGGGACACGGCCGGCGCTGGCGACGGTCGCGGCGAGCGCGGTGATCAGCTCGGCGTCGGTCTCGGGGTCGGCCTCGGCACGGGCGGACTCCCGGCGGTCGACGGTTCCTCCCCCAAGCTCTCGGCTCCGCTCGAGCAGGGCGGCACCCTCATCGACCCACGTGCCGTGCTGCTCCAGGGTGGCCGCGTCCATGCCGGCCACGGCGGACTCGCCCATCAGGGAGAAGCCGGGCTCGGCGGCGAGGTCCAGCGGGCAGTTCTCGTCGGCGCCGGCGCCCACGAGCGGCACGGGGGTCTCGCGTACGTCCGTGCGCACCGCCCCGCGCTCCGCACCGGCGGCCCGCGCCACGGTGACGGGCGTTCCGGTACGGCCCTCGACCGCGGCGCCGACCGTCTCGGCGGTCAGGACGAGGCCGGTCGCGCCGGTGCAGGAGACGGCGACATCTGCACGTGTCAGCTCGAGCGGCACCGCGTCCATCGGTACCGCGCGGGCCAGCACGTCCGTGTCGTCGCCCTCGGTGAGGATCTGGACGAGGCGCTCGGCCCGGTCCTGCGTACGGTTGGCGATCACTATCTCGCCCACGCCCACCCGGGCGAGGGTGGCGGCGGCCAGCGACGACATCGAACCGGCGCCGATGACCAGGGCCTTCTTGCCGCGCGCCCAGGCCTGCACGTCCGCGCCCGCGGACAGCTGCTCCAGGCCGAAGGTGACCAGGGACTGCCCGGCGCGGTCGATGCCGGTCTCGGAGTGGGCGCGCTTGCCGACCCGCAGGGCCTGCTGGAACAGGTCGTTCAGCAGACGCCCGGCGCTGTGCTGGTCCTGGGCGCGGGCCAGGGCGTTCTTGATCTGACCGAGGATCTGGCCCTCGCCGACGACCATCGAGTCCAGTCCGCAGGCCACCGAGAACAGGTGGTGGACGGCGCGGTCCTCGTAGTGCACGTAGAGGTACGGGGTGAGCTCCTCGAGACCGACCCCGCTGTGCTGGGCGAGCAGCTGGGACAGCTCGGCGACACCGGCGTGGAACTTGTCCACGTCGGCGTACAGCTCGATGCGGTTGCAGGTGGCGAGCACGGCGGCCTCGGTGGCCGGCTCGGCGGCGACCGTGTCCTGGAGCAGCTTGTGCTGGCCGTCCGCGCTCAGCGAGGCGCGCTCCAGGAGGCTGACCGGGGCGCTGCGGTGGCTCAGTCCGACGACGAGGAGGCTCATGCCGGCATCACGGCGGGGACATCCCCGTCCGGGCCCTGGTCGGCGGACTTGTCGCGGACCGCCGCGGCGGGCGGGAGCGCGCGCTCGGCGACGGCCTCCTCACCGGCCTTGCGCTGCTCGTGGAAGGCGAGGATCTGCAGCTCGATGGAGAGGTCGACCTTGCGCACGTCGACGCCGTCCGGGACGGACAGCACGGTCGGCGCGAAGTTCAGGATGGAGGTGACACCGGCGGCCACCAGCCGGTCGCAGACCTGCTGGGCGGCGCCCGCGGGGGTCGAGATCACGCCGATCGAGACGCCGTTGTCCCGGATGATCTTCTCCAGCTCGTCGGCGTGCTGGACCGGGATGCCGGCGACGGGCCGGCCGGCCATCGCCGGGTCGGCGTCGATGAGCGCGGCGACGCGGAAGCCGCGGGAGGCGAAGCCGCCGTAGTTGGCGAGGGCGGCGCCGAGGTTGCCGATACCGACGATCACAACCGGCCAGTCCTGGGTGAGGCCGAGTTCGCGGGAGATCTGGTACACGAGATACTCGACGTCGTAGCCGACCCCGCGGGTCCCATAGGAGCCGAGGTAGGAGAAGTCCTTGCGCAGCTTGGCGGAATTGACCCCCGCCGCGGCCGCGAGCTCCTCGGAGGAGACCGTGGGCACCGAGCGCTCCGACAGTGCGGTCAGGGCTCGGAGGTACAACGGAAGCCTGGCGACGGTGGCCTCGGGAATCCCTCGGCTACGGGTCGCCGGTCGGTGAGTTCGGCCAGTTGCCACGGTGCTCCTGCGGGTAGAGCGGGGCTGCGGGCGGTCATATGTCCCCAGACCGCCCCGTCGACAGCAGGCTATGTCTTTGTGAACGTGTGCACAAAGATGGTGTCCGATTTGCCCGGCCAACGTGACCGGGGTCACGCACCCCCGGCGCAGATTTTTGGAACCAGCGCATTCACACCGCTGTGCCTTTGTTGTGGGGGGCAAAACCGCACACTCTCCTCTACGATCCCCACCCCCGAGACCAAGACGCCATCGATCCTAGGCGACTTCCAGCCAGTTTGTACTCCTCGGTCAGTCTCGATCAGCCCTTGAGCTCCTTGCGCAGCCGCTCCTCGTTCACCCGCCAGAAGGTGTGCTGTTCACCGTCGACGAGTACCACCGGGATCTGCTCCCAGTACCGGTCGTACAGCTCCGGATCCTCGGTGATGTCCTTCTGCTCCCAGGCGACGCCCAGCTCGGCGCACACCTTCTCCACGACGGTCTGCGCGTCGTCGCACAGATGGCAGCCCGGCTTGCGGACGAGGGTGACGAGCCGTCCCTGGGGCCCGGGGGACTTGCGGCGGAAGATGGGAGTCATGTCGCCCATTGTCGCTCCGGCGCGCGCCGCGGCACCCTCGGCGGCGCCTTCGCAACGGCGCCGTCGCGAAGAGTTCACGGCCCGCGAAACCTCTCGACGCCGGAACCACCCGGCCAACTGGCTATGCTCACGCCATGGCCGCTCTCGGATGGCTCACTTCCCGTAGGCGCTTCGCCACGGCGCGAAGCGTGTTGGCAGGCGAGGCCTCGGCGGAGGCAGCGCGCAAATCCTCCCAGGAAGCGGGTGTACCGCCGTCCCCGCAGGAGGCGTCGGAGTTCCCGGTGCACGGGGACGAGCAGGCCGCCGCCTTCTTCGACCTGGACAACACCGTCATGCAGGGCGCCGCGCTGTTCCACTTCGGCCGGGGCCTGTACAAGCGGAAGTTCTTCGACACGCGCGACCTCGCGAAGTTCGCCTGGCAGCAGGCGTGGTTCCGGCTGGCCGGGGTGGAGGACCCCGAGCACATGCAGGACGCCCGCGACTCGGCGCTGTCGATCGTCAAGGGCCACCGGGTCGCCGAGCTGAAGTCGATCGGCGAGGAGATCTACGACGAGTACATGGCCGAGCGGATCTGGCCGGGCACGCGCGCGCTCGCCCAGGCCCACCTGGACGCCGGCCAGAAGGTGTGGTTGGTCACAGCCGCGCCGGTGGAGATCGCCCAGGTCATCGCCCGCCGCCTGGGCCTGACCGGCGCACTGGGCACGGTGGCGGAGTCCGTCGACGGCGTCTACACCGGCCGCCTGGTCGGAGAGCCGCTGCACGGCCCGGCGAAGGCGGAGGCGGTACGCGCCCTGGCCGCGGCGGAGGCCCTGGACCTGACCCGCTGCGCCGCCTACAGCGACTCCCACAACGACATCCCCATGCTGTCCCTGGTCGGCCACCCCTACGCCATCAACCCCGACGCCAAGCTGCGCCGCCACGCCAGGGAGATGGACTGGCGCCTGCGCGACTACCGCACCGGCCGCAAGGCGGCCAAGGTCGGCATCCCCGCGGCGGCCGGCGTCGGCGCCGTGGCCGGCGGCACCGCGGCGGCCATCGCCCTGCACCGCCGCCGCCGCTGACCCCGCTGCCGCTCACCACGTGCCGCCCAACCGGTCGCGCCGCACCCAGCCGCCCGTGCCGCCCGTGCCGCCCGTGCCGCCTACTGGCGGTACGGGCCCTCGCCGGTCGCGGTCGGGCGGCGCACCCGGAAGCACGGGCAATTGACCGAACGTACGCCCTTGCCGTTCCGGCCATTCGACTTGGCGGTGCATCGCCAGGATCCACCCCAGAGACAGACCGAAGACGGAACAGATCGGTCAGCAAACGGTCACTCTCCGACGTCCGAACGCACGCCAATCGGTTACGGAAGCGACGGAATCGATGATTTGAGCAACTCGGTGTAGCAGCCCCTGCACGAAGCGTTATTCTCCTCAGACGCATACCGGGACCCCGCCGTCGCTACGACGGGTGAACGGTTCCGCACTGCACGTGATGGAAGCTCTGCCTCTGGGAGTCCCGTGTACCCACACGTCGGGGTTGACGCCTCGGGCCTGGCTACGCTCCGCGCAACGGTCCTCGACCTGCTGCGCGGTCTCGTCCCCACCGCGTACGCCGGCCCCGCATTCGCCACCGCCACGCCGCTCGGACCGGCCTACGCGCTGGCCGACGGCATGGAGCAGGTGCCGACTCGCAGCGCCGTGGTCGAGGGACGACGATCGGGCGAAGGGCGAGCGGCCGGCAGACGAGGACGCCCGGCCGCGGCGGCCACGGTCCGCCGCCCGGCCGCGGACAGCGACAGCGCCCGGATGATGGAGCTCGTCGAGCGCGCCCAGGCCGGCGAGGCCGACGCCTTCGGACGGCTCTACGACCAGTACAGCGACACCGTGTATCGCTACATCTACTACCGCGTCGGCGGCAAGGCGACGGCCGAGGACCTCACCAGCGAGACCTTTCTGCGCGCCCTGCGCCGCATCGGGACCTTCACCTGGCAGGGCCGCGACTTCGGCGCCTGGCTGGTCACCATCGCGCGCAACCTCGTCGCCGACCACTTCAAGTCCAGCCGGTTCCGGCTCGAGGTCACCACCGGCGAGATGCTCGACGCCAACGAGGTCGAACGCTCCCCCGAGGACTCCGTCCTCGAATCCCTGTCCAACGCCGCCCTCCTGGACGCCGTACGACGGCTCAACCCCCAGCAGCAGGAGTGCGTCACGCTCCGCTTCCTCCAGGGCCTGTCCGTCGCCGAGACCGCCCGCGTGATGGGCAAGAACGAGGGCGCCATCAAGACCCTCCAGTACCGGGCCGTGCGCACCCTGGCCCGGCTCCTCCCGGACGACGCGCGCTGAGCCGCACACGCTGCGCGACGCCCAACTTACGCTCTGTCGAGGTGTGTTGACTTCTCGATCCGATGCGCCCGGGTCCGTAACCCAAGTGCCGAGCCGCTCGTTGTGCGGGCTAGAGGCTCCCTGTGGTCACGCCCTGGCCAATCCTGATCACCGATCGGAAGAGGCGACTGTGGACGTGCACCCTCAGGACCCCCGGGGAGTCGACCGTCATGACGAGAGGAGGTGCCGCCAGTGATCGCGAAAGTATCGGCGCACCGGCGGGCGAACGCCTTCGCCCAGGCCCTGGAAGAGCTGTCCGACCGGGGCACGGCGGCCGAAGCGGCCGAAGGACCGGCACCGGCACCGGCGGCCGCGGAACAGATCGAGCAGGGCCGCATGCTGGCCCTCGCCACCGGTCTGGACAGGCTGCCGCGGCCGGAGCTGGACCCCGAGGTCAAGGTCGTCCAGCGGGCCTGCCTGGTGGCCGCGATGGAGGCCATGCTCCAGGAGAGCACCGCGGCGGGCGAGGCGAGTGACCTACCGGTGCCCGCCCAGAAAAGGGGGAGCGAAGCGACTTCCTTGGAAGGGCGGCGGCGGGAGACGGGCGGGCGGGGGCGCGGCGCGCACCGGGCGAGTCGCCTGGGGAGACTGCGGCCGCGTACACGGCTGGGCAAGTCGCTGGCCGCCGGCGGACTCAGCGTGGGTGTGGCCGCGGGAGCCTTCGGCGGAGTGGCCGCCGCCAGCTCCAACGCCCTCCCCGGTGACTCGCTGTACGGCCTCAAACGCGGCATCGAGGACTTCAAGCTCACCTACCTGACCGACGGCGCCGACGAGCAGGGCCAGGCCTACCTCGACCTGGCCTCGACCCGGTTGAGCGAGGCCCGCAGGCTGATGGAGCGCGGCCGCGGCGGCCAACTCGACCACGAGTCGCTGAGCGAGGTCCGCCGCACCCTGTCCGGGATGCAGCACGACGCCACCGAGGGCCACCGCCTGCTGCACGAGGCGTACGAGCGCGACCCCGACTCCCTGCGTCCCATCCAGGCGCTCTCCACCTTCTCGCGGTCCCACCGCGAGGCCTGGGGTGCGCTCCGCGACCGGCTCCCGGTGCAGCTCGGCGACGTCAGTCAGCAGGTGTCGTCGGTGTTCGACGCCATAGACGACGAGGTCGCCCCGCTCCAGTCGATGCTTCCCCAGCCCCCCACCCCGGGCGGCGAGGGCAGGCAGCACGGCCCCCGGCCGACGCCGTCCGCCGGTTCGCCCGGCGCCGTGGACTCGGCCCAGCCCAGCACCGGCGGCGACCCCTCCTCCGGCAGCCCCCGTCCCGGCAGCGCCACCCCCAGCGCGTCGGCCGGCTCCGGCAGCGAGGAGGACGGGCTGCTCGGCGGCTCCACCGGCGGTCTGCTCGACCCGCCGAAGCCCAGCGGCAGTGCCGCCTCCCCGTCCGCCACGAAGCCGCCCGTCAGCGGGCCCGACGTGACGCTCCCGCCACTCCTCCCGGGCCTGCTGCCCGGCCTCGGCATCAACGCGGAGGACGCGAAGTAGGCGGCGGGGCCCCGCAGAAGTAGGCGGCGCCGAGCAGCCCCACGACGGCGGGGGCACCCCTCACCCAGGGGTGCCCCCGCCGTCGTGGCACCGTCAGAAGAACACCGACCTGCGCTGCACCAGCAACTTGTAGAGGGTGTGCTGGATCTGTTCGCGGACCTGGTCGGTCAGGTTGAACATCAGCATCGGATCCTCGGCCGCCTCCGGCGGATACCCGTCCGTCTCGATCGGCTCGCCGAACTGGATCGTCCACTTCGTCGGCAGCGGGATCGCCCCCAGCGGACCCAGCCACGGGAAGGTGGGCGTCAGCGGGAAGTACGGGATGCCCAGCAGCCGGGCGACGGTCTTGGCGTTGCCGATCATCGGGTAGATCTCCTCGGCCCCGACGATCGAGCACGGGATGATCGGCACGCCCTGGCGCAGCGCGGTCGACACGAAGCCGCCGCGGCCGAACCGTTGCAGCTTGTAGCGCTCGCTGAACGGCTTGCCGATGCCTTTGAAGCCCTCCGGCATCACCCCGACCAGCTCGCCCTGCCCGAGCAGCCGCTCGGCGTCCTCGGTGCAGGCGAGGGTGTGGCCGAGCTTGCGGGCGAGTTCGTTGACCACCGGCAGCACGAACACCAGGTCGGCCGCGAGCAGACGCAGATGCCGGCCCGCGGGATGCCGGTCGTGGACGGCGACCTGCATCATCAGCGCGTCCAAGGGCAGCGTGCCGGAGTGGTTGGCGACGATCAGGGCGCCGCCCTCGGCGGGAATGTTCCCGATGCCCTTCACCTCGACCCGGAAGTACTTCTCGTACAGCGGCCGCAGCAGGGACATCAGGAGCTGGTCGGTGAGTTCGGCGTCGTAGCCGAAGTCGTCGACGTCGTAGTCCCCGGTGAGGCGGCGGCGCAGGAACGCCAGTCCGCTCGCGACACGCCGCTCCAGACCGCCGTCGTCCGGCGGCCGGAGCGCCGGCTGTTCCTCACTGGTCACCGGGACATCTTCCTGCGCTGCTCCCCTGGCGGGCAGGGGCTGGACCTCGCCGCCCGCCGCCGGCTCCGCGCCCGCGCGGCGGCTCCCCGTGCTCCGGCGCCGCGACGGCCGCTGTACGGCGCCCCCACGGGACCGGTCGTCGTCGAACGGAATGACCTTGGCGTCCGCCATGGTGCTGCACTCCTCAGTCGGCGCTCTGCGTGGGGTGGCCACTGCCCACGTGGGACAGCGCGGCGATCCGGTCGACGGCCCCCGCGAGGGCCTCCGGCGGCAGCAGCCCGGGGCCGCGGACGCGGGCGAACTCGGCGAAGGTCTCCGCGGTCGTGTACTTGGGTGCGAAGCCGAGTGTGTCGCGCATCTGGTCCGTCGCCACGACCCGGCCGTGGGTCAGCAGGCGGATCTGCTCGGGTGAGAAGTCCGTCATTCCCAGCGTACGCACCAGTGAGCCCGCCCACGTCACCGCGGGCAGCAGCAGCGGCACCGTGGGGCGTCCCAGCCGCCGGGAGCACTGCGAGAGCAGCAGCACGCCGTCACCGGCGATGTTGAACGTGCCGCTGTTGAGCGTGGCCCGACGCGGCTCGTGCGAGGCGATCCGCAGCACCTCGATCACGTCGTCCTCGTGGACGAACTGCAACCGCGGGTCGTAGCCGAACACCGTCGGCAGCACCGGCAGCGAGAAGTACGAGGCGAGCGGGGTGTCCGCCGTCGGACCGAGGATGTTGGCGAACCTGAGCACGCACACGGCGACGTCCGGCCGCCGTCTGGCGAAGCCCCGCACGTACCCCTCGACCTCGACCGCGTCCTTCGGGAAGCCGCCGCTGGGCAGGGACTTGGGCGGGGTGGTCTCGGTGAACACCGCCGGATCCCGGGGCGCGGAGCCGTAGACGTTGGTGCTGGACTTGACCACCAGCCGCTGGACGGACGGGGACTTCTGGCAGGCGCCCAGCAGCTGCATGGTGCCGATGACGTTGGTCTCCTTGACCAGGGCCCGGCTGCCGCTGCCCAGCGCGGTGCCGGTCACGTCCATGTGCACCACCGTGTCGGCGGACGTCTCGGCGAGCACCCGCGCGATCGTGGGCTGCCGGATGTCCGCCTGGACGAAGTCGGCGCCGCCCAGATGGTGCTCGGGCGGGACGGCGTCCACGGCGACCACCCGGTCGACCTGCGGATCACGCTGGATGCGGCGCACGAACCGGCCCGCGAGCTGACGGGCCACTCCGGTCACGAGCACGACCTGTCCCAAGATCAGCGCCTTCCTTCCCGCCTGGATTCCCGCCGGGTTCCCCGTGTGCGGCCAACCTATCGGGTGAAGGTTGCGCTGCGGCGACCGCTCGATGCGCGACGTGACGGCAGGTACGTGCGTGCGAAACAAATCGAGCCATCATCCGCGGCGGCCGGCCGGCCCGGAACGCACGCGACCCCCCACCGGATGCGGTGGGGGGCCACAAGCACGCTTTCGCGTTGGCGCGTACCTCGCGCGACCGGCGTCTACTTCTTGTTGCGACGCTGGACGCGGGTGCGCTTGAGCAGCTTGCGGTGCTTCTTCTTGGCCATCCGCTTGCGCCGCTTCTTGATAACAGAGCCCACGACTACCCTCGCTCACTTCTCATCACTCGGTGTTTGGGCGCCATGGGCCCACACGACCTACGAGGGGCTAGCCTACCCGCCCGAGCGCCGAGGTCGTAATCGAGGTGCATCGAGGTGACCGGAGGGATCCGGAAGTGTTCCGTACTGCCCTTCACGGACCCCTCCTGATCGTCGTCGATCGCCGTCAGGCGGTTTCCACCCCCACGTAGCTCTCGCGAAGGTACTCGTGAACCGCTTGCTCCGGGACGCGGAAGGACCGCCCCACCCGGATCGCGGGCAGATGACCGCTGTGCACCAGGCGGTACACGGTCATCTTCGACACTCGCATGACCGAGGCGACTTCCGCCACGGTAAGGAACTGAACCTCGTTCAGAGGCCTTTCGCCAGTTGCAGCCATGACACACCTGAACCTTCCGCACTCGACGGCCACCGGCTTCCCCTTCCGGTGACTCTTCGTCGCTGCGTGCTCACTCCCCAGACTAGGGGCGGGTGATGCGAGTGGGGAAGAGGTGTACGCAACGGCGGCCTACCGTGACAGACACGCCCGATTGAGTACGTAGCGGGCCAGTGGGCGGTAGTAGGCGGGCCGTACGCCGTCATCAAGTGGAACGACGACGGACACGCGCCCCTCCGCCTGCCCGACGAAGAGCGCGGGGTCGTTCGTGTCCGCCGGCCCCATGGCCTCGAACCCCAGCTGACCTGCACCGCAGACCCAGCCGTGATCCCCGATCACCAGTTCCGGCAGGGGGCCGCCGGCGTCGGCCGCCGCCGCGAGCGCCAGCCGAACCGGGAGCGGTGAATGCGTGTGCGCGCCGGGCTCACAACCGGAGCGTTCGATGCCGCGCGGCCGGACCAGGGCGACTCCCCGTACGTACTCGAGGCGGTACGTGCGTAGACCGAACCGGGTCGTTATGTCGACACAGCGACCCTGCGCGGGGGTGAGGACGGTACACCCCGCCGCCGACAGGGCGTCCGCCAGCGCGGCGTAGAAACCGAGCAGCCGGTGCGGGTGCCCGGTGCCGAGGAGCACGGGGGCACCCCGCCGCGCCGCCGCGCCGAGCCGGTCCGCGAAGGCGTCCAGCGCGGCCAGCGTCAGCTCCGGGTCGATCACATCGAGTCCGGCCCGGTGCCGCGGATCGGCCGAGACACCGCACCTCTGCGCCATCAGCTCGATCACGTCCCGCTGTTGCCAAGGACCTTCGGGATCGATCCCGATCAGCACCCGGGGGTCCCGGGCCGCGAACAGCCGATAGCTGCGCAGGCCGGCCTCCCGTGTCGTGGCGACCACCCCGGCGAGACGGGCCCTCACCAGATGGGCGCGCAGCGCCGCGATGCTCAACACCCGAGCGATGCTGACGCACGGCCCCCGCGGCCGTCCGAAGAACCCGGGAACACCGCACAGTCGGCCTAACCGGACGGCCCGTTCACCGGCGGGACCGGGTGCTACGGCAGCAGGCCCCGCAGCGGGAACACCGCCCGCCGGGTCGCCAGGACCGCCTGGTCCAGCCGGTCCGCCGGGTCGTACCCCGCCTCCCAGTCGGCCCAGGACACCGGCCACCGCCCGTCGGTCATCCGCATCGGACCCAACTGCCGTGTCCGCGCGTACACCGTCTGCCGCCAGCTCTCCGGGATCACCGTCTCCGGGTCCACCGGCCGCCCCGCCGCGATCCCCACCAGATGCGTCCACGACCGCGGGACGACGTCCACCACCGCGTACCCGCCCCCGCCCAGCGCGACCCACCGCCCCTCGGCGTGCTCGTGGGCCAGCTCGTGGCACGCCATCTGCACCGCCCGCTGCGCGTCCAGCGACACCGTCAGATGCGCCAGCGGATCCTCGAAGTGCGTGTCGGCCCCGTGCTGGGTGACCAGCACCTGCGGCCGGAAGTCGGCGACCAGTTCCGGCACCACCGCGTGGAACGCCCGCAGCCACCCGGCGTCCCCGGTCCCCGCCGGCAGCGCCACGTTCACGGCCGTTCCCTCGGCGGACGGGGCCCCGGTCTCCTGCGGCCATCCCGTCTGCGGGAACAGCGTCCGGGGGTGCTCGTGCACCGAGATCGTCAGGACCCGTGGGTCCTCCCAGAACGCGGCCTGCACGCCGTCCCCGTGGTGCACGTCGGTGTCGACGTACACGACCCGCTCGGCCCCCAGTTCCAGCAGCCGCGCGATCGCCAGCGCGGCGTCGTTGTAGACGCAGAAGCCCGACGCGGCGCCCGGCATCGCGTGGTGCAGCCCGCCCGCGAAGTTCACCGCGTGCAGCACGTCCCCGCGCCACACGGCCTCCGCCGCCGCCACCGACTGCCCCGCGATCAGCGCGGACGCCTCGTGCATCCCGGCGAACGCCGGATCGTCCAGCGTGCCGAGCCCGTACGCCTCGTCCGCCGCGCCCGGGTCCGCCGAAGCCGCCTTCACCGCGGCGATGTAGTCCTCCCGGTGGACCAGCCGCAGCGTCGAGTCACCGGCCGGCCTGGCCGCCACCAGCTGTGTCTCCCGGTCGAGCCCGAGGGCGCCGACCAGCTTCCGGGTCAGGAAGAGGCGGACCGGGTCCATCGGGTGGTCCCGGCCGAAGTCATAGCCCGTTACCGCCTCGTCCCACATCAGCTGTGCGCGGCCGCTCATGACCGCCACCGTATCGGTCCGATCGCGGCGCGAACGACCCGGCGCACACCGACGTCACCAGCACCAACACCATGGGCACCAGCATCGCCCCGCGGTAGCTCCACGCGTCGCCCAGCACGCCCACCAGCGGGGAGCCGACCAGGAAACCCACGTAGTTGAAGACGTTGAGCCGTGCGACGGCCTGGTCCGACGCTCCGGGGAACAGGCGCCCGGCCGCGGCGAAGGTCTGCGGCACCAGCACGCACAGGCCCAGCCCCAGCAGCGTGAAGCCGACCATGCCCACCCAGGGCCCTGGCGCCCCGGCGACCACGGCGAACCCCAGCGCCGCCACCAGCGCGCCCAGCCGTACGACGGCCACGGCACCGAACCGGCGCACCCCGGTGTCCCCGATGGCCCGCCCCACCAGCGTGGTGACCATGTAGACGTTGTACGGCACCGTCGCCAACTGCTCGGAGCTGCCCAGCGTGTCCTGGAGGTACTTCGCGCTCCAGTTGGAGACGGTCGAGTCCCCGATGTAGGCGAACGTCATCACCAGGCAGAGCGGCAGCAGCAGCCGGAACACGAGCGTTCCGCCGTCCTTCCCGCCAACCTCCCGGCCGGCCTTGCCCGGTGCGGGAGCGGAGTCGGAGTCGGCGTCGACGTACCACCGGCTGCCCATGAGGACCGCCGGCAGCAGCACGGCCACCACCGGCAGGTACGACACCCACAGCGCCAGGTGCCAGTGCGCCCCGACCCAGGCCAGCGAGGCGCCCACGATCCCGCCGAGACTGTAGACGGCGTGGAAGCCGAGCATGATGCTGCGCCCGTACGCCCGCTGGAGGCTCACCCCGAGCATGTTCATCGAGGCGTCCAACACCCCCACCGCCAGCCCGAACGCGGCCAGCGCGGCGCCCAGTTCGGCGACCCGGCCGCCCGACCCGACGCCGAGCAGGGACAGCAGGACGACCGGCTGGGACCAGCGCAGCAGCCGGCTGGGACGGACACGTTTCACCAGTTGCTCGGTGGTCGTGCTGCCGATACCGGCGAGGATCGGCACGGCGGCCAGGAAGACCGGCAGCAGCGCGTCGGACACCCCGTACCGGCTCTGGATGGCCGGGATGCGCGTCACGAGGAGAGCGAAGGCGACGCCCTGCGCGAAGAAGCTGAACGCCAGCGAGGCCCTACCGCGCCGCAGCACATCAGTCATGGCGGCGAGCGTAGGGCCCTGGGCTACCTGTGGGTAGGTCCGGTGAAAGATGAATTCTGCTCAGTTTCGGGCGAGAGCGACGCCCTTCGAGGCCTCGTTCGTCTCGGCGTTCGTCTCGGCGATCAGCATGTGCGCCATCGGCCCGGCGGCCAGAGCGCCGCTCACGAAGAACCCGATCCCCATCGAGACCGCCAGGATCACGGTGCCGAGCCACACCATGGTGTCCACCGGAAGCGTGTAGGCACCCACGACCCGCACCACGCACTCGGCGAGCAGCACCACGCCCCACACCAGCGAGAACACCTTCTCCGCCCGCCGGAACTCCGCGGATCCGGCGGCCAACCGCGCCCAGGCGGCTTCCCGTGCCGCGTCGCCCTTCACCAGCCAGGGCTTCATGCCCGCGGTCATCATCGGCCTGCCCAGCGCCACGGACACCAGGATGCCGACGCCGATCGCGCTGCTGACGCCGCTGTCCTTGGCGAGCATCAGCCGCGGGTCACCGGCGACGAGACTGAGCAGCAGTCCGACCACGTTGACGAACAGGATGAGCGCGGCGAACGCGTTGACCCTGCGCTCCCTGGCCGCGGCCCACCCGATCCGCAGGGCCGGGACCACACTGCTCCATCCCAGGGCCGCCAGCGTGCTCATCCCGAACCCGTTCTTGAGCAGGTAGTACCCGCCGACCGGCACCGCCACATCCACGAGCAGAGGGGCGAGGCTCGCGCGCTTCGTGTTCGTCGTCATGCTCAAAGCTTCGCGGGCGAGGGGGGTCCGCCAGTAGAAACGATCGTCCAGAGCTCCGCATGACAATTGTCAGTGCCTCGGCGGTGGCCGGCGTCATGTCAGCAGGTCGGCCAACTCCTCCATGTGCGTGAAGAGTTGAGTGGCTTCCGCGAGCTTGGCGGCCGGGGTCATCGCGGTGAACCCGAAGACGTCCATCCCCGCCGCCACGGCGGCACGGACACCCAGCGGGGAGTCCTCGACGACGACGCACCGCTCCGGGGCCACTCCCATCCGGTCGGCCGCGTGGAGGAACAGGTCCGGCGCCGGCTTGCCCCGGCCCACGTCCTGCGAACTGAAGATCCGCTCCTCGTCGAACCACCGGTCCAGGCCGGTCGTCCGGTGCCCCACCCGGATCCGCTCATGGCTTCCCGAGGACGCGACACAGTACGGAGTCCCGTCCACCGTCAGCTTCTCCAGCACGTCGGCCGCACCGGACACGGGCTTCAACTCCCGCTGGAACGCGGCGAAGACACGCGTGTGGAAGACGTCGTCGAAGTCGTCCGGCAGCCGCTTCCCCGTCCGCTCCAGGACGAGGTCGTGGATCCGGTGCATCGCCGACCCCATGTAGTCACGAATGGAGTCCTCGTACGAGGTGGGGTGCCCCAGCTCGGTGAGGTAGGCGGCGAGGAGCCGGTTGGAGATGGGCTCACTGTCGACGAGAACGCCGTCGTTGTCGAAGATGACGAGGTCATAGCGCATGAGTACGAGCCTAAGCGAGTGCCGGAGGGCCCGGAACGCAGAAAGCCCCCGTGCCATTAGCACGGGGGCTTTCTCACAATTTGTTCGGCGGCGTCCTACTCTCCCACAGGGTCCCCCCTGCAGTACCATCGGCGCTGTGAGGCTTAGCTTCCGGGTTCGGAATGTAACCGGGCGTTTCCCTCACGCTATGACCACCGAAACACTATGAAACTGTCAACCGCACCATGCGTGACCTGCATGGGGTTGTTCGTGGTTTCAGAACCAACACAGTGGACGCGAGCAACTGAGGACAAGCCCTCGGCCTATTAGTACCGGTCACCTCCACACCTCACGGTGCTTCCAGATCCGGCCTATCAACCCAGTCGTCTACTGGGAGCCTTACCCCATCAAGTGGGTGGGAGTCCTCATCTCGAAGCAGGCTTCCCGCTTAGATGCTTTCAGCGGTTATCCCTCCCGAACGTAGCCAACCAGCCATGCCCTTGGCAGAACAACTGGCACACCAGAGGTTCGTCCGTCCCGGTCCTCTCGTACTAGGGACAGCCCTTCTCAAGACTCCTACGCGCACAGCGGATAGGGACCGAACTGTCTCACGACGTTCTAAACCCAGCTCGCGTACCGCTTTAATGGGCGAACAGCCCAACCCTTGGGACCGACTCCAGCCCCAGGATGCGACGAGCCGACATCGAGGTGCCAAACCATCCCGTCGATATGGACTCTTGGGGAAGATCAGCCTGTTATCCCCGGGGTACCTTTTATCCGTTGAGCGACGGCGCTTCCACAAGCCACCGCCGGATCACTAGTCCCGACTTTCGTCCCTGCTCGACCCGTCGGTCTCACAGTCAAGCTCCCTTGTGCACTTACACTCAACACCTGATTGCCAACCAGGCTGAGGGAACCTTTGGGCGCCTCCGTTACTCTTTAGGAGGCAACCGCCCCAGTTAAACTACCCATCAGACACTGTCCCTGATCCGGATCACGGACCCAGGTTAGACATCCAGCACGACCAGACTGGTATTTCAACGACGACTCCACAACCACTGGCGTGGCCGCTTCAAAGTCTCCCAGCTATCCTACACAAGCCGAACCGAACACCAATATCAAACTGTAGTAAAGGTCCCGGGGTCTTTCCGTCCTGCTGCGCGAAACGAGCATCTTTACTCGTAGTGCAATTTCACCGGGCCTATGGTTGAGACAGTCGAGAAGTCGTTACGCCATTCGTGCAGGTCGGAACTTACCCGACAAGGAATTTCGCTACCTTAGGATGGTTATAGTTACCACCGCCGTTTACTGGCGCTTAAGTTCTCAGCTTCGCCCACCCGAAAGTGAGCTAACCGGTCCCCTTAACGTTCCAGCACCGGGCAGGCGTCAGTCCGTATACATCGCCTTACGGCTTCGCACGGACCTGTGTTTTTAGTAAACAGTCGCTTCTCGCTGGTCTCTGCGGCCACCCCCAGCTCAGGAAGCAAGTTCCCTCACCAGGCGTGGCCCCCCTTCTCCCGAAGTTACGGGGGCATTTTGCCGAGTTCCTTAACCATAGTTCACCCGAACGCCTCGGTATTCTCTACCTGACCACCTGAGTCGGTTTAGGGTACGGGCCGCCATGAAACTCGCTAGAGGCTTTTCTCGACAGCATAGGATCATCCACTTCACCACAATCGGCTCGGCATCAGGTCTCAGACACATGCCAGGCGGATTTACCTACCTGACGTCCTACACCCTTACCCCGGGACAACCACCGCCCGGGATGGACTACCTTCCTGCGTCACCCCATCACTCACCTACTACCAACTTGGTTCAGCGGCTCCACCACTCCGAATCACCCCGAAGGGATCACCGGCGGCTTCACGGCCTTAGCATCACTGGATTCGATGTTTGACGCTTCACAGCGGGTACCGGAATATCAACCGGTTATCCATCGACTACGCCTGTCGGCCTCGCCTTAGGTCCCGACTTACCCTGGGCAGATCAGCTTGACCCAGGAACCCTTAGTCAATCGGCGCACACGTTTCTCACGTGTGTATCGCTACTCATGCCTGCATTCTCACTCGTCAACCGTCCACAACTACCTTCCGGTGCTGCTTCACCCGGCAGACGACGCTCCCCTACCCATCACGATCCCCGTTGGGGGTACATATCGCAATGACACGACTTCGGCGGTACGCTTGAGCCCCGCTACATTGTCGGCGCGGAATCACTAGACCAGTGAGCTATTACGCACTCTTTCAAGGGTGGCTGCTTCTAAGCCAACCTCCTGGTTGTCTGTGCGACTCCACATCCTTTCCCACTTAGCGTACGCTTAGGGGCCTTAGTCGATGCTCTGGGCTGTTTCCCTCTCGACCATGGAGCTTATCCCCCACAGTCTCACTGCCGCGCTCTCACTTACCGGCATTCGGAGTTTGGCTAAGGTCAGTAACCCGGTAGGGCCCATCGCCTATCCAGTGCTCTACCTCCGGCAAGAAACACACGACGCTGCACCTAAATGCATTTCGGGGAGAACCAGCTATCACGGAGTTTGATTGGCCTTTCACCCCTAACCACAGGTCATCCCCCAGGTTTTCAACCCTGGTGGGTTCGGTCCTCCACGAAGTCTTACCTCCGCTTCAACCTGCCCATGGCTAGATCACTCCGCTTCGGGTCTTGAGCGTGCTACTCCACCGCCCTATTCGGACTCGCTTTCGCTACGGCTACCCCACTCGGGTTAACCTCGCAACACACCGCAAACTCGCAGGCTCATTCTTCAAAAGGCACGCAGTCACGAGAATGTGCAAGCACATTCCGACGCTCCCACGGCTTGTAGGCACACGGTTTCAGGTACTATTTCACTCCCCTCCCGGGGTACTTTTCACCATTCCCTCACGGTACTATCCGCTATCGGTCACCAGGGAATATTTAGGCTTAGCGGGTGGTCCCGCCAGATTCACACGGGATTTCTCGGGCCCCGTGCTACTTGGGTGTCTCTCCAACGAGCCGCTGACGTTTCGACTACGGGGGTCTTACCCTCTACGCCGGACCTTTCGCATGTCCTTCGTCTACATCAACGGTTTCTGACTCGTCGACCAGCCGGCAGACTGATCAAAAGAGATCCCACAACCCCCACGACGCAACCCCTGCCGGGTCTCACACGTCGTAGGTTTAGCCTCATCCAGTTTCGCTCGCCACTACTCCCGGAATCACGGTTGTTTTCTCTTCCTGAGGGTACTGAGATGTTTCACTTCCCCTCGTTCCCTCCACACTGCCTATGTGTTCAGCAGTGGGTGACAGTCCATGACGACTGCCGGGTTTCCCCATTCGGAAACCCCCGGATCAAAGCCTGGTTGACGACTCCCCGGGGACTATCGCGGCCTCCCACGTCCTTCATCGGTTCCTGGTGCCAAGGCATCCACCGTGCGCCCTTAAAAACTTGGCCACAGATGCTCGCGTCCACTGTGCAGTTCTCAAACAACGACCAACCACCCATCACCCTGCTGAAAACAGCAAGTTCACTGGGGCCGGCAACCGAAGGGCGAGCAACGCTCGCACCCTCAGACACCCAACAGCGTGCCCGACCGACTCCCGTCCGAAGATCATGCGTTCCACGCTCTTGCGAGCAGTACTGGCAGCCTCCGACCCGTGAATCCGGCCGAATAATCAACGTTCCACCCATGAGCAACCAGCA
>NZ_JBQRUW010000044.1:0-14404 GCF_052663305.1 Streptomyces cyslabdanicus
CGCTGGAACGATCCGGCAACGCTCCGCGTCGCGACCCCCGGATTCGCCTCACCACCCGCGTGAACGCCGGTGCACTGCGAATGAAGGCCGGTAGCGCGTGACGAGCCCGTGCTCCGACGGGTCCGCCGTCTGCTACGCGGTGCCGTCGCCGTCCAGGAAACGGAGCAGCACGGAGGCCTCCGCGCGGAGCCGGGCGGCTCGGTCGGCGTGTGCGGGGGTGGTCAACTGCGCTGCGGCTTCGAGTCGTTCGGTGGCCTCGGCGCGCACGATGTCCGCCACGCCGCTCTCGCTCAGCTCACGCCGCAAGGCCTCGGTGGCCCCGGCGCCGACCGGTGACTGCTCCAGGGCCAGGCCGCGGGAACCGGCTTCGCCCACGGGCACCGCCTCCGCGTTGTCCAGCGCGGCGAGTGTCGCGCGCAGGGCGCTCACCGCGGCCTTGTCGCGGGCGCGCATCGCCTCCGGGAGGGCTTGACGCATACGTACACGTAGGGACATGCCGGGACCCTACGGGGCTGCCCGTGGTCCCACAACGCAATATCCCCGTCCCAGGTCATCGAGGGTCCTGTCCCCGTCCTCGGTCACCGACGGCCGTCAGCGCTTGAGGAATGCCTCCACCTCGTCGCGGTGGGGCAGCGACGGCTGGGCGCCGGGGCGGGTGGTGCTGAGTGCCGCCGCGGCACAGGCCCAGCGGGCGGCCTGTTCCAGGGTGCGGCCCTCGGCCAGGGCGACCGCCAGCGCGCCGCAGAAGCAGTCACCGGCCGCGGTGGTGTCCACCGGCCGGACCGTGAAGGCCGGGATGTGCAGCCGCGCGGTGCCCTCCAGGAGCAGCACGCCGTCGCCGCCGAGGGTGACGACGACCGCACCCGCTCCGCTCAGTTTGCCGGCGGCGGTGGCGACCTCGTCGATCGTGTCCGGGACCGGGGTGCCGGTGAGGGCGGCCAGTTCGGTGCGGTTGGGGACCAGCACGTCGACGTGGCGGGGCGGGACCGCGCCCTCGACGGCCGGGGCGGGGTTGTGTACGACGATGCCGCCGGCCAGCTCGGCGGCCGCGTGGTTGGCCTCGTCGGGGACCTCCTGCTGGAGGACGGTGACCTTGGCCCGGGTCAGCACGTCGGCGGCGCCGCGGCAGTCGGCCGCGGTCAGGCGGGAGTTGGCGCCGGGGCTGACGATGATGGAGTTCTCGCCCGACGGGTTGACGGCGATCAGCGCGCGCCCGGTGGGCACCTCGGGGGTGCGGGCCAGGTGCGTGGTGTCCACGCCCTCGGCGCGCACCGCGGCGGCCATCACGTCGGCCGCGTCGTCCTCGCCGATCCGGCCGATCAGGGCGACCTGTCCGCCGAGCCGGGCCGCGGCGACCGCCTGGTTGGCGCCCTTGCCGCCGGGGTGCTCGACGATGTCCCCGCCGAGCACGGTCTCCCCCGGCACCGGGTGCCGGGGAACGGGTGTGACGAGATCGAGGTTGAGGCTTCCGACGACTGCGATCACTGGTGTTCCTCCGGGGTTCTGCTGCCGGGGACGGTCGCGGGCGCGGCGGCGTGGGGCGCGCTGGAGGCGCGGACGACGAGTTCGGGTGAGAGGCGCACGGACCGGTGGGCCTTGGCTCCCCCGCCGGCGAGCCGCTGGTCGAGGAGCCGGAGCGCCTCGGCCGCGACTTGGGCGGCCGGCTGGCGGACCGTGGTCAGGTTCGGTTCGGCGAGGCTCGCCATGGGGATGTCGTCGAAGCCGGTGACGGCGACCTCGCCGGGCACGTCCACGCCGAGTTGTCCAAGGCGCTGCACCGCTCCGACCGCGATGAGGTCGTTGGCGCAGACGACGGCGTCCGGGCGGGCCGGCCAGATCCGCTCGACCGCGGCCCGCCCCCACTCCACGGAGAAGTCGCCGAGCTCGGTGCGGTCGGGTGCCGTCGGGTCCAGGGCGGCGACGCCCGCCTGGTAGGCCATACGCCGTTCGACGGCCGTCGAGGCGGTTCCGGCGGCGCCGAGGAAGCCGAAGCGGCGGCGTCCGGTGCGGGCCAGGTGGTCCAGGACCAGGGCCATGCCGGCGGCGTTGTCGACGGCCACCGAATCGGCGACCCCGGCGCCGCAGGAGCGGTCGAGGAGGACCAGCGGCACTCGGGACGCCGCGAGTTCGACGGCCTCGCGGCTGTGGGTCTCGTCGACGGGGATGACCAGCAGCGCGTCCACCTGCCGGTCCAGCAGGGCGGTGATCCGGGCCGCTTCGGTCGCCGGGTCGTCGTCACAGTCGGCGAGCAGCAGGCCCCGGCCCCCGGCGTGCAGGGCGTGCTCGACCTCGCGTACGAGGGAGGGGAAGAAGGGGTTGGTGATCTGCGGCAGCACCAGGCCGATGGTGCCGGTGGAGCGGCTGCGCAGGGCGCGGGCGACCTGGTTGGGCCGGTAGCCGAGACTTTCGGCCGCGGCCCGCACACGTCTCGCCGTCTCCGCTCCCACCGGGCGGGTGCCGGCCAGCACGCGGGACACCGTGGCGACCGAGCAGCCCGATACGCGAGCTACGTCACGCAATGTCACTTCGGTCACCGCACTCCGCCCCCTTCTGTCGGTCGGCTTCCTGGCCGGCACAGCTACCCCCAGCACCGACCAGCACCGATGCCGGAGAACGTTATCACCCGCCTCGCCTGGCGCAGGCCGCCACCGAACACGGGAAGGCGGGAGAAAGATGTAACGGCCATTGACACATCGGTGAGGAATGGGCGAATGTTCGGGAGAACGTTTTCCCTAACGTCTCCCGAGACGCCGGGCCACTCGGCGCCCTCCGGACGCGTCCGCCCCTGGGCGTCCCCGGAGATCGGTTTCACCAGAGGTAAGCGAGCAAAGGGGCTCTCCGTTGGCCAGAAAGATCATCCTCGACTGCGACCCGGGGCACGACGACGCCATCGCCATGCTTCTCGCGCACGGAAATCCCGAGATCGAGCTCGTCGCCGTCACGACCGTGGTCGGGAACCAGACGCTGGAGAAGGTGACGCGCAACGCCCTGTCCGTGGCCCGCATCGCCGGGATCACCGGAGTGCCCTTCGCCGCGGGCTGCCCCAGGCCCCTGGTGCGCGAGATCGAGACGGCGCCGGACATCCACGGCGAGTCCGGACTCGACGGACCCGTGCTGCCCGAGCCGACCCTGGAGCTGGACCGCCGCCACGCGGTCGACCTGATCATCGACACGGTCATGTCGCACGAGCCGGGCGAGATCACCATCGTGCCGACCGCCGGTCTGACCAACATCGCCATGGCCGTCCGCAAGGAGCCGCGCATCGCCTCCCGCGTCCGCGAGGTCGTCCTGATGGGCGGCGGCTACCACGAGGGCAACTGGAGCGCGGTCGCCGAGTTCAACATCAAGATCGACCCCGAGGCCGCGCACATCGTCTTCAACGAGAGCTGGCCGGTCACCATGGTCGGTCTCGACCTCACGCACCAGGCGCTCGCGACGCCCGCCGTCACCGAGAAGATCGCCGCGGTCGGCACCGCCCCCGCCAAGTTCGTCCGGGAACTGCTGGACTTCTTCGGCGCGATGTACGAGCAGGCCCAGGGCTTCGAGTTCCCGCCCGTGCACGACCCCTGCGCGGTCGCCTACGTCATCGACCCAAAGGTCATGACGGTGCGCAAGGCCCCCGTGGACATCGAGCTCACCGGCACCCTGACCCTCGGGATGACCGTGGCGGACTTCCGGGCGCCCGCACCGGACGACTGCCACACCCAGGTCGCGGTGAAGCTCGACCACGAGCGGTTCTGGAACCTCGTGGTGGACGCCCTCGAGCGGATCGGCGACGTCCAGGCATGACCGTTCCCAGCGTTTCCACCACCGACAGCCCACCCGGCTCGGGGCAGGGCTCCCCGGTCCGGATCGGTGTGCTGATGACCGCGCTGCTCGCCGCCTGCGTGGCCTTCCAGCTCAACGCCAGCATGATCAGCCCGGCGCTGAAGAGCATGGAGGGGGCCCTCCATGCCACCTCCGCGGAGATCGGCCTCACCCAGACCGCGTTCTTCACCTCCGCGGCCCTGTTCTCGCTGTTCCTGCCGCGGCTGGGCGACGTGATCGGCCGCCGCAAGGTCCTCACCGGCATGCTGGCCCTCATGGCCGTCGGATGTGTCGTCGCCGCGTTCGCGCACAACGTCCCGGTCCTGTTCGCCGGGCGCGTCATCCAGGGCGTGTGCGGTCCGGTCGTCCCGCTGTGCCTGATCATGCTGCGGATGGAGGTGCCCGAGCCCAAGCGCTACGGCACCCTGCTCGGCGTGATCACCGCGTTCAACGGCGGGGTCGCCGGCATCGACTCCCTCGCGGGCGGCTACCTCTCCGACCACCACGGGTTCCAGTCGGTCTTCTGGGCGATGGCCGTCGTCGCGGCGGTCGCCACGGCCATGGTCGCCCTGATGAGCCGCGAGTCCAGGGCGCCGGTCGACCAGCGCATGGACTGGCCCGGCGTCGTGCTCCTCGTGGTCTCGGTCGGCTCGCTGCTCATCGCGCTGAACGAGGCCGGAAAGCTCGCCGCGGCCAACTGGCCGCTGATCGCCCTGCTCGTCGTCGTCGCCGCGGCCGCCTTCGCGCTGTTCTGGCGCACCGAGGACCGCAGCGGCCATCCGCTGGTCTCCACGCACCATCTGCGCCAGCGCTCCACCTGGGCGCTGCTGCTGACCACCGTGCTCACCATGACCGGCGTGTTCGCCGTCATGAACGGGCTGATCCCGGCGTTCGCCGAGGACGCGCAGGCCGGACTGGGCATGTCCGCACAGCAGTCGGCGTGGTGGACCCTCACGCCGTACGCGCTGGCCGGACTGGCCATGGGACCGATCGCGGGTCGGCTGTCCGCCACCTTCGGCTACGGGCGGATCCTGCGCATCGGCCTCATCGGGGCCGCGGCGACCGTCGTCCTGATGATCCTCACGTTGCACGGCCATTCGCGGGCCCTGCTGCTGACGGCGTCCATCCTGGTGGGCATCACCTACGCCGGGATCGGGAACATCGTGCTCAACGGGCTCGGCATCGTGCTGTCCCCGCGTGACAACCCCGGGTTCCTGCCCGGTCTGAACGCGGGCGCGTTCAACCTCGGCGCCGGTCTGAGTTTCGCGGTGCTGTACGCGGTCAAGACCGCGGCGGCCCCCGCGGACCCGGCGTCGACCGGCGACTACACCACCGCCATGATCACGGGCGCGGCCATCATGGCCGTCGCCGTCGTGACGTCCTTCCTCATCCCCAAGCCGGTGGCTGCGGAAGCGCGTTGAGCACACGGGCGTGCGGGCCCCGCCGGGAGTTCCCTCCCGACGGGGCCCGCACGCCTGGAGACTCGGGGGAGACTCGCCGGTACCGGGACTGCGGGCGCCGTGATGATTACGCCGCCTTCCTTGACTCCGCTGGCTGAAGTGGCGGCATCAGCCGCCAAGGTCATGCGCTCCATCGCGGACCGGCAAGCGGGTCTGCTGCAGGTTTGGGTGCATGCCGATGCTCAGCGTGGCGCGAGGAGCGCTGCGGCTGAGTCATCCCTCAACGGATCGGAGATCGTGCCTTTCAAAGAAGTGAGCGTGCAGGTGGCTTGTGGGGAACCCGTACTGCACGTCTGTGAGCATGCGGAAGAGGAACTCACCCAGACCGCAGTCGAATCGCTCCCAGTCGCCGAACTCGCCCACGAGAACGCGCCAGTCGGCCGGATCGGCCGTCCCGGTCTGCCAGACGAAATCGAGCTCTTGCTCCGACGACCCCCATCTCAAGAGACCCCCCGGTGCCGGGTAGCCGGCATAGGGCTCCCACAGGTCGGTGGCATCGCCATCGCTCTTGGCCCACACCACGAGGTCCATGCCCAGGGCTCCGGGGACAAGGAGGTCGACGTACTCGTCGAAGCCACCCGGACCGAAGAGGTCGACGATCTCCTTGTAATCCCTCGGCAGCGGGGTGCCGAGATCGGCCTCGACGGCAGGCCAGTCGACGGCCGGTTGCGGCACCGGTACCCAGCCGGTGAGGATGCACAGCTTCTCGGCCCAGGAGGCACCCTCGGGGAACCCGGTGACCGCAGGGTCCTCACGATGGGCGATCACCACGACCACGCGCTCTCGGTGTGAGGTGCCGATGCTGCCGCAACCGATCCAGTGAGACTTGTAGGCCCAGCCCCGCATCTCTTGCAGCTCGTCCCCGAACGGCTCGACGAGCGGCAGTCCAGTGCGCTCAGTGAGTGACGGGTCGGTGAAACCGTCCGCGGCGAGGTTGCGGGGCCTGCCTGCCCACCGGCCCACTTCGGCAAGCAGTTCCTTCAGGCTTGTGCCCCCCGGCGCCTCAAGAATGACCGGTGGTCCACCCACGACGAATGAGTCGATGGTCTTCCAGATGGCGGCAACGACTTCCGAATCCTCCATGAGGCTCAGTGAACATCACGCCACTGACATCCTGGCTCACGAAGCACTTGATCGACACGTGCGCCAGTTCTTCGCCGGGCACTCGGGGGGGGACGGCGGATCACGAACCCCTGGACCACGTGGCAACTTCTGGACCTACGTGACGGCCGGATGCTGGACGCGGGCCCACCATCAGGGACACGGCCCGGAGTTCATCATGACGGCGCCGGTCAGCGAGCCGCGGTTCGCGGATGTGCTCGCGATGACGGTTCTACCACTGCGGCGGGCCACTTGGAGCCCGAGTCCATCGACCTCCTGGACGTGGGCGGAGCCATCCTCGCGCGGGGCGACGAGCCGACGTTCAGAAGCCCGCTCGCTGATGCCCTCACGCTGGCCGCATGCTGCCAGGTGAACGCACCTGTGCGGCTCCTGGTGGCGGGTCCGGGCCGTCGGCAGGCGCATCCCGGGTGAGTGTCCCACTGCGTTGACAACGCCGACGTACAGCGGCGGACAAGCGCGGACCTCCGTGCACCAGCGCCGCAGGTGGAGGTCCGGCCGGCCATCCGGCGACGCGGCCTGCCGCACTCTCGCAAACAGCATCTCAACTGCCCTCATTACTCTGGCGGCCGGCACGAGCGAGGCCCGTCAGGTACCTGATCAGGCCCAGGGTCGCGCCGGCGAGGAGACCGCCCACGGCTGCTCGGGCGGTGGTTCCCAGAGTGGAGTCCGCGGCCAACGTCCCCACCATGTAAAGGCTGAGCAGCGCCAGGACGGTGAAGGAGAGGACGGCCACAAGTGCTTTGGCCAGTCGAGAGCCGGTCATCGCGGTTTCTCCGGTACTACTCGCGGGCCTTCGGGCCCTGTCAGGCCTCACGTGCCTGGGTGGGTGGGACCGTGGCCTCGGGGAGTCCGGCGTCCGTTTCGCCGGGCGTAGGCGCCCTTCATCCTACGGGCACACCGAACGCCCCACAGCCCTTGATCAACACGGTGGCGCGGGGTGATCCCACTGGAGGCAAGATCAGCTACCTGCGGTTGAGGCCACCCGCGTCAGTATGTGCGCGTCAGAGCGCTGCGCATAGACCAGCAGATCCGCGACACCTTCCGCACCCACCCTCAGGCGGAGATCATCGAGCCCCTGCCAGGAATGGGTCCCATCCTCGGTGCCGAGTTCGTTGTTGTCGCTGATGACCAGACGGCCTACGCGGACGCGGGCCACCTGGCCTCCGCTGCCGGGCTGGTGCCGGTCCCGCGCGACTCCGGTCGGCACACCGGCAACTTCCACCGTGCCAAGCGCTACCACCGCCGCCTTCGCCGGGTGTTCTACATGTCCGCGCAGACCAGCAGCATTCGCGAGGGGCCGAACCGGGACTTCTACCTCAAGAAGCGGGGCGAAGGTTGCAAACACGTCCAGGCCATCATCGCCCTGGCCCGTCGGCGGGCCGGCGTGCTGTGGGCCCTCCTGCGCGACAAGCGAGTCTTCACAGCCAGCCGTGCGTGAAGGTCGACGGTCACCGTGAACCCCTGCCGCGGCCTGGGACCGGTACGGCCCTCCACGCGGGGCCGTCTGCAGCCACCACTGCACCGTCCGCACCGACCGGCCCGCCGAGGCTGCTGCCAACCGCACATGATCCGGCGTCAACGCGCCCCGCGCCTCCGGAGCTCCCAAACCGCCACCACCTGCCGCTGCGGGAGGAAGGGCAGCCAAGCAGCGTCGAATGCGGTCGATGACCTGCTCGAAGGCAGTGATCCGGGCAGTGACGGCATGCTGGGGTCGCGAGGGCGGCGCTCGAGAAGCAGACTGGGATTAGCGGGCAGGCAGCGCCCCGGCAGCTCGTGGCCACGGTGAGGCCGAGTCCCACGGAGGAGCGTGATGTGCCGCTCCCGCGGCACGGTGGGGAGCCGGGTGCCTCGTGGAGCCGCGGAATTCTCGGGCGGCCTGCACCGCGAAACGGGATGAATACGATCAACGCGACAGTCGGAGTGGCACACCGACACGGGTCCGCGACCCAGTGATCCCACAGGCGCGTACGGTGCGGCCGCCGCGGCCCACTTCGACCCCGGTGACACGCAAGGAGCACGTATGACGAACGCGACCCAGTCGGACCCGACCCCCGCCCAGGTCACTATGACCCTCGCCGCAATCGCCGCCACTGCTGCGACCCCGCGCCCGTCGGGTGAAACCCTGCAAGACCAGAGCCGGCGCGCCAGCCTCGGCATCACCGCGCAACTGAAGGACTCGACGCTCGCCACGGGCGGAAAGTGGGCGCTGATGTGGCTGGCGCTCAGCCCGGACAACGCGAACCTCGCGTACATCGCGTCGAATTCCGACCTGAGCCAGATCGCCGTGGTCGTGCGCGGCACGATCGCCAATCCGATCGACATGATGGAGGACCTCGACGTCGGCACGGTGGTGCCGTTCACCGCGGGCGGATCGAAGGACATCGCTGTCTCGGCCGGCGCCATGGCCGCGTTCACTCAGATCGCCACCGCGCGCCCCCTTAGTGGCCCGACCCTCACACAAGCACTCAAGAGCCTTCTGGCGTCCGCAAAGCCCCAGCCGACGGTCTACGTGACCGGCCACAGCCTCGGCGGCTGCATCGCCACCATGCTGGCCACGTACCTCCAAGCCCAGCCCCCGTTTCCGAACAATCCGAAGTTCGCGCTCATCACCTTCGCCGCCCCCACCGCCGGCCTGCAGAGCTTCGCCGATTACGTCAACTCCCGGCCGTGGACTCTGAACGAGCGCTACTTCAACAAGTACGACATGGTCCCGCAGGCCTGGGTCGAGTCCGATCTGCTGTACGCCAGGGACCACTGGTACTGGGACCCGAAACTACCGGGACCGAAGGCCAACGCAGAGGTGAAGGGCCTGCTGGATGTGATCACCGGGCTCCGGAAGGGCAACGCATACGTCCAGCCCGGCACCGAAAAGCCGCTGAACCCGAACTACTCCAAGTACGACAAGACGCTCGTCAACCAGACCACCGCAGACTTCCTGGGCCAGGTCGCGTTCCAGCACGCCAACTCCACATACCTGGACCTGCTGGGCGCACCCAACGTCCCTGCCGGGCCGATGGTGACCGCGGTGAACCCCACCGCCGGAGAGGGAGAGACAGAGGTCACCATCACCGGCAGCGGATTCGACAAGGACAGTAAGGTCGACTTCGGCCCCATCCCGTGCGCCAAGTTCAGCCTCGACACGTCCGGTAAGCAGATCATCGCGAGCGCTCCCGACGGGACCGGCATCGTCGACGTCCGTGTCACCACCAACCTCGGCACATCGCCCGCCGTTCCGCTGGGGCAGTTCGCCTACGACGGACCCGCGCCCGTCGTAGTCAGCGAGGTCAGCCCGTCCAGCGGGAAGGTCGGCAACCAGGTCACCATCACCGGCTCGGGCTTCGACGCCAAGAAGAAGTGGGCCGTTGCCGTGCGGTTTGAGGAGACTCCCGCCGCGGGGTTCACCGTCAACAGTCCGACCGAGATCGTCGCGACGGTGCCGAAGCACGAACTGGTCGAGCCGAAGTCGGTGGACGTCACCGTGACGGTCGGCGTGGCCACGTCGCCTACCAGCCCGCACGACGAATTCACGTACGAGGGCTGAACCCGCCGGGCCCGCCGACCAAGCCCTCATCGAACGCGTCACGCCAAGCCGCCAGCGCCGAGCGCCAGTCGGTGGGTTCTTCGGCCTGCTCGGGCCATTCGACCAACAGCGTCACCACCGAAGACGGTTTGTCGCGGTAGCAGGGCTGAGGCTTGCGGCCGTTGCCGGATCACGCCGGCGTGACCGGCTGGACGTCGTGCGGGTGGACGGTCACATCCGAGCGGATGGCAACGACATGGCCGATGCCCGGGCCCTCCGGACCTTCGCGGAATGGTCGACTATCGCCGCTGTCTGGTTCATCTGTGGTTCTGTGAGCATGAGCAGCCACCACCGGAAGACCCCGACGCGGTGCGCATCCGCGCCTACGACGTGCGCTCCACCAGCGGCCTCCTCGCCCACGGCTGCGGTCAGGCTAGGAGCGTGGGTCAGTAACGGACCAGTCGTCGGACAGGCCGAGGTGGTTCCGGAACGCGCGCCGGCCGGTGTCGGTGAGAGCGACGGCTCGGCTGGTGCCGATCCGAGTGATCCAGCCGGAGTCGAAGGCGTGACGGCATACGGCGGCACCGACGGTGCCGGCCAGATGGGGGCGGCGTTCCGTCCAGTCCAGGCAGGAGCGGACAGGCGGACGTCGCTTGTCGGGCGGAAGGGTGATGCCGAGTTCGTCCAGCCAGGCGGTCGCGTTGCCGGTGAGTGCCAGCCCTTGGTCCCAGTCCAGTAGTCCCCGATCGGTCATGGCCGTGGTGATCGCGACCCCGAGGGCGCCGGCGAGGTGGTCGTAGCACGTGCGGGCACGGGCCAGCGCTCGGCTGCGGTTGACAGCCGGCAGCGAGTGGGGCGGGGCGGTTCGTCGAGGAGCCATGGAACCAAGGTTCTCGATCAGTTCCGCCGTGGCGGGGTCGGCCAGGCGAACGTAGCGATGACGGCCCTGACGCTCCTGTGCCAGCAACCCTCCAGTGACAAGGAGGTTCAGGTGCTCGGTCGCGGTCGAGGCAGCCACCCCGACGTGGCGGGCCAACTCGATCGCGGTCCATGCCCGGCCGTCCAGCAGCGCAAGGCAGAACCCTGCGCGGGTGCTGTCGGCCAGAAGACCGGCCAGGGCGGCCAGGTCCGGGCCCTCGACATGCGCGTCACGGCTGTTCATCATCGTCCATCATCCACCAGCGATCCTTCGGCGCGCGCCGAAGAGTCCCCGCCCTACCGTCGAATCCCATGAACACCATGACGCCGGGCAGCGCGCCCGCCGACATCTCGGCGGATCACGTGACCATCACGCCGAGCATCCTGTACTTCGGAACACCGGTCGTGCTGCTCTCCACGGAGAACGAGGACGGCTCCTTCAACCTTGCGCCGATGTCCTCGTCCTGGGCATTGGGCCAGGTGGTCGTCCTGGGCGTGGGGGTCGAGGGGCAGACCGCGCACAATCTCCGCAGTCGACCGGAGCTCGTGATCAACCTGCCCGCGCCGACTCAGTGGCCGGCGGTGGAACAGCTCGCGCCGCTCACCGGGCGCACCCCCGTGCCCGTGCACAAGCGAGGTGGCTTCCGATTCGAGCGGGACAAGTTCGCGGCGGCGAGCCTGCAACCCGAGCCCTCCGAGCTGGTCCGGCCGCCCCGGGTCGCCGAATGCCCCCTGCAACTGGAGGCCCGTGCTGCCCGGGTCCAGCCTGACGTCTCCGGCGGGTTCCTCATCGTCGAAGCCCATGTGCTCAAGGTCCACGCCGATCCGCGCATTGTCGTCCCCGGCTCTCAGCACGTCGACCCGGCCATGTGGAGCCCGCTGATCTACAACTTTCGCCACTACTACGGACTCGGCCCCGAGCTCGGCCACAGCTTCCGTTCCCAGACACCCCGCTGAAGTCACCTGAACCCCTACCGACAACGGCCAGCCGGCGCTCCTAGCGACGGGCGGTCCATGCCACAGTCGCTAGGCCGACCGCTCGTGGAGTCGCAGCCCCTCAATGCAGGCGATCAAGTCACTGCCGCCAGCGGACTCGAACCTTTGGCGATCAGTCACCAACCTGTTTTACTGCGCGCATGGTCATAGGGATCTGCGTGCTGCTCGGCGTGCTGCTCGGCGAGGCGATCCGCCGTTGGCGATCGCGGCGGGAGGGTCCGGCTTCGCTGCCGCTGCTGAGCGACGAGCTGTTCGCCGTCCTGGAGCGGGACCGGCCCCGAGGACCTCATCGCCGCCGTCCGGCGGGGCGGCCTACGACAGCTCCCGTACCGCAGCGACGTGCTGAACGGCTGCCTCACCGGGACGGGGCTACGCTTCGGCGGCTGACCCTGTCGGATGTGTCAGAAGAGATCCAGCAATTGCGTCAGGGAAGTGATGGACGGCACGTCCGAGACGGCCGAGTCCCGGCACATCGTGCGTCCCGCATAGCCGAGTCCGATGGCCGCCGTCACCAGGTCGGGGTCGTCGTCCACGAACAGACACTGCGCAGGAGCGAGGCCCAGCGCCGTGCTGGCGTGATGGTACATGCGTGGGTCCGGCTTGTTGCAGCCAAGGACGGCTGAGATCGCGTACGCCTCGAAGAATCGGCTGATCCCCAGCCCGGCGTGGAGGTCGGGCAGATTGGGCCAGGCATCCGACACCACGGCCATCCGTACTCCCCGCCGGTTCAGCCCTTCCAGGGTCGCTTCGACGTCCGGGTAGGTCTCCAGGAACGTCGACGGTGGAACTTCACGTCGCAGGTCGGCCAGCAGCTCCGGGGTTGCGTCCACGCCGAGATGACGGAGCACCACCCGGTGGTAGTCGTCGTAGCCGGGTGTTGACGACGAGGCGGCGAAGAAGTGGTCGCCCGCGGCGATGGCCGCAGCGAACTGCTGCGGTGTGATGGACGGGGCATGGACGAGGACGGTCTCCTCGAAATCGGCTCGCGGGTTCCAGCGTCCGCCGATCGGCTGCATCAGAACACCGCCCGAGTCGAAGAGAACAGCACGGAGCGCAGTGGCAGGGGCTGGGCTGGTCGTCATCCGCCCAGTCTGGTGAACAGAGGCACCACGGGTCCATCCCCGAGCCGGACACCTCTCCGACCGGCCGACATCACGGATGTGAGTTCAGTAGGTCGCTGCGTGGCCCGCAGGAGCTAGTGCCGCGGCAGAAACAGCGACGGTCACGCGGTTGACCCAGGAGCCCGGCAGAGGTGGCGGGCCGTGCACGCCCCCCTCCTCGCTCTCGTCCGCGCCGGAGCCCGCTTCGAGGGCGGCCGGCTCGTGGGGCGCCCCGGGGCGGTTGCGGCATGATCGAGGCCAGCCGATTACCTGGGGGGCAGACATGGCATGGTCTGAACATGTGGTGATGCGAGACGGCGTCCGGCTTGCCCTACGCGGAAGCCGACATCGACCGGTCCGCCGAGCGACTTTCGCGGCGTTGACGATCACGATGCTCGGCCTGCTCGCGCTGACGGGCTGCACCCGATGGGACGAGCCGCCGCCCCTTCCGCCGGCCGGCGTTTACAAGCACCGCGCGGCGGCTGAGAACTCGCGGGCCGAGCCGGTCCCGCCCAACGGTGTGGCAGGGGCTCTCACTCGACCGTTGAGGGAGGCCGGCTGGTTCTGTGCGCAGGTCCGAGCCAATGCGGACGGCCGTGCCCTGTGGTGCCGGGTCGCCCACCGCGACGAGGAGGACGACGAGGAGGACACAGTCTCCCCGCAGGTGGCACAGTTCCTGCTCGACCGCGACGACAGACTTGTCTGGGCGTGGTTCCCGTCCACCGAGGCGGACCACGAGGAGCACGAGGTCGCCGTGGCCGCGGCACCAACGCTGACCGCGGTCTGGCCCGGCTCCGGCGACCGCGTGCGGGAGGAAATCGAGCACTTCGACGACAATCACCGACTTCGCGGCGACGATACGCCGCGGACGGGGTGGCACGACGCACGCGCGGAGTACAGGTACGACTGGCTCAACGGACTGGTCGTCACCGCCCGAAACACCTCCGTACGGCGCTGGCCGTTCGGCTCCGATCACTACGCGACCTCGATGAGCTCCGCTGTCGATGATCTTCGCGCCGGTGGTTACGACTGCTTCTATCCACCCCAGCAGCACTGCAATCGCACCCAGTCGAACGGCTACTTCGATGTCACCCTCCATGGTGACCGGATCGTCTCGGCCCGGTTCGGCATCGGCAGCCGCATCGAGTCCGGGCGGCAACTACACCTGCTCAGCGTGGAGTTCCCGCACGGCCTCACCTTTCTCACCGAGGCGGTCCGCCGTCCCGTCACGGCACGCATCGAACAGTCCCGACGGACCGGCACCAGCTTCGCCGGCATCGTGGCCGGAACGGTCGTGATCATCGACGCACGTAAGAGCGGTCTCAACGCAGACGACCTCGTGGCCTACCTCGACATCCAGATCGGTGCGCCGCTGGCCGCGACCCTGCCCATCTGATCACGCGGCGGCACACGCCCGAGACGGCCGGATCGTCACCGCGGCTCCGTGCCCCGTGCGGCTCGGTGAGTCTCCTCTCACCGAG